>JBDTWO010000042.1:0-30219 GCA_040006635.1 Chloroflexota bacterium
TCTATCCATGGGCGGACTCATCGCCTCAGCCTTTACCGTCCGCCACCCGGAGCGGATTCACAAACTAACCTTGATCGACCCGGCTGGAGCCAAGTCGATTGCACTGACACCCATGCTCAAGGCAGTGAAAATTCCATTTGTAGCAGAAGCAGTTCTCAGCTTGGTTGGAGGCGGTCCTTTAGTCCAAAGTAACGCGAAGGATTTTTTCGATCCAAAATTAGTGGAGCATTTCACGGCGCAGTATTCGGTCCAGATGCAATACAAAGGCTTCATGCGCGCCATCCTTTCGACGATCAGAAACGGGATGCTGGATTCGTTCATTCAAATCTATGAAACGCTTGGTACAATGAATAAACCGATTCTGCTATTTTGGGGGCGCAAGGATCAGACTGTGCCGTTTGAACATAGTCAGGTTTTATGTGCAGCGCTGCCAGACGCTAAGCTGCATGTGATCGAGAATTGCGGGCACATCCCGCATTATGAAAAACCTGAACTAGTGAACCCGATCTTATTGGAGTTTCTAAAATGAACAAACCAGACATTTTATTGCTTTACAAATACGACCAATGGTCGAGCAGGAAAATTCTGGATGCATTATCCAGAGTCACCGAGGAACAATATCTCGCGCCTGCGTCATTCCCGCATGGCGGCTTGCGCGGCACGCTCGTCCACGCTTTGTTCGCGGACTGGATCTGGCGTCAGCGCTGGGAAGGGACATCACCCAGTTATCGTTTGAAACCGGAAGACTTCCCCACCGTCGAGTCGCTACGTGCGCGTTGGGTTGAGGAAGAAAAGTTGTTGATGACCTTCGTGGAGAATGTCACTGAAGAAAGACTCAACAGCAAATTCAGCTACAAAGCCACCGATGGCACGCCCCATGAAAGAGTTCTATGGCAGGCGATGTTGCATCTCATCAACCACGGCACGCAACACAAGACTGAAGCCGCCGCCATGTTGACAGACTTCGGTCAATCGCCAGGCGATATCGATATGATCTTGTATTTCAACGAGAATCAATGATAAAAATCTTCACCACAAAGGACACGAAGTACACAAAGGAAAACGAACGAGACAGCCTGACGGCTTACCGCTTTGTGTCCATTGTGTCCTTTGTGTTTAAAAAGTTCCCATGCTAAACAGACTCCGTAATTTCTCCATTCGTAACCGGCATTACATTGCCGTCTTTGTATTACTCAACGCTGCCTGCGCGGTGTGCATTGCCCTGGTCGCCGTGCGCGTGGCATATAGTGACTCAACCCGGCACACCGGTTTGATCTGGAATCTCTTTCTCGCGTGGATTCCTTTCATCCTCGCCTATGTCGCCCATGCAGTTTCGTGGCGGCGCATCTGGCTATACTTGATCATTCCGGTCATCGCATTCCTGTGGCTGATCTTCTATCCCAACGCGCCCTATATGCTCACCGACCTACAAGACCTGGCACGCGTTTCCACCAGCGCACCGCTTTGGTATGACGTGATCATCGTGGTCTGGTGTTCATGGACCGCCATGCTATTGGGCATTGTCTCGCTATATCTGATGCAGGATATCGTCATGCGCACCTTCGGTCGCTTTGTCGGCTGGTCCTTCATCTTTGTCATTTCCGTCTTGAGTAGTTTCGGCATTTATGTCGGTCGTTTTGTACGGCTGAACTCATGGGACATTCTGCAAAACCCGGCTGAAACTGCGGTGAGCATTCTAGGACTCATTATTGATCCCAGCCGCAGACTCGCAGCGTTCACGTTAAGTTATACATTCTTCTTCCTGTTCGTTTATTTGTTGCTGTATTCGTTCAGTCGCATGCTGCAGGAGCAGGAGATCCACGCGCAGGCAGAGCCCGAACAGCTTGAAGCCACTCAGAAAACAAATGTCCAAAAATAATTTTGTACTCATCCGCGGCGGTGGTGATCTCGCAACCGGTGTTGCGTTGCGTTTGCAGCGCGCGGGCATCCAGGTTGTGATCTCGGAACTCGCGCAACCCTTGGCGGTGCGGCGCACGGTCTCATTTTCAGAGGCTGTCTACGAAGGGCATCACATGGTTGAAGGCGTGACCGCCAGGCTGTTGAAAGCTGACCAGCTTTCAACATGGGATAAGCCAGATGAAATCCCTGTGCTGATCGATCCAAATGCGGATATTCTCTTACGCAATACATTTTACGCAGTAGTGGACGCAAGACTCATCAAGACGCCTCCAGCCCCACTGCCGACTCAAGTCCCGCTTCATATCGGACTTGGACCTGGCTTCACCGCTGGGAGCGATTGCCACGCTGTGATCGAAACCCGCCGCAGCCACACCCTCGGCCGAGTCTATTGGACCGGAGCGACGCAACCCGATAGCGGCGAACCCGAAGGCGATCCGCGCCGGGTATTGCGCGCGCCAAGCGCTGGTGTGATCATGGGGTTGAAGAAGATCGGCAAACATGTCGAGGCAGGTGAGGTGCTTGCGGTGATCAATCTTGAACATTCAGTGATCAGTCCGTTTGCGGGGGTGTTGCGTGGATTGATCCACGATGGCTTGCAGGTGACTAAAGGCATGAAGATCGGTGACGTAGATGCGCGCGACGATGCGGGTTTATGTCAGCTTGTTTCAGATAAAGCACTCGCCATCGGCGGCGGGGTCTTGGAAGCGCTTCTGACGAAGCGCGAAATCAGGCAACAAGTTTTTAATTGACCTTTAAAATACGCCACGGGAAAATCTACCTGCAGGTAGTAACAAACATCATAGTGTAGGTATGTGCTAAGACGCTTGTAAATGAGTAACTTCGGTTGTATGCTTATGATGTTGAACTTTTGCCTGCGAAAGAGAGCCGCCCATGCCCGAAATCACCAGCACGAATCCACGCCAACCGAGCGATCATCAAAGAGAATTGCAATCGCTTGAAATCGAATGGCGCGAAACCAGAAGCACCATCGACCGTTTTGACCGTATCACTGTTGACTTGCGAAAATACGGCTTTAGCCTGATCACGATCATGATCACCGGCAGCAGTATTCTATTCGACATAACCAAACTCAATTCACCACTCTCACTCGTGATCATTCCTACGGTCATCGTATTGTTAATTTTAGGGCTGTTCTTTATTGACAGCTATTATGTGATCCTACTCATGGCAACCATTCTGCGCTCTGAGTTCATCGAAAACACCCACCAGGAACTACTCGGCGGACAAGTGGAAAGCCAAATCTATTACGGCTTGAGCATCACCAGTTTTCTGGAGGATAAGGTTCAAAAGTCACGTGCGCATTACTTTACGATCCTACTCTATATTTGCTTTCTGCTGGCGAGTGTTTTACTGGGTATGTTCTCACTAAGTTCATATCGGGAAAGCACCGGCAGGGCGCTCTCTTTGTATTTCGAATGGATGCTTGTGGCGATATTTTTTACAGCAATGGCGTTAATGTACTTTGGTAGCGGTGGCGTCTCGCGGCTAATAGGTGAATTGCAGGAAAGAGAATTGGTGGATAACCGCTTCACGATCCAAAAGATATTCGATCAGACGACGGTTACAAAAAAGACCAAAGAACTGGCTAAGCGCATTTACGAACATTACAGAAAGTCTAGTTTCAAGGTACTGACCCTTGGTATGGGCGGCTTGTATTTTGCGAACAATCTCATTAGCCAGCTGCGTAAACTTGGCATGACGAATATCGAGCTAATCTCTGCGTTCTCAGACAGGAACAACAACACCATCACGATCGAGAAGCCGAACTTGAGCGACATTCAGGGCGAGAATATTCTAATCGTTGACGATCTAGTCTCCACAGGCTTCACCATGGTGAAGGCAAAAGAGATCTGCCAAGAGCTGGGTGCGAAAAGCGTCAAGACGTGCGCATTGTTGGACGCATATCGGAAAAGACATTCGGATATTGGAAATTTCAAGGTTGAATTTTCAGGTTTGCGTTCCAGCGATACAAAGCATTTTTTTGTCGGCTCAGGTTTGGATGGTGGTAAACGCATGAGCGAAGATGCTCGCAACCAGGTGAGATTGCTCCCCTATATCGGAATTCTACTGACCCCGATCTCAAACGTACAAAAAGACGACTGAAATCAATCTGAGTTAAAACGACCTCTCTGATAACTCAGAGAGGTCGTTTGCTTTTTTATTGCGAAACAGGACGGAGATATTGCATGATATCTTGCATGAGAGCAAGGTCACCTTCACCGCTGATGGAGAGGTATTGATCACCGATGGCGGCGAATAAAAATGGGACGGTAAAACCGTCAGAGGTTTGAACGGTGAATCGGACGGCAGCCAGCCCGAGGTCAAGCGTGAGCGGTTCTTCATCCAGAATGGTAAAACCGGAAGCTTCCCAGGCGGTCTTACGGGTTTCAACAAACGCGGTGAGATCGTTCTTCGGGTCCCATTGATAGACGGTGATAGCCACGCGCGTTTCACCAGCAGGCACAATGGCGAGATCGGCAATCTCAGGCTTGGAAAGCAACACCGCTTGCGAACCGCGTTCGCCCACCAGCGTCTCCTTGACCGTCCACTGGGCGGGGTATTCCAAGGCGAAACCAACGGCTTCATTGATATATGTTTGCGACTCAAAAGATGGCGCGCGGAGTTTGCCCTGCGGTTCAACCGGAGCTGCGGTCATTGGCACACTTGGGGCGGACGTGTTGATCTTGATCGGCGCGGAAATAGGCGCAGGCGTTACAGCCGCAGGCGCGGCGCAAGCCGAGAGGCTAAGCGCAAGGATAAATAATACTAAAGTGTTTCGTTTCATTTTGTTTCTCCAATTTATTTTGATGGAGAATAGACGAACCACAGGCCGAAATGTTCCCGGCAACAAATCAAGTAGTCAATACACAACACAGACCCTTATAGCAGAGTCTGTGTTGTGTATTGATAAATGACGAGGAGCTGAGATGCAATGACCGGCTGGGAAAGAGGCGGTTCCTGATCCAAAAGATAGGCACACTCAGCTTAGTCAGTCAGATTCATTGGTAGCAAGATCGTCCCCGCGGTAAGGTTCGGCAATGACAAACAGCCGACCCCAGGAGGGATTTCCATGGGCGTCAATGCAGGTTTGCAAAATGACTTTGCCCGGTTGAGCATATACTAGCATAAACAGCCCCGCGGCAGTTAACAGGTCACCTGTGTGAAGATCGACAAATTTGCTGTAGACATTTTCTGGGTCCAAGGCTTGGAAGCGTTGTAATTGGGTAACGACGAAAGTCTCAATTCTGCCATCGCCGTAGATCAGATAAAACAACCGTCCCTCCCCAAGGAAGAAAAAGTTTTTACCTGCCAGTCGATTATGTGCGAGGAGACCAGTGGAGCCATAGCGTGAAGCCAATCCAAATTGCGTAAGAGTATCTTCATTGGATGAGATAAATGCCGCTTCTCCTGTAGGCTGGGGCGAAACCAAATCAGCAAACACACCGGGGACATAGATACCGCGCAAAACATCCGCCTCACCATTGCTGACTTGTTCAATGAATGCGTTGAGCGGCGGAAGGTCTATTGCACTGTAGGCATGGACCGGAGCAGGGAACAGTGTCAACACAAGAGTAAGGATCAAGCTGGGAAGTAATGCAGGTCGGTTAAAGTCGCGCGTCATGAACTCTCCTGAAAGCTGTGGGGTAAGGTTCTTCGGATCAAGATAATCTGGTTTTGATTTCCAGAAAACATTGTAGATGATGCCTTTCGGAATCATCCAAATATTTGCGCAATAGTCAATTGCATTTCTGATAATTTCCCCGCTGGGAGGGTCAGCCTTTAGTCATCCCACTTAAGTCATAGTGATTTTTTCATAATGTCCCTGTGCTTTTAGGATGTTTACCGTGAAAAAGAATAAGGCGATACAATAAACCCATGAAATATTGCCGTATCATCCTTATCGTTTTAGCGCTTGTCATTTTGACTGCCTGCGGCACAGGCACGCCGACCACAACAACCCAGTTGCCATCCCCGACTTTGAGTTCAGCCACAGCGTTACCAACGCTTGTACTGGTCACACCAAGTGAAACATCCACACCACAAGTCGCTCTCACAGAAAGCGAAACGAACCTGCCGCCTGAGCCTATATCTGCACCTGAGGTCTCAGCGCAGCCTGCGTCCGCCTCACAACATAAATCCGGCGAAGCCATCAAACTCGATTCCATCACCATGAACAATGTGTTGAACGGATGGTCATTGAGTGGCGGTGAGGTACTGGTCACAACCGATGGCGCGCAAACGTGGCGCGAGGTCACACCGCCGGAGGTCATGCCGCCGGATGCAAAGATTCAGGTCTATGGCACATTTCTCGATGCGCAACACGCCTGGGTCATCTTCGCGGCGAACGATCAAATCCCGCCTGAGGCGGTGGTTTGGCAAACCGCTGATGCTGGTCACACCTGGAGCGCCAGTGCGCCGCTTAATCACACAGCCTATGGCGAATTCCTCTGGGCTGAGTTCAGCGCGTTGGATGCCACCCATCTCTGGTTAATGATGCGCGGAGTCTATTTGGGCGCGGGTACGCATTATGCTGCGCAATTCTTCCGTACCACCGATGGCGGGCGCACTTGGTTACTCTTGGTTGGTGATGTCGGCGTCAATTACACCGGTCTCGTCTTTGCCGATGCCGATCATGGTCTGCTCACCTGGCAAACCACTGGCGCGTATGCTCCATCCCCACCTGAATACGCTGTGACTACAGACGGAGCCACCAATTGGGATGTTCGTGGACTTCCACCTCCGAGTGACGCACTGACTCTCTTTGTGGATTCGCCCTACTGTGAGCCTTATCAACCTCATTTGCTTTCGGATCATTCTACCCGTGTGCTGGTCGGCTGTTTTGACACCGAATACAACCCGCCACAGGTCTTCAGCAGTTATTTATATTCCAGTGAAGACGGCGGTTCCACCTGGACAAGTACACACCTGCCCGACCCTGTCCTTGCTTCGAATGCCACCCTATTCTTTTTCAATGCAACCGACGCCCTTCTACTTGGCAGAGATATTTACCGCTCCACTAATGGCGGACTTAGTTGGAACTATGTCAAGTCTGTAAACTGGGATGGGCAATTCACCTTTGTCGATCCACAAACTGGTTGGGCAATTGCCCGTGCTGGCGACGAGACTGCACTTGTCAAAACATCCAATGGCGGCGCATTGTGGCTCGAGATCAAACCCGTGATTGCGCCGTAAACCCGAGTTATCCTCAGGTACAGTCTACTATTCGTACATCTTGTTCTACCCAAGGAGATTTTCAATGTCTGAGATCAAATATGAAATCATCAAGAAGATCGGCGTGCTCTCCACCTCTGCCAGCGGTTGGTCGAAGGAACTTAACCTGATCAGTTGGAACGACCGCGACCCCAAATACGACCTCCGCGATTGGTCGGCTGATCACAGCAAAATGGGCAAAGGCGTGACATTATCCGCGGAGGAGTTGTCAGCTTTGAAAAAATTACTTAACAGCCTGGAACTCTAAAGGAATAACCATGACCGGCAAATTCGATCCGCTTGAAAAATACTTACGGGGTCTACCCGTAAGTCAGGACAAGGTCACATTATCCTTTGAAAGCATTGAGCAGGTTTTGAACGATTCATTGCCACAAGCTGCCTTGGAAGAATTTGACTGGTGGGGCAACCAAAAGCAAGGTACGCAAGTCGAAGCCCTCGCCTGGATGGACGCCGGCTGGTTGGTGGATATTGTGGACCTGCGCGAAAAGTGGGTCCGCTTTGTGAGGCAATAATATGGCGAGTCTTAATTCATTGAGGCAAGTCTCTGCTGAAATAAGCAGGTGTAGAACCTCTTGCTCAAAATATTGGTTGCTAAATTAAATTTACCTAACATCTTAAACTACTGCCTTGACGTTCCTCAAAAAAAGTCATATACTCGTATTAATCGGATTAATCATACTTATGATCACACGAGAACGAGTTTCCCCTGATATTTCAGAATTTATGCGCTACCTTGCCGCACATGAGGAAGCCGAGCACGGACTCCCTACCCTCAACGAGCTAAGTCAGGAGCTGGGCGTCAGCGTTGCGTCTTTACGTGAACAGCTTGAAGTGGCGCGAGCGCTTGGGCTTGTAGAGGTCAAGCCTGGGCGTGGCGGGACGCGTCGCCGTGCTTTTTCGTTCACGCCCGCCATTCGTCAGAGCCTCGGCTATGCGTTGGCACTCAACGATGATCACTTCCGCAAATATTCAGAGTTGCGCAATCATGTAGAATCTGCGTTCTGGTATGAGGCAGTCAGTAAACTTAACCAACAAGACAAAGATGAACTCCAAACCATCATCGCCCGCGCCTGGGATAAACTGCGTCGTTCGCCTATTCAAGTCCCCCACGAAGAACACCGTAATTTGCATTTGAAAATTTATAGCCGACTCGAGAATCCGTTTGTAACCGGAATTCTAGAAGCATACTGGGAAGCCTACGAAGCCGTGGGCTTGAACGTATTCGCGGGTGGGTATGAATACCTGCAAGAAGTCTGGCGCTATCATCAAGAGATGGTCGAAGCCATTTGTAAAGGAAACGATAAGGCTGGTTATGAGGCACTCGTCGCCCACACCGACCTTTTGTATCACAGACCGTAATACCCACCCTGGAGTCCGTCAGCTTGCTGACGGATCAGCGGAGCAAGCTCCGCGACTCCAGAATTTTTTAGGAGCCCTATGAACAAAGTAGTGAACGATTTTTCCATCACAGTTGGCACCAAGAACGGCTCAGGCAGTTCAACAGCCAACAACACCATCTTGCGCGCGATCTTCAAGATGGGCATTCCCGTTTCAGGCAAGAACCTCTTCCCCTCCAACATTCAAGGTTTACCCACGTGGTACACCATCCGTGCCAGCAAGGACGGTTATTTGGGACGACGCGAAGAACAGGATATCGTGATCGCGATTAATCCTGATTCGTTCGCACGGGACCTGGCGTCTGTTGCGCCCGGCGGAGCCTTCTTCTACGCTGACGATATCAAGCAACCGATCACCCGTACGGATGTCGCCATCTACCCCATGCCCGTCAAGGACATCGTTAAGAAAGATCCGAATGTACCTTCCGATTACCGCGATCTCGTCGGTAATATGGTGTATGTGGGCGTGCTGGCGCAATTGATCAACATTGATATGGAAAAGATCACCGCCGCGTTGACCTTCCACTTCAAGGGCAAACAGAAACCCATTGACATGAACCTCAACGCGGTCAAAGCCGGGGCAGAATGGGCAAAAGCCAATCTCGAAAAGAAAGACCCCTTCTATCTCGAGCCCATGAACAAGACTGACGGCATGATCATGGCAGACGGCAACACCGCTGGAGCATTAGGCTCGATCTTCGGTGGTGCCCAATTTGTAGCTTGGTATCCCATCACACCTGCCACCTCACTCGCCGAAGCCATGAACGATTACTTCCCGATGTTGAGAGGACGTGCAGACGGCAAACACACGTACGCCGTAGTCCAAGCGGAAGATGAACTTGCTGCCATTGGTATGGCAGTCGGCGCAGGCTGGAGCGGCTTACGCTCAATGACCTCCACCTCCGGTCCGGGGCTGAGTCTTATGACTGAGTTTGCAGGTCTCGCCTACTATGCTGAAGTACCTATAGTGGTTTGGGACATTCAACGCATCGGACCCAGCACTGGTCTGCCTACCCGCACATCCCAAGCTGATCTCAGTTTCACCATTGGTATGGGTCACGGCGATAGCGACAGCATCGTGCTGCTGCCTGGGGATATCAACGAATGCTTTGATTTTGGCTGGCAGGCTTTTGATGTAGCTGAACGCTTCCAAACCCCGGTCTTCGTGCTCTCCGATCTCGATATGGGCATGAACCAATGGATGAGCAAGCCCTTTGCCTACCCAGCCACGCCTATGGATCGCGGCAAAGTTCTATGGGAAAAAGATCTCGAAGAGATCAAAGGCAATTGGGGACGTTATCTCGATAAGGACGGTGACGGAGTCACCTACCGTACCTTCCCCGGCAACAAACACCCAATGAGTTCCTACTTCACGCGCGGCACCGGTCATGACGAATACGCTAAATATACCGAAGATGCTGGTATGTTCTACCGCAATATGGAACGCCTCAAGAAAAAATTTGAGACCGCCAAACAATATGTTCCAAAGCCGGTAGTGCATTCCACCAAAGGCGCAACCGTTGGTATCATGGCATACGGTTCGACCGAATCAGCCATCAATGAAGCCCGCGCCCAACTTGAAAGAGACCACGGCATAAAGACCGATTTCATGCGCGTGCGCGCCGTTCCCTTCTCTCCAGAGGTGAACGAGTTCGTCAAGAAATATGACCAGATCTTCGTGGTGGAAATGAACCGCGATGGACAGTTACATCAGTTGTTGAGCTTGGCATTCCCTAAATACGCCCTGTCACTCAAATCTGTGGCATTTGGCGATGGCATGCCTGCTTCTGCGAAATGGATCCGGGAAGGTATTCTTGTACGGTATCAACAAGCCGCAAGCCCGAAAGCCAAATCAGCAAAGCCCGCTACAAAAGCAGTAGCAAAGACATTATCGGTAAAGAAAGCTGCTGCCAAAAAAGTGGCTGTGAAAAAGACGAAAGCCGCGAAGAGCGGAAAAAAAGGAGCTAAATAATGTCAGCACTCCCCATGGCTGGTGCTCCAGCCAACGTAAATCTCGCGGGTCTTACAAAGAACGATTATCGCGGCAACCCCACTACTCTGTGTCAGGGCTGCGGTCATAACTCGATCTCGAATCAGATCATCTCGGCAATGTACGAAATGAACGTCCTGCCGGAAAATGTGATCAAGTTCAGTGGTATCGGCTGTTCGAGCAAGAGCCCCACTTATTTCATGAACCGCTCCTTTGGCTTCAACAGCCTGCACGGACGCATGCCCTCCATCGCCACGGGCGCGTTGTTCGGCGACCATACCCTGAAAGGCATTGGCGTTTCAGGCGACGGCGACACCGCCAGCATCGGCATGGGACAATTCAAACATGTCATGCGCCGCAATGTGGATCTGGTTTATATCATTGAGAACAACGGTGTGTATGGACTCACCAAGGGTCAATTCTCCGCCACCGCTGAAAAAGGTCTCGCATTGAAGAAGCAGGGTACCAACCCCTACATGCCCGTGGATATCTGCATGGAAGCCGTCATCTCCAACGCTACCTTTGTAGGACGCTCCTTTGCAGGCAACCCCAAGCAAGTGAAGGAATTGCTCAAAGCCGCCTTCGCCCATAAAGGTATCGCCGTGCTTGATATCATCAGCCCCTGCGTCACATTCAACAACCAGGATAATGCCTATCACTCCTACGCCTGGGGCAAAGATCACGAAGAACCCCTGCATGACATGACCTACATCGCCCCGCGCAGCGAGATCATGCTCGAACGTGAAATGAACGAAGGCGAGATCCGTGAGGTCGCCATGCACGATGGCTCCACGATCATCCTCAAGAATCTTGAGAAGGGCTATGATCCCACCAATCGCTACGAAGCCCTGCGCGCCCTTGAAGAAGCGCAACGCAACAACTGGCTGGCAACCGGTTTGATCTACATCACTGAAGACAAACCCGCCTTGGTCGATACCTTCAATCTTGTGGACACCCCGCTCAACCGCCTCACTGATACAGACCTGCGACCTGTCCCTGAAATGATCAACAAGATCAACGACTTGATGTTCTAAACCGCCCTCACCCCTACCCCTCTCCCAATGGGAGAGGGGTTTTATTTATGCTAGAAATCACACCCTCATTTTTTATCGACGAACACGAATTGCAATTCGACTATATTCGCGCGTCGGGTCCCGGCGGACAGAATGTCAACAAGACGGCGACAGCGGTACAGTTACGCTTTGACATAGTCAACTCCCCCGCGCTCGCCTCAGACACAAGGGGACGGCTGATCCGGCTTGCTGGGTACCGCGTCAACACGGACGGCGTTTTGATCATCGAAGCCAAACGCTTCCGCACGCAGGAACAGAATCGTAAAGACGCACTTCAAAGATTTACAGAACTGGTTCGTAAAGCACTGGTCAAACCCAAAGCACGCAGAAAGACCAAACCTACTGCCGCTTCAAAAGTAAAACGCCTGGGCTCAAAGAAACGCAAAGGGGAAATCAAGCGTCTCAGGCAAAACAAATCCTTTGAATAAAATCGGACACATTCCCGTTATAATCTCGGGCTTATGAATAAAACTTTATACGGGTTATTATGCGGGCTGGGCGCAGCGTCCATATGGGGCGGGATGTATGTGGTCAGCAAAGTAGTGCTTGCGATCATTCCACCTTTTACACTGGTGGCGATTCGCCTTATTCTTGGCATGTTCACACTAGTACTTGTGCTGGCATGGCGTGGCGGATTTAAAACCACACGCACCCAATTCATGCAAGTCTTTGGCGTGGGCTTTGTCGGCTACGGCGTTTCCCTCAGCTTGCAATTTCTGGGAACCAAACTCTCCACTGCCGCGAACGGCTCACTCGTAACTTCTGCCACGCCAGCCTTCGTCCTGCTCTTTGCGTGGATACTACTTAGCGAAAAAATCACAACTCGCAAATTCATGGCACTGCTCCTTGCAACCCTGGGCGTGGTTGCCGTGATCGATCCGCGTGCGGCAAAACTCAACCCTGAGCTATTTCTTGGGAATATATTCCTACTCGGCGCGGCAGTGACTTGGGCTTTATATTCGGTGCTGGTCCGCAAGGTCACGCAAAATATGGATGTGATACTCTTCAGCTTGATCGCGTTCGCTGGCGGGTTACCGGTGGTTATCCCAGCCGGGGCTTGGGAGTTGAACACGGTTGGGGTCGGAGCGATCAGCCTCGGGGTCGTAGGAGGCGTGCTCTTCCTTGGCATCATATCCACTGCACTGGCAATGGTCTTATGGAATAACGCCTTCGCGATCCTCGATGCGGGGTCAGCGTCGCTGACATTTTTCGCCCAGCCCGTAGTGGGCACATTGCTCGGCTGGTTCTTTCTCGGAGAAAAAATCACACCGCTCTTTTTGTTGGGTGGCGTGTTGATCGGGATCGGGATTTTAATTTCAACTGATAAAAAATAAAATCGAGCTGTAGCGTGGAGTGCTATAATAGGCAGAATATTTAGCGTTATTGGCAACATAAACATTTGATAATTTGATTTGCAGTTATGGTCTTGTTCAGAAAACAGTTGTTCCTATAGCAACACAACGAGAGCAAAAACTTACGAGGTTGGATATATGCTTGCAAATCGTTACGAAAAGAAAGACAAACTTGGCAAGGGCGGCATGGGGGTGGTTTATCGCGGCTATGATACCCGCCTCAAGCGCAATGTGGCTATCAAGTTCATCTCCAACACAGAGCTCGGCACTGAGGGACGAGCCCGTTTAATGGCCGAGGCGCAGGCTGTTGCCCAACTTAACCATCCCAATATTGTCACAATTTTTGATGCAGTTGACGACGACCCACCTTTCATCGTTATGGAAATCGTGGAGGGCAAAACACTTCGTCAGACACCCATTAATGATCTTGCCCAAGCGCTTGAATTTGCCAGGCAGATTTGCATGGCACTTGAGCACGCCCACAGTAAAAACATTATTCACCGTGACCTGAAACCAGAAAACGTTATTGTTCTTTCGGACGACTCTATTAAACTCATGGATTTCGGACTCGCTCGCACCCCCAATGCCGCTCATATTACAGAGACTGGTGCCTTTGTTGGAACAATTTCCTACGTTGCCCCGGAATTGTTGCAGGGCAACGAGCCAAGTCCGCAATCGGATTTGTATGCACTAGGCATTATGCTTTTCGAAATGCTGACCGGAGAATTTCCGTTTCGAGGATCCGATGTCTTTCAAATGATAAGTCAGCATTTGCATGCGCCTATCCCCGCCCCCAACCAGTTAAGGCAGGATATTCCAGACTCATTGAACACGCTGGTTATGCAATTATTTGAAAAAAAGCCGGAAGACAGGCCAGCCTCAGCGCGTGAAGTGGAGGAACGGATCCTTGCACTGCAAATTCAACAGAACCTGGCTACCCAGTCCCTGACTCCAGGTTCCGGAAATTTAAAATCGATCATCGAGCTTGCAAATAAACGCAAACATGGGCAAAATGAATGGAGCAAGGCATGGCACAGCAAGGGTTATATTAAATCATCCCTGCCGGTGCTGGAGACTGTCGAACGGGAACTGATACTTTCGAATCAAGCCAAGGAAATAAAAAGAGGCATTGAGCATCTCAAGAATCATCGGCTGCTAGTCATTACCGGTATGCCTGGGATCGGCAAGAGCACACTGGCACGTGCAATGCTTGAGTTCATGCCTGTCAACTCCCCGCCACCCTTCTGGTATGACTTCGAGCGCCAGCGCAGCAGCGGAAATTCACTGAGCGTATTACTTGACCGCATATCCAGTTATCTCGAAAATTGTCTCGGGGGAGATGTGCGTCATGAGGTCATGTCATTTCGGCAAACACCGGGAAGTAGCCCCTCCATTCATGAAGTGGATCTGCTAATCGATTACTTAAATCAGGAAATCCCGATCTGGCTGGTATTTGATAACTTGGAAACGGTTCTTTCGCGTGGTTCGAATGGTTTCAATGATCCTGACGTTGAGCTTCTGTTTGACGGTCTTAAACGCAATACCCATAACGCCAAAGTCCTTATTACAAATCCATTTATTCCCATTCTGCATGACGGGCAATATCTGCTCGAATTTGGAACACAACCTCTAAACCTTCAAGGATTAGATGAAAAATCAGCCGTTGAATATTTGCGCTCGTATGGTCTACAAGACCTTCCAGACGAGACCCTAACCACGCTTGCCCGCACAGCTAGCGGACACCCCTTCACGCTTAACCATATTGCGCATTATGTCCAGTCGATGGGAATTAACAAAGATTTGGATATATTACTGGCTAGCCTCGAAGAAATAACAAATCATTTCAAATTATCGCTTGAACACCGCTTGTCCGCACAAGAATTTAGCGCCTTGCAAGCGCTATCTGTTCTGACCCGGGAGATTTCACTTGAAGGATTATGCCAGACAGCAAATACGAAGCCTGCGACCGTGAAACGGCTGCGGGATGAGGGTCTGCTTCAAACCAACGATACCGGAAAGTTTTGGCTGCATAATATTGTTCGCACAAGCCTCTCGTCAACAGATGTTGAAATCATACAATCAGCCCATGCACGAGCTTTGAAATTCTATCGCAACCAAAAAGCGCTTTCCATAAAACAAAACATTGATGAGTACGTAACCACGCTCGAATGGCATCATCATGCTGTTCAGGCAGGTGATACGGAAAGCAGTTACGATGCCCTTTTTTCAACAGGACTGGATGAGCAATTATATAATCAGAACGAATACTCCCTACTTGTTAATTTGTGTGATGGGACTCTATCAATTTTTCAGCAAAATAATAACAACTTACCAGCGGCTAGGAAGCTGAAACTCCTTCACACCTTGGGAACAGCCTTATATTTCCTTGGCGAACATACTCGCAGTATTGATATCTTAAAAGAAGCCCTTGAACTAACGTCCCAAATCGAGGACCCAAAAGTAAAAATCGATGTTTTAATAGACTTGGCCGATTCTTATAATGGGGTTCATGACTTTGCAGCTGCGATGACTTATTGCCAAGAAGCAATGAGGCTTCTACCAGAAGTAGGCAGTGATGATGATACTCTAAGAGCCAAAGCATTGCACATGAGGGGAATCATCAATCGCGATCAGGGAAATCTTGAAGACGCAAGTATGGATCTCGAAAATGTACTGAAATTATACAAAGCATCAAAGTCGCCTGAACACATAGCTCACACAACAGGCGATTTGGGTTTGGTTTATTATAATAAGAACCAATTTGATGATGCAGTGTCCATGTACCAGCGCGTCATTGAGGCTTGCACTGAAATTCATGACATGCGTGGAATCATGATTGCTCACTACAACATTGGTGAAGTTATGTTATTGAGTTGCAGGTTTGATCAAGCGCTTACAAATCTAGAAACAGCGTTCAGTATTGCTAGAAAAAGGAAAATTTCCTGGGTCGAATTAGAATCTGGTTTATACCTTACCGAGGCATTAATCGAAACTTTTCAACTCGATGAGGCGGAAACATTATTAAGCTCCCTAACACCTATATTGAGGTCAAAACCGACTGACAGCTTATTTGGAAGACAATTGACTTTACAGAGTCTCCTGCAATGGAAGAGAAATCAACCAGATCAAGCCACAGATTCCTTCAAGAAAGCCTTGGAGTATTTAGAGAACAAGGATTGCGAGTTTGAGCGGGCAAGGGCATACATCTCATACGCAAAGCTCTTGAAGGAACAAAAAAACCTCGGTAAAGCCGAGGAAGTATTGCAAAAAGCCCTAGAGATATTTATCCGCGTCAACAATCAATTATGTATTCAAGTTGTTAACGCGGAGTTAGCCGAATTGCAAGGTATGAGTAAGCAGTAACAAGTAAACCCTAACTTATCTCTTTGGCCCAAATCCAATTTGCAATGCCGAAACAACAGTAATCCTCTGATCTCCCCAGGATTTAAAAGTTATTGTTACTGACAAATCCCCAGTTTCTTTTCCCTCGCTATTTAATATTTTTTCAACAGCATAAACTTGAAATGGCTTCCAAATTTGAATGTTTTTTTCTGTTTGGGGAATATACAAATAAGATGGAATATATATATCACCTTTATCATATTCTACTTGAAGTTTTTCTCTCTTATCTTTTATTTGTTTCAGATAAGTTTCAGGCAGAGTAAAGGCAAGCGTAACATCTTTTTGGAAATGCGTGATTAAGTGGCGTATCTCATCTGTTTCGTAAAAAACTATGTTAGCCAGAATCGGACCCAGAACATTAAATCCATCCTTGGGCAATTTGCTTAGCTTGGCTTCCTCGTCAGCTGAAAAGGGCAGGACATATGGCTGCACTTTATCAGGAACGTTTTGCAAGACGAATTCGACACCTGATTCTCCCATATACTTATACACATATTTATCTTTATCAAACTTGAATTCAACAGCATTGGGAGGAAGAGTTACTGGATCACTAATAGACGCACCACGCTTTTTCAAATAATTGATCAATATTTGAATGGCCATCCCTAGCAAAACGAGAAGCAAACTAACAACTGTCATATTTATTTTTGTGTCCATATCTCCTCCAATAGAATATTTTTCTGCGAATGACCGGATGCAGGAATCCACACATTTATGTTAGTTATGTCTTAATAGATTAGATTTGGGTAGCAACAAGTGCTTTAAGGAAGTGGATTTTCCCACCTACCCGAGAAGGGTAAAAATATTATAGCACTACTCGCCAACCGTATGCAAGAGCGCCATGTTCGGTGGGCGAACCGCACCAACCGGGAAGCCGCACACCAACACAACCTGATCACCCATTTGAACGACATCGGAGCGCATTAGAGCTGTGTCGACGTGATCGATCATCTCTTCGAGCGAGTTGGAGAACGGCACAAACTGCGGGCTTACGCCCCATAAAAACGCCAGCCGCCGGAAGGTTTCTTCACTTGGCGTAAAAGCCATGATCGGCACACGCGGCCTGATCTTGGACATAAGCCAGGCGGTTTCTCCCTGACTGGTAAAGCAAGCCACAGCGGTCACATTTTTATCGTTTGCCAGCACCTGCGCGGCGCGCGCCATCGAGGCGGCATCGCTTTGATCAAAACCTTGTAGAGTCTGTTCAACCCCCCATTCTAGAAAATGTGATTCAGCTTCGCGGACGATACGGTCCATCATGCGGACGGATTCAACGGGATATTTCCCTGAAGCCGATTCAGCGGACAACATAACCGCGTCGGTTCCATCGAAGATGGCGTTAGCGACATCGGAAGCCTCGGCGCGCGTGGGCAGCGGATTCGTGATCATCGATTCAAGCATCTGCGTGGCGGTGATGACGAGTTTGCCGTGCGTATTGGCGACGCGAATGATACGCTTCTGTAAAGCCGGAACACGTTCGGGCGGAAGTTCCACACCGAGATCACCGCGCGCCACCATGACGCCATCCACAATTTCAAGAATGGCTTCAAGGTTATCGAGTGCTTCAGGTTTTTCAAGTTTGGCGATCAGCAAGGGCAGGCGTTTGCCATTCGAGAATCTCTCCATGGCATAATGCACTTTCTTGACATCATCAGCAGTGCGGACAAAAGATATCGCTACGGCATCCACACTTTGCGAAAGGCCAAACTCCAGGTCAGCTTCATCTTTTTCGGTGAAGCCTGCGATCCGCAAACGGATACCAGGCAGGTTGATACCCTTGTGCGATGTTAGCGGTCCGCCGACGATGACTTTGGCGATCAGGGTATTGCGGTCTTTGACCGAAACAACTTCCAGCGTCAGACGTCCATCATCGAGCAGGAGCCGGTCTGAGGTCCGCACCGAATCGAAGAGCTGGCGAAAATCCACGGGGATGTGCGTACCGCCATCGTCCGGCGGAGTAGTCCCGGTCACATACAGGACAACCTGCTCCCCCTCCGAAAGCTGGAGCGGCGCTGATAACGCACCAACTCGAATCTTGGGACCCTGCAAGTCTTGCAAGATGCCCACTGAAACGCCGAGCCGCGCGGCAACTTTGCGAATCAAAGCAATGCGCTCGGAATGTTCTTCATGGGTGCCATGCGAGAAATTCATGCGCGCTACGTTCATGCCTGCGAGGATCAATTGCTCGAGCACTGCTTCGCTCTGACTGGCGGGTCCCACGGTTGCTACAATTTTTGCTTTTCTAGTCATGCTGTTTATCCAGTCGATGCATACTACATATGAAATGTCGTCACTTTAAACAAGACCTGACGGATGCACTCGTCAAGTCTCGTTGGGTTTCGGGACCGCCCGCTACCTTAGTGTGCGCGGTGGGAGGGTCGTAAACCGTATTTCAAAAAGAGCCATTGTGAGAATGAGCCGATACTAAGCACAAGATACGCTGAAAAATAAATGATATCCGAAACACCGCTCACCAGGTTGCCCTGGTCGAGGCTCCAGGCGTACGCGCCTGAAAGTTGAAGCCAGGCATACAAGAGATCAGAGGCAGTAAACACCAGCAAGCCGATCCATGGACGCCCCATTGCGCCGCCCTGAAAATTACGCGTGATCCAGATCGCTGCCAGCGCCAGCGTGAGATCGCCTGCAGGATAAAAGGCGTTAACCAATGTATCAAAAACATTGGTTGAAAAGCCGAGCCATCTTAGCAAGCTAAATATCACCACCAGGGAAACAGCCAAGAACAAGACTGAACGAGTTACACGGCTTGTCAATTCAGCCTGGGTTGGCTGGACCAATATTTTATATTGCGATAACAAAGCCTGCCCAAGAAAATAATAGGCAATGACCCAGAAGAAATCGGGGACCCCAACCGGAACTTCACGATTGGGCAGGGTCAAATTCCAATAACTCCAGGAGACCTCGCCCAACACCCACAGCCAGAGACCAAAGGCAAAGAAACCCCAAACGCGCCGCGGCGCATCGCTCTTTTCATACATCCGCCAAATAATTGTCGCAAAGGAGGCGCTTATCACGGAAGCCGTGACAGTTAAGATGTCAGCCAGCAGAAGATTGATAAAGGGCGAGAACGGTTCTCGAAAATAGACAACTGCATAGGCGGTAATCAATATAAGCGCTGCGATAATAGCCACTTGCATCAAGCGATTTGAGGTACTGCGCGCATCTAATCCAAATCTCATAGCTTTGTTATCTCCTTCTGGGTGACTACTGCAGCGCTGCCAAGTCCAAGCTGATCGTATAGATAAGAACCAACTACACTTCTAAAATTCACGGGGAGTTTTGTGAGGCTATCGCGGAACATATTTTCCACAAGGCGCGGACCCACAGCCGGACTCGCCTCATCGCGGAACTGACGCAAGATACCCATATAGGCATTGACCGCCTCAGTGAGCGAATCAAAGTATTGCCGATTGGCAACACCGTTGCTATTGATACTCATATTCCAGCCGCTGCTGCCAACCCAATCGGTTAACTGTCCGCCCAGCCGTTCAGCGAGCACCCGGCCCGCCAGTTCGCCAAACCGATTGATGAGCATCCGCATGAGGGAATGAAAAGCGAGGCGCAATTTGTACTCGCGCCAGGCGTCATTCTCGGCTGTACTCACATAACGGGATACTTTGTAATCGGTCATTGGCAAAGTTTGGGAGATGGATGTGCCCCCGATCGAAAACCTTGCCTGCGCGCCGGTCACAGTTAATTCTTCGACAATGGGATTGGGATTCCCAACAAATAAATGGAGACGATGAACATCCCCCGCGCGAACGTGGACAAAACTGGGTTCGGGGCTATCCGCCCAAGCCTTGAAATTTTCCGCAAGCTCTTTATTCGAGAGACTGGATTTTTCTACCTTCAAAACCGGAGCTTCATGGATAACCCGTACCAATCGCAAGCCATCTACGCTCATGGGCAAAATTCCTACCGAGGCGCCCGGGCGGTTCAACACTTGGAGCCATGACTGCCGGTTGACAATCTCAGCGGCTGACTCGGTACAGCGATATAGGTTTTGTTGGACACCATCCAGAAACATGAATACAAGATTTTCCCCAGACGGATAGCTGATGCGCATTAGACCAGAAAACAGTTCCTGACGCCGGTCCTGAATGAGAACTTCCAGGTAGCCGAAGGAAATATTTTGGTGCGTTTCAGGGATAATGACTGAAAGATCTGGCATAAGCAAATAATGAGTACTTGTGTTTAATCTTAGGCGAAAGAGAAACAGGTGTCAACCCGTCCGCGGGCATTTTGTCACAAGCAGTCTGCAGGGAATCTGAAACATCAGATACCCTGCAGACTTTAAAATTCAAGCTATTTTATATGTAATGCAGGTCTTGAGCCTGCTTCTCGAGATCAGCGCGGAAATCGGGATGCGCGATGTTGATGAGCTGGTGGGCACGCTGACGGATGGTCTTGCCATATAAATCTGCCACACCATATTCCGTCACCACATAGCGGACGTGGTTGCGGCTGGTCACAACACCGGCACCCTGCTTAAGCATGGCAGCGATGCGCGTGATTGGCGTCCCATCTTTCAGCACAGTAGTGCTTGGCAGGGCTATGATCGGCACACCGCCTTTGGAGCGGGAAGCGCCGTAGATGAAATCAAGCTGCCCGCCTACACCGCTATAAAGTTTGGGTCCAATGCTGTCGGCACAGACCTGACCAGTGAGGTCCACTTCGATGGCGGAGTTGATGGCGACCATGCGTTCGTTCTGCGCAACCACGAATGGGTCGTTGACGTATTCGGTACGGTGCATTTCGATCAACGGATTATCGTCTGCCCAGTCGTACAATTCTTTGGTGCCGAGCATAAAACCGGCGATAATCTTGCCGGGATGCAGCGTCTTACGCGCATTCGTCAACACACCGGCATTGACCAGATCGATCACGCCATTCGAGAATAACTCGCTATGCACACCCAAATCTTTTTTGTGGTGCAAATATTTCAGCACAGCATCGGGGATCGCGCCAATGCCTAATTGCATGGTGGCGCCATCGGGAATGAGATCGGCGATAAAACCGGCGATCTTTTCCACCACATCTGAATTGCCCTCTTCGCTCATGGGCATTTCAGGGATCGGGTAATTCACAGGGATAATGTGATTCAAACGACTCACATGGATGAACGAATCGCCCAGCGTGCGCGGCATCTGTTGGTTGACTTCGGCAATAATGATCTTGGCTGTTTCTGCCGGTGTTTTCGTAAGACCCACTTCAACGCCCAAGCTGCAAAAGCCATGCTCATCCGGCAGGGACACGTGAATGATCGCAACATCCAGCGGCAGAACTCCGCGCTTGAACAACAGCGGAAACTCAGAAAGCAACACCGGTGTAAAGTCGGCGCGCCCTTCTTGTACAGCTTTGCGGACATTATGGCTGATGAACAGCGTATTGACCCGCAGGTGGCCTTCCATATCGGGGTTCACATAGTCAGCCGGACCGATGGTCAGTGCCTGGCAGATCTCCACGTTCTCGAGATTCGGAGCGTATTCGACCAAAGCGGCGAGAACCTTCTGGGGCACCGATACGTTACCGGTGAGAAAGATGCGGTTCCCCGATTTGATCACCTTGACGGCTTCTTGCGGAGTCGTGATCCGCGATTGGTAAATGCTATTCCAGTCCATCGTCGCCCTCCTTAAGCAGGTTCAAGTGGACGAGCTTGCCCGCATGGGTGTTGATGCCCATTTCCAAAGCCGGGTCCGATGCGATTGCTGCATCCACACCGCGGTTGGCGATTTCCAAAATATACGGCATGGCAGCATTGACGAACGCATGGCTGGCAGTGCGTGCGATCACGCCCGGCATATTGGGCACGCAATAATGGATCACGCCTTCTTCCACGTACGTTGTCAATTCATGTGTGGTCGGGCGGGATGTTTCCACGCAGCCGCCCTGATCGATGCTGACATCGATGATCAGTGAACGCGGTTTCATGCCGCGCACCATTTCACGCGTGACCAAGATCGGCGCGCGCTGACCTGAGACCAGCACAGCGCCCACCAACACATCGGCATAGGCAGTTGCCTTTTCGATATTGCGCTTGGTAGACATCATTGTGGCGATCGCCGGGAATTGCTCGAGCATTCGCTGCAATCCGGCAAGCTCCTTGCCGATCACCGTCACATGCGCGCCCATGCCTAGAAAGCCCCGGGTAGCATACGCGGCAACCACGCCACTACCCAGGATCACAACTTCAGCAGGCGGCACACCCGGCACTCCGCCGAGCAAAATACCCTTGCCGCCGCGGTTACATTGCATGAAGCGCGCTGCAATGGTGGCGGTCATGCTGCCGCCGATCTCACTGAACGGACGCAAGACCGGCAAAGAATTATCTGCCAGTTGGATCTGTTCGTAGGCAAGCGAAGTGATCTGCTTCTCGAGCAACACATCAACTTTATCGCGGCGGGAAGAGGCAAGGTGCAACAACCCAGAGACAATCGTGCCGGGCCGCAGCCAATCCAATTCTTCTTTAGTGGGACGCGCGATCTTGAGCAGGAAATCTGCGCGTGCGAAGACTTCATCCGCTGAGTAGACGACCCGTGCCCCAGCCTTTTCATACTCCTGATCGCTGAATCCAGCTCCCAAGCCCGCTTCATGCTGGACGTAAACCTGATGCCCGTGCTGAGACAGCATCTCCACCCCAGCCGGGGAAAGACCCACGCGGTACTCGAATGGACGGGTTTCTTTTGGTATTCCTATGTTCATAACATGCCTCCATAATTAGACCCTAAGGGTTTCCAAAACCCTTAGGGTCTTCGAATTACTTCATATTCAATACTTCACGAATGGACGGCAACGCCCAATCGATGGTTTCCTTATCAATGACCAACGGCGGCGCAAAACGGATCACGTTATCGTGCGTCTCCTTGGCGAGAATACCTTTGCCTTTCAACGCTTCACAAAAACGACGCGCGCCACCCGCTTCAGGTTTTAGTTCCACGCCGATCAACAGTCCCTTGCCGCGCACTTCTTTGACGTGCGGACTTGGAATCTCAGTTAACTGTTCAATAAAATAATCACCCAATTGCTGGGCGCGTTCTGCCAACTTTTCATCGCGGATCACTTTGAGCGAGGCGCGCGCGACAGCCGCCGCCAATGGATTCCCACCAAAGGTCGAGCCATGTTCGCCAGCAGTGAAGAGCCCAAGAAGCGGCTTATCAGCCAACACGGCAGAGACCGGATAAAAGCCGCCAGCCAACGCCTTGCCTACGATCACAACATCCGGGCGGACATCTTCATGATACGAGGCGAACAGTTTCCCGGTCCGTGCGAGACCGGTTTGAATTTCATCCGCCATAAATAGCACATTGTTCTTTTTGCAAATTACCGAAACCTTTTTCAAATATCCAGCCGGGGGAATGATAACGCCTGCTTCGCCTTGAATGGGTTCAAGCATCACCGCTGCCGTGTTGGGTGTGATGGCTTTTTCAATCTCATCTGCATCACCGTATTTCACAACCACAAAACCCGGCGTGAAGGGACCGAAGTCATCACGATACAACGGCTCGGTGGAAAATGAAATAATCGTGACGGTACGCCCGTGGAAGTTGCCGCCCGCCACGATGATCTCAGCTTGATGACGCGGCACGCCTTTGACACGATACGCCCACTTACGTGCCAACTTGACTGCGGTCTCCACCGCTTCTGCGCCCGAGTTCATCGGCAGGGACATTTCGTAGCCGGTCATCTCGGAGAGTTCTTTGTAGAGCAGCGGCAACTGATCATTGCGGAAAGCACGTGAGGTCAGCGTGACCTTCTTGGCTTGATCTAATAACGCTTTCAGAATTTCAGGATGCACATGTCCCTGATTGACAGCAGAATACGAAGAAAGACAATCGAGATATTTCTTCCCATCCACATCATAGACCCACACCCCTTCCGCACGTTCGATGACCACATCGAGCGGATGATAGTTGTGCGCGCCGTACTGTTCTTCCATATTAATAAAGTCTTGTGTATTCATTAATCACCTTTTAAATTTTTCGTAGGGGCGGGGTCTCCCCGCCCGTTATTGGTGTAATCATTGTTTATGTTTGATTATCGTAATTTGGGCAGCGACAAGGGCGAGAGAACCTTGCCCCTACGATAAAAATTACGCCACACCAAACAACCGCGCCAGGATCGCCTTCTGGGCATGCAGACGATTATGCGCCTGCGGGAAGATCACTGAATGCGGACCATCCGCAACTTCATCGGTCAATTCTTGGTTGCGATGCGCGGGGAGACAGTGCATCACGATCACATCTTTATCCGCTTGCGAAACCAAATTGGCATTGACCTGATACGGCGGGAAGACTTTCTCACGTCGGGCAGTTTCTTCTTCCTGTCCCATGGATGTCCAAGTGTCCGTGTAAATCACATGCGCACCTCGAACAGCTTCATGCGGGTTGCCAAGGAAATTCAATTTACTGCCGGTCTCTTTGGCGATTCCTTTTGCGATCTCGATCGCTTTGGGATTCATATCATAATCTTCGGGGTTGGCGATCGTAAAGTTCCAACCCAATTTTACAGAGACATGCATCAGCGAGACCGCCACGTTGTTGCCGTCACCCACGTACGTCACATTCAAGCCTTTGGTTTTACCGAATTTTTCTTGAATCGTGAGCGCATCCGCCATACCCTGGCAAGGATGGTTGTAATCGCTCAAGCCATTGACCACAGGAATCTCAGACCACTTTGCGAGTTCCAAGACATGCTCATGATCGAACACGCGCGCCATGAGTCCCTGAACGTAACCTGACAACACGCGCGCAATATCCGCAATGGACTCGCGCTTGCCGAGACCGATCTCATTCGGCGAAAGATAGAGCGCATCGCCGCCGCAATGTCGCATCGCCATGTCAAATGAGACACGCGTCCGCAGGCTGGGTTTCTGGAAGATCATACCCAGTACCTTGCCTTTGAACAACGGCGCATTGCCTTTTTTGAAATATTCAGACTTGAGTTGAATCGCCACGTCAAGCAGATCCTGAGTCTCTGCCGAGGAAAGATCAGAAATTGCCAAAAAATGTTTCATACCTGCTCCTTGTAGATAAAGTATAGTAGTTTAGGTCGATTTTGACCTGTGAATATCGTCACTCGTTGAGGGTGACACGCTGCACGCCAATCAACAACATGAAAAACAGCGCCTAATAGCGCTGTTAATCTTATTATGGCGAGTATAGTTTTTTTCCAAGTATAGTCGTTGAACCAGGATTAACGTTCATTGCCATCACAGGTTATTCCCCGGCAAGTTTTAGCACTTGGTTTAATAATGCGTCTCCATAGTACATGGATGAATTACGCAGTTTTTGAATATACGGCGCAATTTCTTTTACGCTCCCATGTTGCTTTGCAATAAGCAAGAAGCCAAGCGCGCCAATGCAATTGATCTGGTTGTGTTCAGCGATCATCCGGGCACGATGGTCGTCGATCAATAACACATCAGCGAAAAGCTGCTTGTATAGCGCCATTGCTTCAATCTCACCGCGCCCAAGACCACCAGCCGTCAGCACCCAACGAGATGTATCGACTTTTAGCACATGCCCGGATAAGAACGAGCCAAGCGCATCAGATTGTTGTTTCTCTGGGGCAACAATCTCAGCGTAGACTGCCTCGGGCACTTTGATATCGTCATACACCCGCAAAAGCAAATCCAATCCTTCACAGGTGGCAAGCGCAATCAGTGCAGAGCTATCGGCAACAATGAGCATTTGTTATTTCCCTCTGGTGAATTTCTTGAGATCGGCTTCCAATTCGTCTGGCGTTTGCGTATGCAAGGTGACGCCTTCACGCTTGCAGAAATCCAGGAATTCATAGCGATCCATGCCAGCCAGTTCACCTGCTGCGCCGATGGATAGCTCCCCGGCCTGATAGAGTCCCAACGCCGCGTACATGCGGATCTTTTGAACCGCTTCTTCCGGCGTCTCGGTGATAAATTGACTTTCAGGGAGTGAAAAGGATATTTGCATGGCACTGCTCAGCTTTCTTGGTAAATCGTCCGCGTTTGAATACCTCCTAATTATATCCTGCAAGTGGCTAACGGACATTGTTTACCCACCTTTGCGACATCTGCGGCGCTTCTCGCGTTGACCGGTGAAGAGCTTGTCCGTATAGATCGTCCCGGTGGTGAGACATATCTCGCCATCAACCCCCTCTAACGACTCTCCGTCGCGACTTACGAGGGGTTCTCCCCCAAATCCACAAGAAAAAATTTGGGAAATTATTTTTACTATCCCTTGTGGATTTAGGGGAGATGTCCGAAGGACAGAGGGGGGCACGCTTCTGCCAGAGATTTTGTCCACTTCGTAGAGTCCATCTATGTTTATTGTTTTCTTTATACCCCTGCGTTCCTTACCTTCTTCCAATACCGCATTAACCCATCGGCGCTCATGCCGAGCGGGTTGGCGAGTTCGTAGGCTTTCACGGCTTCCGCATCCAACCCCATCTGCTCCCCTTCTTTCATCATCCAATCCGTGAAGCTTTGGCGCAATTGATCCACGGGCGGGTCGGCGGGCATCACTTCTTCGAGCCAGCGTGCGGCGCTATCCAATCCCTTTTCCACTTCGCGCAGGTGCCATTCCACATCGTCAAATATTCCAAAATGAGTCGGGGCGATGCGCGCAATTTTTTCTTTTCGTAAACGTGTAATGCTTGCATGCCAACGCTCAAGATGTAACTCCGGCGGCGGCATGGGGACTCGTAAATATGGGTAGCCGGGAATCCGCACTCCGCCCACGTCACCGCAGAAAGCGACATCTTCAAAGAGATAGACGTAATGATGCTCGGCGTGACCGGGCGTATTGAGCGGGATAAATTTCAAGTCACCGATACGAATCTCTTCCGCATCATTCGGGATTTTGAGCTGACTCTGCGGCACAGGCAGGAACTCGCCCCACAGCGACTCCATCCGCTCACCGTAAATGCGCGTGGCGCTGGCAATCAACTTTTCAGGGTTCAACATGTGCAGTGCACCGATGGGATGCACATAAATTTCCGCACCTTGCTGCGCGAGCCAACCCGCCGCGCCCGCATGGTCAAGGTGAATGTGCGTGAGTAGGACGTGAGTCACGTCAGCGGCGGTCAAGCCTTCTTGTGCCAGACCAGCTTGAAGGGCAGAGAGAGTCGAGCCGGGTCCGCTTTCGATCAAGACAACCGCATCGCCTTGTCGAATCAAATATGCGGCGATCGCGTGTGGACGTCCCTGAAAGTTTAAGTCAAGTGTGACAATACGGGTCTGCGCCATGAGCGTTCCTGTGAGTTCGTGGTGGAATAAAAAGTGGAGAGGGTTTCAGAAAGGTCGGCTTCGCAATAGATACGGCAGACTGGCACATTGCGTTCAGCCAGCGATTTCGCAAGGTCTTCGTTGCTGGCGCGTGTGCCAAAGGATTGCAGCATCAGCAGCACAACCACGGGGCGCAGACTGCGACGTTGCAAACTATCCACGCCCAGCAAAAGCTCGGGCGAGACCGTCGGCGTCACAAGGATCGCGCTGCTGCCCTGCGGCAATTGTCCCATTTGCGCGGTGACGAGAGTGGAAAGCGTGAAGGTGCTTTCGGCTTGAAGAAAGGCAAGCTCCTCCAATATCTTCGCTTCCTGTCTCTCACTGCGTTCAGCGGTGATAACTTTATACGTGCGCCCCGAAGCGGAGACAAACCCCACCGAACGACGTTGATCCAAAAAATAATGCGCGAGCGAAGCCGTGATCGAGATCGAATACTCCAACGTGGACGGCGCCAATTTCGGTTTGCGGCGCTTCAACAAAAACAAATCATCCACCGGCGGCGCTTCATACAGTTCACCGGGTTTTGCAAAATGCACACTCTTCTGCGTATCGAGAAACAACCAGACCTCGGCTTGCGGGTCTTGTTCAAATTCTTTCACCATCAACTGATTGCGACGAATGCTGGTGGGCCAGTGAATCCGTTTGACCGCATCACCCGCCACATACTCACGCACACCGGAAGCATGCGGCGTAATATCCTGCGACTTGCGGCGGATCGCTTTCCCGCCGGGGAGCAAGCCGGGCGGTGAAAGGAACTCGCTGACATTCACCATCATCGGCAGTACGACCAGTGAGGCAGTGCCGGGGAAACTTTTTGAGACTCGAAAGATCCCAAACGGATCGCCGGATGTCACCGTGGTGGGACCCAGCAAGAATCCGCCGCGGCTGGTGAGCCAGGTACGGGCGGTGTACGAACGTTTTTGTCGTCCGCGCAGCAGCGTGATCACACGCGAACCGGTGGCGTGCGGCATGGTCGTCTCGTTGGAAATTTCCAGCCACAGCTTCGGGATGAAGCTGGAATTGATGATCTCGTAATGCTCTTCGAAGATATCCCCCACTGCCGCGCGCAATGAACGCGCTTTTCTTTCCACCTTGATCCCGCGCAATGAAAAGATCGTCAACAGCCACGCCAGCGCGATCAGCAACACACCCAGATACAGGATGCGGATGTAAAATGGCGCGCCGTTGACAACCGAACCCACACCGCCCACCGCCAGGATCAACAAAACAAAAATACGACCCGGGGTCACTTGGCTTTGCCCTTTACCTTCTCAACTTTTTCAACTGCCGCTTGATAATCGCCGCCGGGCACCGGCGCGTTGTATACAATCTCCTGCACGATGCGGTCCGCGCTCAACTCACGCAAACGCGCGGCGGGCGAAACGATGATGCGATGTCCGAGCACCGGAATGGCAAGCGCCTTGATATCGTCAGGCAACACATGATCACGCCCCGATAACGCCGCACGCGCCTGCCCAGCCCGAAACAACGAAATACTGCCGCGCGGACTCGCACCGAGATACACATCCGTGCTTTGGCGGGTGCGCCCAACCAGATCGATAATATATTTTTGAACCAGCGGCGAAACATAGATCTGACGAATCCCATCAATGGCGCTCAACAATTCCTTGACCTTGACCACGGACGTCAACGCCTCGATCGGGTGCTGAAACTGCTGCCCATTAAGGATCCTTGCCTCCTCTGAAGCAGACGGGTATCCCATCCGCACGCGCAGGAGAAAACGATCTAATTGTGCTTCCGGCAGCGGGAACGTGCCTTCATACTCGATCGGGTTCTGCGTGGCAAGCACCATGAACGGCTTCGGCAGCGGATGCGTCACCCCATCCACGGTCACCTGACGTTCTTCCATCGCTTCAAGCAAGGAAGCTTGCGTCTTGGGCGTGGCGCGGTTTACTTCATCGGCAAGCACGATCTGTCCGAAGATCGGACCCGCGCGAAATTCAAAGTCGCGGCTCTGCTGGTTATAAATCGAAACGCCGGTCACGTCACTGGGGAGCATATCCGGCGTAAATTGAATACGGTTAAACGTGCAGTCCAGTGATTTCGCGAGACTGCGCGCCAGCATGGTCTTGCCCACCCCGGGCACATCCTCGATCAACACATGTCCCTGACACAACAAGCCGATCACAACCAATTCCAACGATTGCGACTTGCCAACGATCACCTGCTCCAGGTTCCCAATAATATTCTCGCCAAACTTTTTGAGGTCGCTCATAACGGTCCCTTTCCCGTACTGTGTGATGGTAGTTCCGATTGCCGCCCTGATTGTACGAGGGTTCATACCCGTAAGCAAGTGTATTGAACCCCTCCAAGGAGGGGTTCATAATGTCCCAGCGAAGAGCGGGTCAAAGGGGCGAAAGGGCAGGTCACGTTTGTAACGTGACAGTCACGATCCAAGCGTGACCAACGAGCGAATCTATTTTCATATCAAAACAAAGTTTATAGGGGTTTATAAAAATGTCTCCCATTAAATTTAAAGTGCGCCCAGAGAGGCTCGAACTCCCAACCTTTTGTTCCGAAGACAAACGCTCTA
>JBDTWO010000043.1:0-29962 GCA_040006635.1 Chloroflexota bacterium
GGCGGGTCACATTCTTCCAAACGCACGGGCATAATATATAAAGTGCCTTCGGGTTTGTAATCGGCAAAGTCCAGCACTATTCTTAATTCGCGTTGAACATAGCCTTCTTTGGTAATTGAACCATTGGTCAGGCAAACAATGATCGCATCAGCGGCTTCTACGGCTTTTTCGATCTCCATATTCCAATCCTGCCCTGGGTAGAGTTCCTCTTCGTCCAGCCAGGGTTCAAGCCACGCTTCAGCGCGGAGTTTTTGATACAACTCGCGCACGGCGGGTTTGTCGTTTGAAGAGTGACATAGGAAGACGCGAAGAGGGCGGTTAGTAGTTGTAGCCATTAGCTTGTATTATAAGGCAAGCACAAACCATCTCGTAGATTCAACTTAAACAAAAAAGTCCGCACAAACTTTGTGCGGACTGATCTTACCTATTGGGACTATTGAGGCGTTGAGCCTGTAAACGGCAGGTTATCTGCATACCATTGCAGCAGACCGCCTGTCACACTTGTGGCTTGGAATCCGTTCTGGAGCAAAATATCTCGTCCAGGTTTACTGCGGTTGCCCGAATGACAGATCACCACGATCTGCTTATCCTTCGGCAATTCATTGAGACGGTTTGGTAATTCATCGAGCGGAATCAAAGTCGCACCGATGGCGTGGTACTGATCCCATTCATCCTGCCTGCGGACATCCAACAGAAACGCGCCATCTTGAACCAATTTATAACCTTCGACCGCGGTCACATCGGCGGGCAGGCTGGATGTGTTTCCGCTGCCATTCTGCGCTGATAACGCGATCCCCACAATGACGATTACCACTACAACCAGAATTCCGATTTGCGCAAACGGCTGTCGCAAGAAGCCGGCTATGCCATTTTGCTTGCTTTTATTTTTCTTCTTAGATTTTTGTGCCATATTTCCTCACATTCGACGTTTTCTTATTAGATGCAAAATGTGCGGAAAAGTTGCAATCAACTCAATAGGTAGAGTTTTTACTCGCGCCAAAGACGAGCCGGGACCGAATCCACGACTCGCTTACGGCAATGGATTTCCAACCGCGCCACTGCACGGTGCGCCGGGCTCGGAGTTTTGCGGTCCATTTTCGTAATATGCGATGAATTTAGCGATGCGCTCATCGGGTAATGTATCGATGACCAATTGCACGCCCCAGGCAGTTAACACAACTGGTTTCGTTTGTGAAGGATATGGGCTCAACAACACATAACCATGTCCACGGACTAATTTCTGCAAGTCAGTCATCTGCGCAGAATCTAACTTGGGCGAATAGGTCAGCCACACAGCACCGTGCTCCATCGAATGCAGAGCGGAACCCAACTCCACGGGTTGGTCGTAGATGCCGCAGTTTTGCCAGGCGCGGAAGTGCTCGCCAAATGTTGGAGGCAGGTCGCCCTCAGGCGTGGATATAACTTGAACATGGTTATGATAGAACGCTTTATCAGGGAACGTTTGCACACCCGCAATGCCGCTATCGTTGGGGATGGCGGGCTTGTCTTGAAATCCGCTTTGCGCGACTATAGGCGCGGGCATCGCTGTTGCAGGTGCTGCGGTATTCAGGGGTGCTGCAACAGGCGTAGCTGCAGGTCCAGCACACGCGCTCAACAGGAAAAACATAAACAAAGAAACACTGATAAATCTTTTTGACATTAAATGATTCTCCAATTTAGAACGGGGTAATTAATTTTAGTGAACAAAGCTCTATAAAATCACCTTGCCATCTGCAACAAGCTGACGCATCGTCTCCATATATTCATACATCACCGTATCCGACTCAATGAAAGGGATATGTTGGCGAATCAGCGCATATACGCCGCGCGTACCGGCACCGAGGTTTTTATCCATGCCGACAATCTGCCTGCGGAAGTCCACGCCCTGCGCAGCGGACATTAACTCGATGGCAAGAATCCGCTCGACGTTATCCACCACGCTTCGCAACTTGAGTGCGGCTGTTGCACCCATACTGACATGATCCTCCACATTGGCAGACGTGGGAATCGTGTCCACGCTGGCGGGATGCGACAGCACCTTATTCTCTGTCGCAAGCGCGGCGGCGGTGTATTGCAGGATCATAAAGCCCGAATTCAACCCGCCGTCCTTGGTGAGAAATGCAGGCAGAGTATGTGTATTGGAACATTCATCCGTCAGGCGCATGGTTCGGCGTTCAGAGATATTGCCCAACTCCGCTACCGCAAAGGCGAGATAGTCCATCGCGATCGCAAGCGGCTCACCGTGGAAATTCCCGCCGGATAAAACTGTGACCTCATCTTTCTCATCAATGAAGATCAATGGATTATCCGTGACGGCATTCAACTCGATCTCAAAGACCCAGCGCGCATACGCGATCGCATCGCGCACCGCGCCGTGAACCTGAGGAATACAGCGCAGTGTATACGCATCCTGCACGTTCAACGAGGAATGTTCGCGGGTGAATTCACTGTCCTTCAACAGGCTCCGCAAATAACCGGCACACTCGATCTGCCGCGGATACGGTCGCAAGTTATGAATACGTTCATCGAAAGCAAGATCAGTTCCATTCAAGGCTTCGAGGCTCAAACAGCCTGCGATATCCGCGGTCTGGCTGTATCTCTCTGCACGTATGGTTTGAAGCACACCCAAAGCGGTCATCACTGAAGTTCCATTCGTGAATGCGAGTCCCTCTTTTGCAGCAAGCTTGATCGAAGTTAATCCCGCGCGCTTAAATGCTTCCACACTTGAAATCACTTCACATTGATATTCAACCTTGCCTTCGCCGATGATCGGCAACGCCATGTGCGCCAGCGGAGCGAGGTCACCGCTCGCGCCGAGCGATCCTTTTTCGGGGATGACGGGATGGACGCCCGCGTTGAGCATGTCCACCAGCAACTGCAGCGTGGAAAGTCGAATCCCTGAATGTCCACGCGCAAGGGTGTTGGCACGGATCAGCATGATCGCGCGCGTCGTTGGAATATCGAACGGGTTCCCCATCCCCACCGCGTGGCTGACCAAAATATTCCGCTGCAGCTGCTCCACCTGATCGGCTGGAATGATGCGGTCCTTGAACGCACCGAAACCGGTTGTGATGCCATAAGCAATCACGCCGCGCGCCAGCAGCGTCTGCACCGCATCCGCCGCGCGCGTGACCAGTTTCGCCGCATCGGCGCTGATCTCCACGCGGGGCGCGTTCGCGCCTCCGTAGGCAATGGCGTACACCTTATCAAAAGTTAAATTGGTTCCATCCAAAACAATGGTTTCCATGCAGCCTCGAATTGTGATCTCGATACAGGGCGGGAGAACCCCGCCCCTACTCGACCACCAAAATTATTTTATTTCAACCGGATGTTTACTTCGAATGGACTCCATCGCCGCAAACGTGGACTTCGTCACGCCGATCAGTTGCTCATAAGGAATCGGCGGCTCGCCGCCCTCGCGGATAGATTTAGCAAAGGCTTTCCATTCGTTCACCCAACCTTTATCCTGCGCACCCTTCGCCTCGCTCTTTCTGCCATCACGAACTGTTTGCAACGCAACGAAATCATCCAACACGGATACTTGTCCCCCACAAAACACCTCAACGCGTTCCTTGGGGAAGGATTTATCGCCGTTGGCGAGATAGTCCACGACGCCGATCGACCCATCCGGGAAGGTGAAGGTCATCGAGACGTTATCTTCGCGATATTTACCGCCATCGGGTAAAGCGATTGCATTCACAGAAATGGGAGCTTCACCAACCAGGAAAGTGATGAAGTCAACGAAATGACAGGCTTCACCGATAATCCGTCCGCCACCGATGTTGGGATCTTGAGTCCAATGATTGAGAGGAATCGGTCCGGCGTTGATGCGATAGTGGATGTGTTTAGGTTCGTGGAGCATGGATAGTGAGGCGTGAAGTTGTTGAGCAAGAGGAGCGAATCTGCGATTGAAACCTACCGTGAGTAGCGATTGGCTGTTCGCTTTTAGCTGTTTGCTAATCGCTAATAGCTGAGTGCTGTTGATCGCTAACGGTTTCTCAACAAAGACATGCTTCCCAGCCTTCAATGCTTTGATTACTAGCTCAGAATGCAAGTCGTGACGAGTTAATATTGCGACGGTGTTAATATTCGGATCATTGATGATCTCGTCATCGCTGGAGGTTGCGTATTGGAAGCCGAACTTTTTACCGGAGTGTTGGGCATGCAGTCCGCCCGAGGAGGCAATGCCGATGAGTTGGATGTCACCGGCTTTTTTGATTGAGGGAAGTAAAACTGCATTGGCGAACAAGCCTGCACCTAATACACCGAGTTTTACAGATGAAGTCTTCGATGGTTTAGAAAGTGGAAAGTGGATTGAGCTACTTTCTACTTTCAACTCACTATTCGGATATGTGAGTAAAACGCCCAAAAACGATTCTTTCTTTTTCCCAGTAATGACCTCGTAAGCGACCGTCGCTTTTTCGATGGGAAAACGATGCGTGATGAGCGGTTTAACTTTGAGTTTATCTTTCGCCATCAAATCCACAACAGCTTCGAAGTTGCGACCTTCGGTCCAGCGGATGTAGCCGAGCGGATAGTCCTGTCCATTCTCTTCGTAGTTGAGGTCGTAGCGACCCGGTCCATAGGAACGCGAGTTGATGAAGGAGATTTCTTTTTCGTAATAGATCTTGCGAGGGATAGTTAATCCAACCGCGCCAGTGGCAACGACACGCGCACGATCACGGGCAATGATGCCTGCCAGTTCAACCGGATCATTCGATGATGTGTCGGCGCAGATGAGGATCACATCGAAGCCGCGGTTGGCGGTGAAGGCTTGGGCTGAGTCCGTGGCTTGTTGGCGCGAGACAGCTTGAAGTCCAAGAGAAGAAGCGAGGGCGAGGCGGGCGGGGTCAATATCAATGCCTAAGACGTTACATCCCGCAGCGGTCGCGATCTGCCCGGCAAGGAGTCCGAGGAGCCCCATCCCAATGATCGCAATATTTTCACCGATCTGCGGTTCCGCCAAACGGAATCCATGTAAAGCAATTGCGCCAAGCGTAGTGAACGCGGCGGATTCAAAATCAACATTTTTCGGGAGTGGCGTGAGCAGGTTACGCGGCACAACATTGTATTCAGCATGGACCGCAAAGCCGCCGCCCGCACACGCCACACGTTGACCAACTTTGAAACCCGGCATGTTCTTGCCAAGCACAACGATGGTGCCCGCGGATGAATAGCCGAGCGCCATCGGCGAATCAAGACGATTGAATACGGCTTGGACAGTTGGCATAACGCCTTCACGTTTTGCCTTGTCAAGTGTCTGCTTGACAAGATCGGGTCGTGAACGTGCTTTGCCAAGATAACTCTTTTCAGCAAATTCTACGACCATACGCTCCGTCCCCGCTGAGACGAGGCTGGCTTCTATTTTGACAAGTGCCTGTCCCTCTTTGGGAGTGGGCACGGGCACATTTTCGATGGTTGCTTTTCCGGTTTTGACGTTTTGTAGGAGTTGTTTCATAGTGGGTAGATTTCTCTTTATATTCAAGAAGTATAACGCATCTCGATATTTGGACAAAAGTCCGCGCCAACATGACATATGTCACTTTCACGGTTAAGGAAAACCTTAATTATTGACTTTGATTTTTACGCGTGCTATGCTGATAGTAGAGAAGCAGCGCAAGCTGTTCATTTAATATTTCCAGAATAGGAGATTAACATGGCACTCGGTGGTTATGCAGATAAGGTTGCCTGGGTCAATTTGACCACAGGCAAAACAGAATACAAGCCCATCCCGGAAGAAGACAAGCTCAAATATGTAGGCGCACGCGGCTTGGGTGTAAAGTTCGTTTATGACAACGGTCCAAAAGTGGACGCCCTCTCCCCTGATAACATTTTGTGCTTTATGAACGGTCCTTTGACCGGGTCTGAAGCCAATATGAGCGGACGTATGGCAATCGTGACAAAGTCGCCTCTCACTGGAACCGTAACTGATTCTCATCAAGGTGGCTGGTCGGCCGCCCGCTTACGTTGGGCTGGCTTCGATGGTTTGGTTTTCAAGGGGAAAGCTGACAAACCAACTTATGCCTACGTTCACGATGATACGGTTGAGCTATTAGACGCCTCAGAGGTTTGGGGAAAAGGCGTACATGATACCGTAAAACATTTCAAGGATAAATACGGTGAAAAAGATTTAACCGTGATCACCATTGGCCCCGCCGGTGAAAATTTGGTTAAGTTCGCTGCGTGGATCAACGAGAACGATCGTGCCAGCGGGCGCGGCGGAACAGGCTGCGTGGGTGGCAGCAAGAATTTGAAAGCCGTTGTGGTTAAGGCTGTGAAGAAAATGGTCAAAGCCGCAGATCGTGATGCGTGGAAACCCGCCCATGAGCGTGCACTTAAGAACATTATGGCGCCCGAGAACATCACCAGTCCGCGCAAAGGTGGTCTTTCAGTCTATGGCACGAATGTGTTGATGAATATCACCAACAGCATTGGAGCTTTGCCCGCCAAGAATAGCAGTCTCACTTCCTTTGGAGAAAATGCTGAGAAGATTAGCGGTGAATATGTAAACGATAATCTCTTAGTGGATAACCCCACCTGTCACGCTTGCCCGGTTGCTTGCAAGAAGGAAGTTGAAGTGAAAGATGGTCCGTATAAGGGACTCCGCATGGAATCAGTCGAATACGAACCAGCCTGGTCGGTCGGCGCAAACTGCGGCAATAACGATGCACGGCTCGTTGCCAAGATGATCGACCTTGCCAATGATTTCGGTTTTGATGCTATCGAGATCGGTCATCCGCTTTCGATTTGGATGGAAGCCAGCGAAAAAGGCTATACCAACGGCGATGGCAAACTCGCCTGGGGTGATCCCGATGGTATGACCAAAGCCGCCGAAATGATCGCCAAACGCGAAGGTCTTGGCAACATCATGGCAGATGGCGCCAACGCCACCGCCGCGCACTTTGGGCATCCTGAACTCGCGATGACCGCCAAGGGTCAGGGCATTCCTGCGTACGATCCGCGCGGCATGAAAGGCATGGGACTCGGTTATGCCACATCCAATCGTGGTGCCTGTCACCTGCGCGCTTATGTCGCTGCGGCTGAATTGGGCGTTATGCCCTTCGGCTCGCTCAAAGTTGATCCGCTGGCATGGAAAGATAAGGGCGGCTTGGTGAAAGCCTTCCAGGATATTCATGCCTTCTCAGACAGCATGGATCTCTGCAAGTTCAGCGCCTTTGCCATGGGCACCGATGAGTATGCCCAGCAATACTCTGCCATGGTCGGCATCCCCTTCACTACCGACGATGTCATGAAGACTGGCGAACGCATTTACAATCTTGAACGTCATTACAACAACCTCGCCGGTTTCGGCGCTGGCAGTGACGTTCTACCCAAGCGCTTCACCGAAGAAGCCTCCACCCAACCCGGCTCCATGGGTCATGTCTGCGAATTGGATAATATGCTCGCAGAATATTACACCGCACGCGGCTGGGATAACGGCGTGGTCAGCGATGCAAAATTGAAAGAACTCGAAATCGCTTAAAATCTGTAATCGATAAATAAAAAAAGCGACGTATCCGTTTGGATGCGTCGCTTTTTTTGACTCTGGATTCGGACAGCTTGCTGTCCTGTTTTACACGCTTATTTCTTAATTTTGAATTGCTTCTGTTTCGTAAAATCTTTTCCCTGCCCTAGCCGCCTGCTCGAAAGGTCTTCTTCTTGAACCGCTCCAAAAAATCATCTGCAACTTGCTCCTCCAACTCCATCGTCAAACGGGATTGTCCCACCGCAAGCGAACCAATGCGAAACGGTTCCATCTTCTCGATCTTCACGCTCCAGCCATCCCCTTGAATCAAATCTTCGCCGATCAATGTACCACCCAATTCCTGTAAATATTCCTTTAGCAAGTAATAGGGAATCCCACGCATTTCGTGGACTATGGTTCGCATGATTATTTAGTTTCCAAGCTGCTCAATATCCAGAAGCAAGCTTCTGGACTCCAGATTACCCGCCACCAACAGGCGGAAAAATATCCACCTTATCTTGAGGCTGAATGACAGTATCCATTTTGTCGGGTAGGTACACCGCCTCGCGACCGTTAATAAAAAATTTCATATGAGGGAGGAAATGTTCGTTCTCATCCAGCAATTCCCTATGCATGGCGGGATAATCTTTCACGAACATCAACACAAGTTGAATGGCAGTGGTGCCAGCGGGCAGGCTCAATTCCACTGTCTTCTGACCCACAATCGGACGTAACGTAGCATAGAAATTAACCTTCATAACTGTGTCAATCATGCTCCAAGCTCTCCTCAAATTAAAGTATACAACAAAAAAGCCCAGATGTGACTCCGGGCTAGTTTTTAGAAATAAGGATTTACATATAAGCTACGGGCATTGAATGATGCCCTGCGCCCAAAGACAGCCGCCGCAGACGGGAGCAATCGTGTTGCCCAGGCAATCCTCTTGATTGGTTTCGGAGAGATCGCATCCGCCGCAGAAGGTGCAGGGTGCGAAGACAAAATTGTGCAGGCGTTCGCGATAGGCCAAATAATCAGGATCAAGCCAAAGGTCAGAAATGGAGCGTTGATTCACATTTCCAATAATATGCTTTTTTGAGAGGCGTGGTTTATCGTGGAGGTAACTCATGTGGGTATGCATCAGCGGCCAGCACGGACTGACCTCTCCCGTCCACGCGATGGACATGGTGCCATTCTCAACGAAATTACATACGTCGTTGGCACCACCCCAGTTGTTACCTGCAAAACTGATGTTCAAGCCACTGTTGAACACTTCAAATAAAGCTTCACGAGTGGATTCATCAAAGTCAATTTTGGGCAGGCTTAGGTGTGGAAGATGCGGAGCCTGTAAATAAGCGATGTTGCGGGTGGTGCGGGTGTAGAGGCGGTCAGCTTGCATATCGGCTGTGGCGGGCTGCAGGTTGCTAACAGAAAAATATTTGGCACGCACGGATTTTCCGATCTTGATAACCCTGGGCAGATCGGCAATATTACGTTTCATTGCCACAAATGCAATACCGATTTCAGGCGTGGGAAAATGCCCACCCTTGCGCATTTTATCCAGCCGTTCAAGGTTGCGAATGATATCGGGAAGTTCTGCGCCAATACGCACATCCGCATAGGTTTCCGGGGAGGCGCCATCCAAAGAGACCCATAGTACGTCAAGTCCCGCGTCCAGTAATTCGCGTGATTTCTTTTCGGTGAGAATAGTCCCATTGGTGATGAGTTCGACCTTTACGCCAAGTTCTTTGACACGCCGAATCCATTCTATGGTTTTGACATGAAAAAGCGGTTCGCCGATGCCGCCGAAATAAACACTGGGAATCGGGTCCATTTGCTTCAAGCTATTGAGGATACTTTCAAAAGTTTCCTCCGTCATGCGTCCGATAGGCTGATCCCAGGCATTGCGGAAACAGGTGATGCAATCCAGGTTGCAGGCAACGGTCGGCTCGATATAGACTTTGGTGAGATGCGTCACCGGGCGGTGCATGCGGACAAAGTTGTGACCTTCATCCAGACGAACCTTGGAGCCAGGAGTCAGCCCATATTGCTGGGCAACTTCCGGCGGAAGAATGAGGCGTCCGTTCTCGTCAACTTCTGCCCAGGCGGTGGTCGGTTTTGTCGATAAGACTGTCATTCGTGCTCCTTACTAATGACTAATTCATATAAATCATATCCATTTTCGGAAGAAATGCACATGACAAAAGTTACAAATCTATGGAGATAAAAAGCCTCATTGGTGACAATGATATAATTTCCAAATTCGTGGTTCCAAGGAGAATTCTATGGCTGATCCCCGCGTTTCAAAATTCGCAAAAGTTTTGGTGGAACATTCGGCACGGGTTGTGCCTGGCGACCGCATTCTGATCGAGGCAACGACCGCCGCTGAGCCGTTGGTGCGCGAGTTATATATCCAGATCCTGGAAAAAGGCGGCATTCCGCACCCGCTGGTGAGTTTCCCGGGCATGGTACCGTTCATTCAGGATGATATGTATCTGACGTACGCCAACGATACGCAACTTGATTTTATCCCGACCTTTCACAAAGTTGCCTATGACCAGTTCGAAGGGCGCATCCGCGTGCACTCGGCGACGAATACGCGTGCCACCTCTAGCGTGGACCCGGTCAAGGCGCAGCGGCGCGGCAAGGCGACCAGTTCGATTACCGAAGCTCAAATGCGACGCGGTGGCGAGGGCAAGTTCAAATGGGTCACCACGCTCTACCCCACCGATGGATACGCACAGGACGCGGGCATGAGTCTGAAAGATTACGAAGACTTTGTCTTCGGCGCGATCCATGCCAACGAAGATGATCCCATCGCGTTCTGGAACAGCACGTCGGCTGGTCAACAAAAGGCGATTGACTTTCTGGTGGGCAAAGATCTGGTCGCACTTCGCGGACCCAACGTGGACTTAACTCTTTCCATCAAAGGCCGCAAGTTCAACAATTCGACCGGCGTCTATAACATGCCGGATGGTGAGATCTATACCGGACCCGTAGAAGATTCAGTGAGTGGCTGGGTCAAATTCACCTACCCCGCGATCTACGGCGGCGTTTCAGTGGAAGGTGCAGAATTGACCTTTAACCGCGGACGAGTGGAACGCGCCATAGCTAATAAGAATCAGGATTATCTGGTGAAGATGCTTGAATCAGATGAAGGCTCACGTCATCTTGGCGAGTTCGCCATCGGCACGAATTTTGACATCAACAAATTCACCGGCAATATCCTCTTCGATGAAAAGATCGGCGGGACTTTCCACATGGCGCTCGGTGCGGGCTACCCGGAAACTGGTTCAAAGAATAAATCTTCGATCCACTGGGACATGATCTGCGACATGCGCACGGATTCAGAGATCACGGTGGACGGCGAATTGTTTTATAAGAACGGGCAGTTTGTGTTTGAGAAATAAGTTTGCAAGTTTTCAGGTTTAAAAGTTAGAAGGTTGAGATTAACTCTCAACCTTCTTTGTTTAACTCTCCAACTTTCAAACGGATTAATAAAATCCCACCGAGCTATCGACCTTCCGCGCATACTCATCAATGCCCCCGCGCACATTGAACACATTTTGAAAGCCTTGTTGCACCAGCCAGGCTGTGACTTGCATACTGCGGCTGCCATGATGACACATCACATAGACTGGCACGGTCTGAGCCCTTACCGCTTCGGACAGTGCACCGGGACCTTCGCGTCCCAATCGGCTCATCGGTGTGACTTCAATCCTACTATCTGTTAGTTTGGCGTATTCCAACTCGTTCATTTCGCGCACATCCAATAAGATAAACGCATCTTCTGATTTCAGTTTCTCGGAAAGTTCTGTAACAGTAATTTCGGGAACCATGTTTTCTCCGTAGGGGCGGGGTTCCCCGCCCAAATCGGGGCGAGAAGACCTCGCCCCTACGAATTTATTTCAACGCCTTCACGTATAACTTTTCCACGTATTCCTTCACCATACGGCGCGTGGAGAACTGCGGAATATTGGTCTTCAAATTATCTTTGATGCGCGCGATCCATTCATGCGAGATCTCTTTCGGGTCGCGGTCATAATACAAAGGGATAATCTCGTTTTCAAGGATGTTGTAAATATCATCGGCATCCTTGGCATCCTGCGCGTCACTGGATTCGTAATCCCGATCTTCACCGATCGCCCAGCCATTGTGACCGTTGTACGACTCACGCCACCAACCGTCCAACACCGAGAAGTTCAAGGCACCGTTGAGCGCGGCTTTCATGCCCGATGTTCCGCTCGCTTCCAACGGACGACGCGGTGTGTTCATCCACACATCGACGCCCTGGACAAGATAACGCGCCAGATTCATGTCGTAATCTTCGAGGAAGACGATGCGTCCGCCGGTTTCCGCTTTTTTGACGGTACGATACACCTGTTGGATCAATTGCTTGCCCGGCTCATCAGCAGGATGCGCCTTGCCCGCAAAAATAATTTGCACCGGCATGTTCGGGCGGTTGACGATCTCCAATAGACGATCGAGATCGCGCATCATTAAGTTAGCACGTTTGTATGTGGCAAAACGCCGTGCGAAACCAATTGTCAATGCATAGGGGTTGATCAGCACACCCGATGAAACCACCTGCACTGGGTGGAAGCCGCCCACCGTCCAGCGCTCGCGGACACGTTCACGCATATAAAAGGCAAGTTTGCGCTTGAGATGCAGGCGCACATCCCACAACTCTTTATCGGGAATTGAATCGATCTTCTTCCACAACTTGGGATCATCGAGACGGTCCATCCAATCACTGCCCATATGTTGTGAGATCAAATTCCGCAAGCGGCGTGCCATCCAATTCGCGGTGTGGACGCCGTTCGTCACGTACGTGATCGGCACATCCTTTTCACTCTTTTCGGGCCACAGGAAATTCCACATCTTGCGCGAGACTTCGCCGTGCAGTTCAGAGACGCCATTCCGCCCGTCCGAGTTGCGCAGGGCTAACACGCCCATGCTGAAGGATTCACTATGTCCATGCTGGTTGCGCGCCAGATCAAAGAATTGCTCGCGAGTTAAACCCAATTGGGGCCAGATCGCCCCAAGATATTTCTCGATCAGCCACAGCGGGAATTCATCATTACCCGCCGGGACGGGTGTATGCGTGGTGAAGATATTCTGTCCGCGCGTTTTGGAAATGGCGGTTTCAAACGAATCGCCTTTTTCTACCAATTCACGCGCGCGTTCAAGAATCAGAAATGCGGCGTGACCTTCATTCATGTGCCAGACCGCCGGGTTATATCCTAATTTGCGTAAAGCCCGCACACCGCCGATCCCCAACAAAACTTCCTGCATGATGCGGCGGTCGAGGTCAGACCAATACAAACGCGCGGTCAACAAACGGTCGCTGTCTGAATTGCCTTCCACGTTCGAGTCCAGCAGGTACAAGGGAACGCGTCCCACGCGTGCCTCCCAAATCTGCAACGCGATCTTGCGATCGGGGAACTCAACGTCGAGAGTCACACGCTGCTTATCCTTGCCAAGCACAGGCAGCACCGGCAGGTCTTCAAGCAACAACGGATTATTCAAAGCTTCCTGCCAGCCATCTTCACTGATGCGCTGGGAGAAATAGCCCTGAGCGTACATGAAGCCCATCGCAGTCAACGGCAAGCCCAAATCACTGGCCTCCTTCAAATGATCGCCAGCCAACACGCCCAGTCCGCCTGAATAGATCGGCAGGGTTTCGTGCAGACCAAACTCCATCGAGAAATAGGCAATTTGACGAGAATCAAATTCAGGATGAGTCTGACGCGTCCAGGTCTTATCGTCAGCGACATAGGCGTCGAAGCTTTCAAAGACACTATCGTACAACGTCAGATAATCCTTGTCTTTTACAGCCTGCGTCAAACGCGCACGTCCGATCTCGCGCAGAAGCCGGATCGGGTTGTGACCGAGCCGCTCCCACATGTCATAGTCAAGCTTGCCGAACAGGCGCGCGGCATCAGGCTGCCACGTCCACCACAGGTTGTAAGCAAGTTCTCCAAGACGCTCGATGCGCTTGGGCAGATCAAAAAGCTTGGGAAGTTTCGTTTTAAAAGTAGTCATAGCGGGCAATCATACCAATAAAGTAGATAAGTATACAAGTAGGCACGTAGACAAGGCGCATGTTTCCATGTGTACTTGTTTCCTTGTCTACTTGTTTACGTTATTCAGGATTAGAATTGACTCATGCCTCACGTTCAACTTTTCATCACCTGTCTCGTCGATTCTTTCTACCCGCAAACTGGTCAAGCCATCGTGGATATTTTCCACCGCCTCGGCATTGACGTGGAATTCGCCCCCGATCAAACCTGCTGCGGACAGCCATCCTTCAATGCAGGCTTGCGCGCGGAGGCGCGCCCCATCGCAGAACATACCATTCGCGTGTTTGAAAAAATGACTGGTGACATCGTAATGCCATCCGGTTCATGCGCGCATATGTTCAAACACGGCTATACAGAATTATTCCAAGAAGATCCAGTGTGGTTGCCACGCGCACAAGCCTTGGGCAAACGCGTCTTTGAATTCACTGAATATCTCGTCGATCAACTCGGCGCCACCGATCTTGGCGCGCGCTGGGATGGAACACTCACCTACCATCCATCCTGTCATCTTCTACGCGGCATGAATATTGATCGTCAACCGCGCGCTTTGCTCGCCAACGTCAAAGGCGCACAGCTTATAGATTTGCCTGCCGCTGAAGATTGTTGCGGCTTCGGCGGCATCTTCTCGATGGAACATCCCGAACTTTCAGCGGAGTTTCTCAAACGAAAAATAAGCAATCTCGAAATAACCGAATCGCCTACACTGGTCGTTGCTGAAGCGGGCTGTCTTATGCACATCGCAGGCGGGTTGCACCGCCAGAAGAAACATCAACGTGTCCTGCATATTGCAGAGATACTCAATCATCATTAAGTTATTAATGATGGGCTTAACCGCGGTTTGGAACAAGGGAGAACTTATGCCTAGGTTTTATACAATCATTCTCATAGTTGTGTTTTCTGGCTTTGCACTAACCGCTTGTGGAGAAATGACGGTCACGCCAATGGTCTCGCCCAGCAAAACAGCAACGTCCCTATCAACAGTAATCCCTTCGCCTGTGCCATCTATACCAGCAACCTTGACTTCCTTACCAACGCTGGGCAGTGGGCCATACTTGATAGCCAAGCCAAATTCTGAGAGTCAGATGCTTACAATTTATGATATGCAAGGCGGAAAGAAAAGCATCGAATTGCCCCCAGATGGACGTATCAAGGACTTGAGAACAAAACTAGATCATCTTATATCACCAGATGGACAATGGCTTGTTTTTTACACAGGAGCCACACATTACATTGATGGTAATACTGGACTGCCTTTGACATTAAAGCTTTTAAATATTAAAGATGAGAAGATCATAACTGTTGCCGATGTTGTTGTAGATGGGTATGAGAAAAAATTAGATCAATTGGCAGAAATGCTCAAAAAACTCTACCCTGAACAATATAAGCCAAACGATAATGGCGATTGGGTCAGAAATGGGCTTACCACTGCGCTGGAGTGGGGAATTTACGCCAGTGCTTGGTCGCCTGATGGTCACACGCTGGCTTTTTCTGCCCAAATTGACGGGACATCATCGGATGTCTATTTATATGATCTTGAAACAGGTCAAATTCAACGAGCTGAAGACTCATTACAAAATATCACAAATATTCGCTGGTCTGCTGATGGTAAAAAAATTATTTTTGAGGATGGTGAACCAGGCTTTGGATATATGGGTTCCCCGGAACTCTATGTTATTAACTATCAGAAAGAAACAGTCAAAAATCCTAAACTATTAACATATCAATCATGGATCGGAAGTTTTGATCCAATCACACAAACTTGGTCTCCAACTGGGGATTGGTTGACACCCAATATTTTACTTGTCACAGGTCAGACCCCTGATGCAGGGAGTTCTGGCATTGGGGCATTAAACATCAATACTAAGAAATCAACGGAACTATGGGGAGACATTTTTAGCGGTTATGCTATTGACCCCAAAAATAAAACGGTCATTATCAGCCCATCTGATTACACCAGCCCTCAAAATGCAGGTGTGTACTTGATTAATTCTAACGGGCGGAAAATAAAAATTTTCGATGGCTTTTATTATCTTGACCTTTTCTTCCGAGGGGGCGAAAAACACCGCTTTATTTTGCAAGGAATTAGTATCGCTGAAATCAACAGAAATGCAACAAGCGATCAGTTTCCCATTGCAGGACAGATCATTGGCATTGATGCAAATGGGAAGCCAGATTCTTTTGCAAAATTTGAACACAAACCACAAATCAGCATGTCGCCTGATTTTTCGTGGCTGCTTATTGTCGATAAGAATATACTAAACTTGTACGATAAAAATGATGATCTAGTCAAAACATTCCCAATTGTTGGCATTCAAAGAGTTGTTTGGCGACCTGATTCGCAAGCCATTTTTTATTCAATTGGGAAACAACTTTATGTACTAACACTGCCAACAGGAGAACCGAAGTTGATTGATAATAATGAGATTCAGGATGTTGTTTGGTTGCCATAATCTACACAGAACAAAGTCAAATACGCACAAAAAGAAGTTTTCAGAAACAACAACAAAAAATATAAATAGACATGACCCACACCACCGAATTTCGCACCCGTATCCGCAAATCGCTCGCCAACTCAACGCTTCAAGGCGCACTGGACAATAACGCCGAGCGTCGCGTCACCAAACGTCTCAACGCATTTGAGTCTCTGCCCGATTGGAAGGAGCGCAGACAGCAAGCCCATGCCATCCGCACCGAGGTCATCGAACATCTCGATCAATATCTTGAGCAGTTCATTTCCAAAGCCACTCAAAATGGAGTCATCGTCCACCGCGCAAAAGATGCAAGCGAGGCAATAAAAATTGTTTTGGAGATTGCGAAAGATTTACCGCGAAGCCGCGAAGACCGCCAAGAAAAACAAAAAGAAATCAGCGTTCGTCAGCGTGAGTCAGCGTCCAAAGTTTTGCAGGAGCTTGCTCCTGCCAGTGCGACGGCAAGCCGTCGCACTCCAAAGGTCCTGGTTGCCAAATCCAAATCTATGGTCTCAGAGGAGATCAATCTCAATCACGAGTTGGAAAAAGAAAACATCCGCGTGGTGGAAACTGATCTAGGCGAATACATCGTTCAGCTGCGCGAGGAAAAACCCAGTCACATCATCACACCGGCTTTACATTTGAAGCGACAGGATGTCGGTCAACTCTTTCATGAAAAACTTGGCATCCCTTACACTGAAGATATTCCCACACTCACCAACACCGCCCGTAAAGTATTGCGTGAAGTTTTCCTCACCGCCGATGTCGGCATTAGCGGCGCAAATTTTATTGTCGCAGAAACAGGCTCGCTTTGCCTTGTCACCAACGAAGGCAACGGGCGCATGGTCACGACCCTGCCTCCGATCCACATTGCGCTGATCGGCATGGAGCGTATCGTCCGCAATCTCGATGATCTCGCGCTGATGCTTTCGCTCCTCCCCCGCTCTGCCACCGGGCAAAAACTCAGCGTGTACACGCAGATCATTCAAAAGCCGCTCGACGGGCAGCAGCGTCATTTCATCATCCTCGATAACGGACGTTCACGTCTCCGCAATTCACCGCTCAAAGAATCGTTGTATTGCATCCGTTGTGGATCGTGTCTCAATGCCTGCCCGGTATTCCGCGAGATCGGCGGGCACGCTTATAAAAGTGTTTACTCCGGTCCGATCGGCTCGGTTATTTCAGCGGGCTTGTTTGGCAGTGAATTTGTTCCGCTCACACAAGCCTCATCACTGTGCGGTGCCTGCAAGGATGCCTGTCCCGTTGATATTGATCTGCCAAAGTTATTGACGCGCGTAAGGGCAGGGCAAGCGTCTACTGACAGTGATCAGTTATCAGTGAACAGTGATAGCGGACTTTCTATGATAAGTAAGGTCTTCTTGCAGATATACAGCCGCATCGCGACTCACCCGAAGCTGTTCGCTCTTTCCCAAAAATTCGCCTGGCTGGGAACTTCTTTTGCTGCGCCATTTAGTCATTATGTTCATATGCCTGCGTTTACTGGCTGGGGCTACAGCAAGGACTTGCCAAAATTCGCATCAAAAACTTTTCGCGAACGTTTTCTGGAATCCGACAGCTTGCTGTCGGCTGTGAACTTATCTCCAACAAAAATGGAAAAGTTGAAGCCTGAAAAAACGCAGGAGCATATCCTAACGGGCACACGAGCTCCTGCGCTCCAGAGCGTCGAACGCTTTACTCAAGAGTTAACCGCCATCCATGGACATGTCCATCACGCTGAAGATCCCACACAAGCCATTATTGATTTTCTGCACTCACGCGACATCAACCACATTCACCTTGAGCCCAACGTGCTAAACGAATCCGCTTTATCGAAGGCGGGTATCACTTTCAGCCACGAACCTGACCCCGCAATAAGAGTCGGGGTGACAAAGGCGATTTGTGGGCTGGCAGATACCGGGTCCATGTTGGAAGCGGATGGCGAGGGCAGCCCGTTACACGCGTCGCTGCTGTCTGAAATCCATCTGGCGGTATTGCACACGTCTGATTTATATCCATCGCTGGAGAATGCGATCCATCTGGTGCGTGATACTAAATCCGCAGTCTTCATCACCGGTCCATCCGCAACCGGTGACATAGAAAGTGTCCACACCATCGGCGTGCATGGACCAGGCGAAATTCACGCGTTTCTCGTTGACGATTAAATTACTGGGTGTTACAATCTCGCCCGCTTAGTTAGACGCCCCCATCGTCTAGGGGCCCAGGACGGGGCCCTCTCAAGGCCCAAACTGGGGTTCGAATCCCCATGGGGGCACAAAAAAGTCACCGCAAGGTGGCTTTTTTATTTTCCAAACTGGCGTCTCCTCAGGGGAGATGTTATTCGAATCCCCATGGGGGCACAAAAAGAGCCGCTTATTCAGCAGCTCTTTTGCTTTTCTATTTTTATAAACTTGCAAGCAGTTCCTTGATATGCGGCAGTTGTTTGCGGGCAGCTTCGGCGCCACGTTCGATCACAGCCGGGATTTTATTCACATCGAACATGGATACACCTCCATCAAACTCAGGGATGATGGGAAATATTTCGGCGTGATGCGCAAGGTTGTAAAAGGCATAAGTGGAGGTGAGAATATTGTTCATGTAGATGCTGTTCAATTGTTCCTGCACAGCGGTCATCGAACGGAAGCGACTGCGATAATCAAGTGGGAAACCCATCGCGATAATGATGTCCGCGCCATCTTGAATGGCAACATCGATCGGCAGCGGATCGGAAGCCGCGCCGTCAATGAGCAGGCGCCCATTTACTTCCCAGGGCGGAAAGATGATCGGGATCGCCAGGCTGGCGCGCATCGCATCAAAGACATTGCCATCAGAGAGCGTCACCTTATCACCGGTGAGCAAATCAGTGGCGACAATTTTGAAGGGCATTTTCAGATCAGCAAATTTGGTTTCACCAAAAACTTTCTGGAGCGTGCCATTCAAAACCGAATCATTCACCAGTCCGCTGCGTTCGTTGAAGCGCAGGGTCCCATCCTTGCTGGCTTTCAAGTTCTCGGTATAGCCCTGCATGATCTCGCTGGTCCATAAGATTCGAGATAGCTCCTGCATTCCATCAGTGCTGAAATGGTTTGCAATCGCGGCGCCATAGATGCTCCCGCCGCTGCACCCCACGATACTATCAACTTGTATGCCTTCATCCTGAAGCACACGCCATAACCCAATCGCAGCGGCACACTTAATACCGCCGGAGCCGATCACCAATGCAATATGTTTTTCCATGGCGTTTTATTTACCCAACAGCTCTTTGAGATATGGCAATTGCGCTTCCGCAGAGCGCTCACCTTCTTCAATGACATAGGGAATCTTATCTGTATCAAAGAGCTTAATGCGGTGGATGAATTCAGGGATAATGGGAATGATCTCAGAGTGATGTGCCAAATTATGAAAAGCATAATTCGCCTTAAGTAGATTATTGGATGTGACACTGCTCATCTGATAGTTGTAGCGCATGAGCGAAGTGATCTGCTCTTGGTAGGGACTTTCAAATCCCATGGCAATGATGATATCGGCGCCTTCCTTGATCGCCACGCCGATCGGCAACGGGTCGCTTTGGTAACCGTCTACCAGGAATCTGCCATTCAGTTTATGAGGCGGGAAGATATACGGAATCGAGATACTCGCCCGCACAGCCTCCGCAATCGCGCCCTCGGAGATCACAACCTGTTCGCCGTTATAAAGATCGGTTGCCGTCACATAAAGCGGAATGCGAGTCTGTGCGAAGGTGGCACCTTCAAAGCCTTCGGTAAATCGGCGGTTGATCAGACGGTCATCGATCAAGCCGAATGATTCGTCGAATTTAAAGATCCAGGGTATTGCCAATTGCAGGATCGCACGCGTATTGCGTTTGGCAGTGACATCGCGCGTCCACATTTTCAGCGTAGTATCGATCGCTCGTTGGACGGGCCAGCCCAAAGCGATGAGTGAAGCGTAGATCGCACCGCCGGAGCAGCCGATCACCATATCCACATCGATATGTTCACGCTCCAGCACTTTCATCAATCCCAGAGCCGCCGCGCATTTGACACTTCCCGACCCGATCACAAGTGCGACGCGCGGCTTGTCGTTTCTCTTTATCATGATGGCATCTCAGCTTGGTTACGAATAACTTGCCACCGCGGCATTTACATCAGCGTACTTTTTCAGGATATTAGAAAACCCACTTAAATTTAAAACCTTTTGTACATCGGGTTGAATGCCAGTCAAACGGAAGTCGCCGCTGCGGGCACGCGTTTCCTTGATGGCACCCAACAAAACCCGCAACCCGGCGCTGCTGGTGTAATCCACGCCGCTGAAATCAGCAACCAGTTTGATATTGCCTTTGGCGATATGCGCTTGAATGAACTCGGTGATCTTCGGAGCGGTGATCGCATCGATACTACCTTTGAGGACTATAACGGTCACACCGTCAACTTGCCGATCATGGATTTCCATAACTTCCTACTCCTTGTTTGATTTTGGATTGGTCAAGTTTTTTTCCAAAATGAATTGGTTTACATTTTGATCAATTCGATTATACGTGACATTATCCATCAGCTCATGGACGAAAAAGATGCCCAAGCCGCCCAGCTCGCGCTCATGCCATTCCGCTTCAATATCTGGACGTTTAGCCTGATCCGGCGAAAAATATTTTCCGTCATCCCGAATGATCAACCTGGCTTGGTTGTCTGCGACATCAAAGGTCAGAGAAAGCAAACCTGGTTCCCGACCTTCGTAACCATATTGAATGATGTTCGTGCAAACTTCATCCGCCGCCAGCTTGAAGGCAAATGCCTCATCAGGTCTTAATCCACTGTGGATGGCAGCCGATTCTGCAAAATCCCGCAATTCGCCTAAAGCTGCGAGATGCGCCGTACGGCAAATCGCATGCACGCCATCATTCAGGCTTAATTTACGCCGAAAAGATATTAGCGTGATATCGTCGAATTGTTTTTGTTCGCCAATATGTTCTCGCAGTTCAACATTCAATTCAAACAGCATACTAAAGACCGAACTCCAGGGTGCTGCGATACTTTTCAGCAAGCGCTCTTCGGTAAACTGTTTTCCGGCAAAGTTGCGAGCATCCGTGGTTCCATCTGTAAACCCGAGCATGAAATCGCCCTCAGTGAAGCGGATCTGCGCCACTCGAAAATTCATTTCAGGGAACATACCCACGGCGGGACCGGTGGGCATTAGGCGCTGGATGATAGACCCGTTCTTATCCAGAATAATGGGCGGTTCATGCCCGCCATTCACGTAATGCATAAGTCCGGTAGCGGGATCCAATACACCAAAAAATAAAGTAGCGAACATATTGGATTTGCCGTGATACTCGGCGATAAAGTTATTCGTATTCACAATAATATTCAAGAGTTGTTCCTGAACATTATCCGTGTTTATTTTAATTTCGCTGAACGCGCGCAACAGGCTGCGAAACAATACCATGAACAATGCCGCACCCACACCTTTATCGCACACATCGGCGATGATAAAAGCGGTAAAAGTGGAATTTCTAAATTGAAATACATCGTAAAAATCACCAGCCACTTGTCGGGCAGCATGGAAGTGTGTGGCGATTTCCCAACCAGGGATTTGCGGCAGACTCTCCGGGAAGAAACCAGATTGGATCTGGCGACCAATTTCCAGGTCCCGTTCTGCAACGTCTAACGCCGACTCGGTCTTGGCATGGAGTTGTGCGTTATCCACAGCTGCGGCGATCTGGCTGGCGATGGTCTCTGCCAATTCGATCTCATTGCGTGTGAAAACATGCTCTGGGTCTCTGGCAGGCATACCGATCGTACCAATGGCTTCGCCGCGCGCCAGTAGTGGCACGATCATAATGGACCTGGTCCCACGAGTTTTCGAAATATCGGCTATGGAACTCGTGCGCGGATCGCTCTGGGCATCTTGAATGAACACCGTGCGTTTCTTCTCCAGCACTTCCATCGAAGACACATTGCCCTCGACCGGCAATACCATGCCCAACACGCTCTGCTCGTTGGGGTCAAAGGCGTGGAAGGCAACGATCTCCAATCCTTTCCGATCGGGTGTGAGTAAACCAATACCAGCATTCCGGATCTCAAAGATCGAGACCAGTTCCTGGCAAACCGATTGCAAAATATCTTTCAGGTCTAGCGATTGACTGACAGTTGCCGCCACGTTGGTGAGCGCGGCGAGGTCACGAGCGCGGTCTTCTGCCGCATCTTTGGCTTCGCTCAGTGCGTTCGCAGATCGAATACGCTCTGAAATGTCATGAATGGTACCGCGCGCACCGACAACTTGCCTCCCCTCAAGGATAGGCGAGACAACCATTTCAGCCGTAGAGATACTGCCGTCTTTATGGCGGTAATTGTAATCAAAAGGCTCCAGCAGCTTGCCGGTTTGGTAAAGCCGTTCAAATCTCTCGAACACAGACCGCACAGAATCTGGAGCAACAAAACGACGGAACGATTTACCAAGCACTTCCTCTTTAGATGAATAACCAGTCTCCTCCCAAAAGGGTCTGTTGGCAAATGTGATGGTGCCATTTCGATCAGCCTCAAAGTACGAATCCTGCAGCGTATCGAGAACCGCACTGAGGGTGCTTTGGGTTTTTTCCAGATCAGCTTCCGCCTTGAGACGTTCTGAAATATCGTTATAAAAAGCCAGATAACCAAACCGTTCGCCGCCCACAAAGAATGGCGTGGTAAATATTTCCACATCCACCAGGCTGCCGTCTTTTCTTTTATACTTCTTCTCGCGGAGCGCCCGCTTGCTCATGGTAATGGTGGAAAGCTGATCCGCCTCATCCGGGGCGCTGGCAGAGGCAAGCAGTTCATTTAGGCTTTTTCCAAGCGCCTCTGCGTGTGAGTAGCCAAACAACTTCTCAAATGCCGGGTTGACCACTGTGATCCTTTTAGTCATATCGTTGATCACCATGGCAATGGGAGATTGTTGCAACAGGCTGTCGAGCAGGTCCTTCTGTTTCAATATTTCTTTTTCAGCATTGACCCTGGCAGTGACATCCCGGATCAAGCCGCGTGAACCGATCGCACGCTCACCATCCATAATGGGAGAAACCGTGGTCTCGCCGATATACACCATCCCATTTTTGGTGCGGTAGTTATATTCAAAAGGTTCCAAGGGCTGTTTGGTTTCGTACAGCAGCTTGAATTTTTCGAAAATATCACGCACGGCCTTTTGATCTGTGAACTTCCGAAAATTTTGACCTTGTACATCCTCCCAGGCTGAAAATCCCAAATTCTTGATGAAGGCACGGTTGGCATATGTAATGATGCCATCTGGGTCAGCTTCAAAAAAACTATCCGGCAGGGTGTTCAAGATCGCTTTCAATGTTTTTTGCGCAGCGACCATGCCCTCTTCCGCCTGTTTCTGCTCGCTGACATCATTGAACTGGATCAACCAGCCGGTGGTATTCCCCAACTGATCGCCAATATGTGAAATATGCACATCGAAGGTGCGGTGCGTTTCAGGGAAAGCAACCTGCATTTCCTGGTCGTCTTGAACCGCATCATTCAAGGCTTCGCTCGCGGTCCAGGCAAGTACGGAGTTTCTTTTTGCCAATTCAGATAATGAAGCACCGGCATAAGATTGCGCCGGCAACCCCAGCATTTCGAGCGCAGCGGGATTAATATCGCGGATGTGCTTTTCCGCATCCACGATCAGCACGCCCGTGGAAAGTTTTCGTACGATGGTATCGTGCGCCAGCGGTACTACTTCCAAAATGTGACCGCCAAAGATCGCCCAGGCAAAGGCGACGCCCGTGACGGTAAATATGATCGGGGTCGGGTCCGGGAAACCTGCCGGAGGCGAGCCGAATAGAAAATACGCATTCCCGATCAATGGCGCAAGCACGCCAATGATCAACCCATAGGCTTGCACACCATATTGTTTGAACTTTGTGATCAGCGAGACCGCCAGCATCACAATGCCCGCGATGACCAACACATAGGAATATCCGGTGTGCACATAAAACAAGGGACCGTAATTGTTCTCCAATGCGACATAACCGCCAAGCATGACGGTGTCAAAGGCCGTGAAAAATAATTTATGCAGCCCGCTCGTCAGCAGGAAAAGATACAGAAGCGCTGGCGGGAGCCACAGCCAGCGTTCGATGCGCTTAATCTGTTCGTGGAGAAAGCCCGTCAGCTTGACGGACAATAGGAACCATGTGGTTGGAACAACCATGATTCCTAGATATGTAACGCCGTTCCAAAATCTTTGCCAGCCGATATTCGGGGTGATCAATTGGACCGCGTTGGCAAACGCCCATAGCGACCCGCCAAACATCAGCAGGGAGAACACATTCGATTCGCGTTTTTTGATCGGGCGGCTTTGAATATAAAGACCGATCCCGAACAAGATCAAGCCTGGAATCAACTGCCAGATCAGATACGGATTTGTTTGATACGCCATAACTATTTTATTATTCTCACTTGATAAATTTTGTAAAAGTCAAAGTGTTGCCATCGTCGGATGATTGATAATCGATATTGTCCATGGTCTGGTAGATCAAAAACAAACCCAACCCGCCCAGCTCGCGGTCTTCGAGCGCGGCTTCCACGTCTGGTTTCGGAGCCTCAGCAGGCTCAAAGATGTGACCAAAGTCTGTGATCTGGACCAGGATCCGGTCGGGGGTGATGCGAAAGGAGAGAATGATCGAGCCGGGATCCATTCCCTTATATCCATGCTCGATGATGTTGGTACAGGCTTCGTCCACCGCGAGCTTCAACTCAAACACCGTCTCATGCGGGACGTTGTGGCTGGCACAGCAATCCGAAATGAAATCGCGAAACACCTGAAGCGACTCAAGTTCTGCGGCGCGTGTGATCTGAAAGCGTTGAGGCATATAAGACTCCTAATACTTCGCAGCGGGAAACGTATTGACCCCAGCCTGACGTCCAACCTGTTTGATCATTTTCAGGTCATCCCATTTTCGATCGATCACTTGCAAGATGCCATCATGGATCGCCCAGGCGCGACCGCGCACTGTGCACCACTGCTCCGGCTGACGGAACGGCGTACTGCCATCGAGCGCCCTATGCAATTCACCGCCCGGCTGAAATTCCTTGTGAATGGTATCCATCAACTGATGACCTTTGGAATAGGCAAAGCCGCGCCGCTCGAAGATCCACGCGGAGACATACGTCAGCGGCTCGAGAAAGAATGCGTGATGCGCCATCATGGTCAGAAAAGTTTCAACGTGATTGAACACAATGTTGGAACAGCGCAAGCCTTCACGAGTTTGCCCGGGCGCCAGTCCAGCCTGCATGGCTCTCTGTTCTTCAATCAGATTGCGACGCACTGTGCCGAAGAGCGTTTCTTTGCCTTCGTCATCATAATCCGTGCGGAATTTTTCACTGAGCGGATTATTAGCGATCAAAAAATTCAGGTCAATGCCGCTATATGGATTATCTGCCAACTCAAGATAAAAGAATTCATTCTGCGGATCGTCCCCATACCACGCCGTGATCTTGACTTTGTCGCTTCCCGCCTCCGCCTCCAGTTTTACCTGTTGCAGTTTATCGGGGTTCTTCCAGGTGCGTGGATTAATATCAAACTCCGCCAAGACCTGAATCGGTATCAGTGTTCGATACAAGCGCAGTTTCGGGTTTTCAGGCAGGCTGTTCAAAGCCTTGATGGAAACCGGCAGACTCACATCCCCGATCAATTGAGAAATGGATATCTCTCCATAATTAGGAGCAGTCTTCGCAGGCTCGGCTTTAACGATTAAACGTTTGAACATAAAAGTGGCTCGGGCGATTTATATCATATAAACAACCTTTATAAAGTAAAGATACGATGAGAGCCAGAGACAACTCTGTTGTTCCGTTATAATCGCCACGTTGAAATCGATCCTAAAACAATGTCGTAACAGGAAGCCAGCTTGCAAAAATCATCAACCTACTCGCGCGGATATCTCATCGCACTCATCGCCACAATCTTATGGTCAACGACCGGACCTCTGATCAGTTACCTCAGCAAAACGTATGCCTTGCCATCCTTGGTTCTCGCCTTCTGGCGCGATCTATTTGTTTCTTTCGGTATGCTGGTCGGACTCTTGCTTTTCAGTCGCGCACGTTTTCACCTCAACCGTTCGCATTGGAAGTTCATGGTCTTCTATGGCTTGACGCTTGCGATCTTCAATTCGATGTGGACGTTCTCGGTTCAATTCAACGGCGCGGCAGTTGCCACCGTGCTGGCATTCAGCTCCCCCGCCATGACTGCGATCCTCAGCCGCATCGTGTTCAAAGAAAAGATCGGTTGGATCAAAATCATTTCGATCATGATAAGTTTGCTTGGCTTGATCTTCGTCTCCGGTGCCGAGAACCCAGCGACTTGGCAACTTAACACCGCCGGTATCCTGTTTGGTTTACTAACCGGCTTCTTTTTCGGAGTCTACAACCTGGAAGGCAAGCACGCCTCAGATGAGCACATCGATTCATGGACAGCCCTGCTCTATTCCTTTGCCATCGCTACATTCTTTCTGTTCTTCTTCAATCTTGGGAAAGATTTATTTTCAAGCAAAGCCGCCTTGGGAGAAATGCTCTGGCTCGGAAGCTCTGTCAAAGGCTGGGGCATTCTCTTCCTGCTCGGCGTCGCTCCCACCCTCGGCGGCTTCGGGCTGTACACCATGAGCATGCGATTCATCCCCGCCACCACCGCCAACCTGATCGCCACGCTGGAACCGATCCTGACAGCCATCTGGGCTTATTTCTTCCTCAGTGAAATCCTGACCGGCAGTCAACTGTGGGGCGGCTTGCTCATTCTTGCAGGTGTCATCTTGTTACGAGTCACCGAAAAGTAAAACGTATCGAGTAAAATCTACCCATGCCTGATATTCTGGTTGTCGGTTCGCTGAATGCCGATCTCGTCGTGCGCGCGCCGCATTTTCCGCAGCCTGGCGAAACCATCAGCGGCGGTGATCTGCAGGTCATCCCCGGCGGCAAGGGCGCCAATCAAGCCGTCGCGGCGGCGCGCCTCGGCGCACATGTCTCCATGCTCGGGCGCGTGGGCACAGACAACTTCGGCGATTTCCTCCTCAACAACCTCAAATCGAATAAAGTGGATTCGCAACTCGTGCAGCGCGATGACGCGTCCACTGGCACCGCCATCATCGTCGTGGATTCAAACGGACAAAATAGCATTGTCCTATCACCGGGCGCGAACGGACTAGTCTCAACTGCGGATGTAGAGCACGCTTCTTTCCTTCATCACAAACTGCTCCTGCTCCAACTAGAGATCCCCACGCTGACAGTTCTCCGCGCCGCCCAACGCGCCAAAGAGAACAATGTCCGCGTGATCCTGAATCCTGCACCCGCCAAACAACTCCCTGACGAATTGATCGCGCTCGCCGATTTCATCATCCCCAACGAAACCGAACTCAGCCTGCTCACCGGCATAGACGTGAACGACATCCCATCCACTGAAAAAGCCGCACGCGTTTTGCTCCAGCGCGGCGCGAAACATGTGATCGTGACACTGGGAAGTAAAGGCGCGTTGATCGTAGACAGGGATACAAGTACACAAGTAGACACATACCCAGTAGATGTTGTCGACACCACCGCCGCAGGCGACGCCTTCATCGGCGGTTTCGCGGTTTCTCTGATTTCTCTGGAGTCGGACAGCTTGCTGTCCGATATGCGGGAGCATACCCTATCGGGCACACGAGCTCCCGCACTCCAGAGGGCCGTACGCTACGGCTGCGCCTGTGGCGCATTAGCAACGACAAAATTCGGCGCGCAACCATCTTTACCCACCAAAGCAGAAGTAGAAAAAATAATCAATACGTAGGGGCGGCGTTCTGCCGCCCAGTGCGAGAGAACCTCGCCCCTACAGGATAATCATGCCCCCCAAACGCATCATCATCGACACCGATCCCGGCGTGGACGACGCCCTTACATTTTTACTGGCACTCGCCTCCCCTGAAATCAAACTCGAAGCCATCACCACCACGCAGGGCAACGTCACTGTTGACAAGGCAACGCGTAACGCCTTAGCCATCCTTGAGATGACACATGCGACTCATATCCCAGTTGCGCAGGGAGCCGCCCTGCCTCTAGTCCAGCCGTTGATCGCCTCGGCAGAAGATATTCATGGTAAGACCGGGGTCGGCAATGCAGTTTTGCCTCCCCCGCAAAACCAACCTGTGCCGCAACATTCTGTGGATTATTTGATCGAACGGTTTCTGGCAGAACCCGGCGAGCTGAGTCTTTTCGCAATTGGTCCAATGACCAACATCGCCATGGCAATTCGCAAGGAGCCGCGCTTTGCCAAATCCATCAAGGAATTGGTGTTCATGGGCGGCGCCATCCGCGAAGGCGGCAACATGTCCCCCATGGCAGAGTTCAACATCTTCAACGACCCGCATGCCGCACATATCGTCTTCCATGCGGGCATCCCCACCACCATGATCCCATTGGATGTGACCCACAAATGTCTGCTACGTCCGAGTCACATGGAACGGTTGTCACATATCAACTCACCCATTGCACGTTTTATCCGGGATGCCGCTGAAGTCTATATCAAGTTTTCGATGGAGAAAATGGGCGCAGAAGGCTGTGCCTTGCACGATCCTCTCACACTGGCAACGATTCTTGCACCAGATCTGCTCACACTCTCAGAACATTATGTGGATGTAGATATTTCAGGCGGCGTTTCGATGGCAAATACTTTTGCTGATTTTTTCAAGATCTCCAAGAAGCCAACCAACATGAAAGTGGCATTGGATGTGCGCGGAGATGATTTCGTTGAACTGTTCATCCAACGCATGGAAGCGTTAGCAAAGTCCATTTCTGAATAAACTAACTTTTTGTTGTGTCACCCTGAGCGAAAGCGAAGGGTCTCTACCTTGATGATGAGAGACTCTTCGGTCGCAACAAACGCTCCCTCAGAGTGACAAACCCGGAACCACATGACCAAACACATCCTCATTGATACTGACCCCGGCATCGACGACTCGCTCGCGATTTTGCTCGCACTAGCTTCGCCCGAATTAACGCTGGAAGGATTAAGCGTGGTGCATGGCAATTGTTCACTGGAACAAGCCACACGCAACGCGCTGTCCGTATTGGAGTTGGCGAACGCGAGTCATATCCCGGTTGCGATGGGCTGTGAGTTGCCGCTGGTGCAACCATCCCTGCTGGCGCCAGAAACGCACGGCGACACAGGCATCGGGTACGCAAAACTTCCTAGTCCACAGAGCAAGCCGATCGGTCAGCACGGAAGCGATTTTCTCATCGAGAAGATCATGTCCAATCCGGCAGAAATTACATTAGTCGCTATCGGTCCGCTGACGAATGTCGCGCTGGCAATTCGTCAGGAGCCGCGCATTGTCAAAGCTCTAAAAGAGATCATCATCATGGGCGGCGCGATCCGGCATGAGGGCAATACGACTGCACTCGCCGAATTCAACGCCTACGTGGACCCGCACGCCGCACATATTGTTTTCCACGCGGGGATACCAACCACGCTCGTGCCGCTGGATGTGACCTATCAATGCGTTCTGACCAAGCCGGATGTTGACCGGCTGCTACAGATCGATTCGCCGCTGACACATTTCGTGGCTGACGCAACGCGTTTTTACATGGAATTCCACGATGAGTATCAGGGCGTGGAAGGCTGTGTCATCAACGACCCGCTGGCGCTGGCTTTGACGTTCGCGCCGGAACTATGCACTTACCAAGACTTACCGGTAGATGTAGATATTTCAGGTGGGATTTCAATGGGCAAAACCCTTGCCGACTTTTACAACTACAACAAGAAGCCCGCCAACATGAAGGTAGCGTTGGGCGTGCACCCGCGTGATTTTATTGAGTTATTTCTGGAGCGGATGGAGAAGCTGGCAAAAAAGACTTCGGAAGCCTCATAGACTTCCGAAGTCTGGATTCAGGTGAAACAAAACCGCACCAGCGGTGTTGTAAGAATCAAATCACAAAAGGAGAATTGCCATGTTTGACAA
>JBDTWO010000044.1:0-29786 GCA_040006635.1 Chloroflexota bacterium
CAGCTACCGCCCTGCCAACCCAAACATCAACACCCATCCCGCCCACCGAAACTCCAATCCCATCGCCAATCCCCGCCAACACTGGCAATGTCCTTCTTCAAGATGACTTCTCCACGGAGAACTGGGGAACACTCTCCAGTACGGATAGCTCCGTCCAATACGATGGAGCCGCCTTACGAATGAAAATGTTCAAGAAGAACTGGTTCGTGTGGACTACCCCTAATGGTGAAGTTTACCAAGACGTCCATATGGAAGTCACTGCGACCAACAACGATGGTGAAGCCACCACAGCCTTTGGGCTGATATGTTATCAGCAGACAACAACCTCGAATTATTATTACCTGGCAATGACACCGGCTGGTGAATATGCCATCGTGTTGGCAGCAGATGGAGCCAGTGATCTATTCCTCACCAACAACAATAAATGGGGCGCATCAGACCTGATCAAGAAGAAACAGGCTTCTTATCGCGTCGGCGCAGATTGTGGCAACGGTACATTGACCCTATATGTGGACGGTCAATTGATCGCCTCAGTCTCCGACAGCACCTATACCGATGGCAGCGCCGGCGTCTTCACTTGGAGCGGCGAGAACGTCAGCAATGCCGATGTGACCTTTGATGACTTTATCCTAAGCTCTCTAAAATAAGCATGCGAAAACAACACAAACAAAAGGCGGACGAATCGTCCGCCTTTTGTTTGTGTGTGGGTATAATTCCCCTCGCAATGGATACCAAGACCCTGCACGTTCTCGAATATGACAAGATCCTCGAACGGCTGAAATCGTTCTGTGATTTCTCCGCGTCGATGGATCTGGCTCAGGCGTTAAAACCAACCGCCAACATTGAAGAAGCCCAGCGCCTGCTCAGTGAAACGACCGAAGCGCGCAACTTATTCACCACCACCGATATCGGTATCGGCGGCGCACACGATATCCGCCCCGCTGTCGACCTCGCAGCGCGCGGCGGCGTGATCGACCCACAGCAATTGCTGGATATCAAGTCCACGTTGATCTCGTGCCGCGAGATCAAAAAATCGCTCGAACGCAAAACGGATGAAGCTCCCCGTCTCGCGCAGATCGCGGCAGGGCTGCCCGAATCACACGGCATTGTGGATGCGATCACGCGCATTCTCTCAGACCGCGGCGAAGTGTTGGATTCCGCTTCGCCGAAACTCGGCACACTGCGGCGCGAGATCAAGATCGCGCACGGACGTTTGATGACCCGCCTCCAGCGTTACCTCACTGAGTCGGCGAACAAGTTACAGGAACCGATCATCACCCAACGTGACGGACGCTACGTCATTCCACTGCGGGCGGAGTTCAAAGGTCAGATCAAAGCCATTGTCCATGATCAATCCTCCAGCGGCGCAACGTTGTTCGTGGAGCCGTTGCCGATCGTCGAGTTGAACAATTCCATGCGCGAACTGCAATTGCAGGAACGCGATGAAGAACGCCGAATATTGCACGAACTTTCGGCACAAGTCGGCGAACATCGTGAAGAATTTACCTATGGCGTTGAGAATCTTGCCGCGCTTGATCTGATCTTTGCGAAAGCGAAGTATGCGGAGGAGTTAAAGGCATCAGAGCCGATTCTTCATCAGCTTAAAGCAGTTAGCGGTCAGCGGTTAGCGAAGAACGAGAAGCAAGAGCTAAAAGCTCAAAGCCAATCGCTAATTCGTTTAATTCATGCCCGCCACCCGCTCCTCGATTCCGGTACCGTTGTTCCGATAGATATTGATCCCAAGCCCGGCACGCGCGCGATCGTCATCACCGGTCCGAACACGGGCGGTAAAACTGTTTCGCTGAAAACAGTCGGTCTGCTTGTGCTCATGGCGCAGAGCGGACTCCACATCCCTGTGCAGAGCGGCTCGGAGCTGCCGTGCTTCCAGGCGGTCTATGCCGATATCGGCGATGAGCAGTCCATCGAGCAATCGCTCAGCACGTTCAGCGGTCACATCACGAACATCATCCGCATTCTCAAGAAGATCGATGCGCATTCACTGGTTATCTTCGATGAACTTGGCTCTGGCACTGATCCACAGGAAGGCGCGGCATTGGCGCGTTCGATCCTCAATCATTTGCTCGAAAGCGGCTGCACGACACTTGTCGCCACGCATTACCCCGAACTCAAAACCTTCGCGCATTCCACCGAAGCTGTGGTCAATGCGTCTTTGGAATTTGACATCAAGACTCTACGCCCGACCTACAAATTAACCATCGGACTCCCCGGACGTTCCAACGCGTTAGCCATCGCCACCCGCCTCGGACTGGACCCGAAAATTGTGGAGGCAGCACGCAGCGAAGTCAACCCTGAAAGCTTGCGCGCCGACAAACTGCTGGATGACATCCGCAAGGAACGCAACCGCACCTCGCGTGAACGTGAGAAGTTGGAAAAAGCGCGCACCAAACTGGAAACGCAAACCAAAGCGATCGATCAACGTTTGGAAAAGATCGAAGACGAACGTCGTGAAGTCTTAGCCCAAGCCCGCGCCGAAGGCGAATTGGAAGTGGCAGTCCTCAAACGCAACATCGACTCGTTGAAGTCGCAGCTTAGAAAAGCCAAGCAACCACTCGAAGCAATTAATGCAATCGAAGAGAAGATTGAGGTTATTCAAGAGAAAGTCGAACAGCCAGTCGAACGTCAAAAGTCGAGCGTCGAAATCCGATCGTCATTCGTAAATCGCAAATCGGCAATCCAATTGGGTGAACGAGTCACTGTCAGCACGTTGAATGCCGAAGGTGTAGTGACAGCTTTGGGTGAGTCCGATGCGGAAGTCCAGATCGGGAGTCTGCGCGTGCGGGCGAGGCTGTCTGAGTTGGTGAGAAAAGTCAGTGAACAGTTAGCAGTGATCAGTGAGCAGGTGAGCGTCACGCGTCAGACGGCGCACACTTCGTCATCGCCCGGACTTGAGTTGAATCTGCGCGGCAAGCTGGTGGACGAGGGACTCGATGAGCTGGAAAAATATTTGGAGCGCGCATATTCGGCGGGCTTGTTGTTCGTGCGGATCGTGCACGGCAAAGGCACCGGCAGGATGCGCGATGCGGTGCGCAATGCGTTGAAGTCCAGTTCGTATGTGGCGTCGTTCGAGGAGCCGAAGGACGGCGAAGGCGGCGCAGGCGTGACCGTTGCGACCATGGCGAAATGATCCCTCACCCTACCCCTCTCCCAAAGGGCGAGGGGACTCGGCTATAATGCGGTTATCAAATCACGGGAGTTGCGTATGTCTTTAGATGATGCCATCAACAAAATGACCGCTGCGATCAAAACCGTGTGCGGGGGTGCGGAGATCAAGACCGTTAAGATGTCGGATGAGGAGGCACGGCTTTCGGTGTATGCGCCTGCGGGGGATATGCAGAAGATCAAGGACGCAACCTTTCAGCCCGCGATGGATATGTTGAACAGCGACGGGATGGATGTGCAGGTGTTCGTGTACGATAAGGATACGCCGCGTTAAAATGATGAAGGCAGAATGATGAATGCTGGAGACTCTCGTTGAGGGAGTCTTTTTTGTTTGTGACGATTGAAAGCGGAGATTTTTAACGCGAAGGCGTGAATTTCTATTTACCTGTTGCCACACGCCAAACCACATCGAGGGCTTCCAGCCCGGTCATGCGGTGGCGCGTGCTGGCTTCTTCGTTGAGATAGATTGCGCCTTGCTGTTCACGTCCTTCCATCACATACAATCCGCGGTCGGGGAGGTCGGATAACGCCGCCCAAAAATTCCAGAGCGGCAGATCATATTCAGAGGCGAGCAGTGCCATATCGCGGTTGATGCGATCGTCGAGTTCGCGATTGTCCGCTTTGGTGGCAAGGATCGGGACGACACCCGCGTCGATCAACTGCGTGATGATCTTACGCAGGTATTCAGTGTTACGCGATTCGAAATGTGTGCCGATCTGAATCAACACGAACGACGGACGATGAATCCGCAATTCACATTGCACCGGCGTTTCATCAAACGTACAGCCGTACTCTCCGCGATGCCATTGATCCCACAACAAGGCGCCGGGCGTGGTGCCATCTTGCGAAGTGGGACTTTCACGATTGAGCGAATCACTAAAGTTTACAACGACCTCTTGTAATTCAGGCGAAAGATTTTTTACAGCGTCTGGGTCGGTTTCAAAGACTCCCAAAAATGCATCGGGGCGTGATTGGCAATCACCAAAGATCGAGAATGCATGCGGGTCGTTGCCGAGGCTTTGTCCATATTCATACAGGGCGCGGATGCTGGGGTCAACCTCGGGGATCACGGGCCACGCTTTCCAATCGGCGGGATCAATGCTGGTTATTTTGATCGCAGGGCTGGCGGGTCGGGTAGCGGATGAGGTAACGGATGGGGAAGCGGAAAAACGGATGCTGGGTGTGTTCGTCAGTATAGGGGTTGAGGGCGGAGTTCGATCAGTGGTGATTGGAGAGCGTGTCAGCGTGGGAACTGCCTGGGGCGCTGGAACAGGCAACGGCGTTGGGGATGAAGCGCAGGCTGTCATCCAAATACAGATCAAGATCAAAACACGTTTCATGCGGCTGAGTATACCTTGCGGCACTGGGTATCAAAAATTATGCTAAACTTGCGCGCATGACATACCAGGGACTCATCCACAAATACGGACAACTACTTGACCTCCCGCCTCACACGCGGACAGTGAGCCTGCTCGAGGGCAACACGCCTTTGATCAAAGCTGACAATTTAGCGCACCAACTCGGCGGCGGCTTTGAACTCTTCATCAAATATGAAGGACTCAACCCAACCGGCTCGTTCAAAGATCGCGGTATGACCGCTGCGGTCAGTGAAGCATTAGGACGCGGCGCAACGACTGTAATCTGCGCCTCGACCGGCAACACCGCTGCATCGGCTGCAGCCTACGCGGCGCGCGCAGGCTTGAAATCTATCGTGTTGATCCCGCAGGGCAAAGTCGCGGCAGGGAAGCTGGCTGGCTCTGTGGCGTATGGCGCGCAGGTGATCCAGATCGACGGCTCGTTCGATGACGCGTTGACGATGGTCGTGGACATCACGAATAAGCATCCCATCTGCTTGGTAAATTCGATCAATCCCTATCGCATTGAGGGACAGAAGACAGCGGCGTTTGAAATTTGCGATGTGTTGGATTCTGCGCCAGATTTGTTATGTTTGCCCGTGGGCAATGCAGGTAATATCACGTCGTATTGGGCTGGCTTCAAACAATACAACGCATTGAATTCAACGGGACTGCCGCAAGTGCTAGGAGTCCAGGCTGCGGGTGCGGCGCCGTTGGTGCTGGGATATCCCGTGGATAACCCTGAAACTGTCGCAACGGCAATCCGCATCGGAAAGCCTGCGCGCGGCGAGCAAGCCATCCAAGCTGCGGAAGAATCGAACGGACGCATTATCGCGGTGACCGACGAACAGATCCTCGATATGCAGAAGATGCTGGCAAGACTCGAAGGGATTTGGGTTGAGCCTGCCTCAGCAACGGGATTGGCAGGTCTTGCACATGAAATCGCAAATGGGAAGTTGAATGTGAAAGGCAAACGCGTGGTTGCGATCTGTACGGGTCATGGCATGAAAGACCCCGATATCATCACGAAGGATATGCAGAAGCCGCAGATCGTGCCGCCGAGATTGGATGCTTTGGAAGAAATAATATTATCGTAGGGGCGAGGTACTCTCGCCCCGTAATCACCCAAATGCAAAGGGCAGGGAGACCCCGCCCCTACAGCGATTATGAAAATCCTCATCAAAGTCCCCGCCACCTCTGCCAACCTCGGACCAGGGTTTGATGCCCTCGGTCTGGCATTGGATCTATGGAACGAGACGACCGTCACGCTGGCGATCGAATTTTCGATGCGGATCAAAGGCGAGGGCGCCGATGTACTCTCCACTGACAAAAATAATCTCATCATTCGCGCCGCGCAGAAATTAGCGGAATATGCAGGATGTTCTCTGCCGCCCTTCCACGCGGATTGCACGAATGCAATTCCGTTATCGTCGGGGCTGGGTTCATCTGCTGCGGCTACGTTGACCGGTTTACTGGCAGGCAATGCGTTGACGGGGAATCCGCTGTTGAAAGAGGAAATACTGAGTCTGGCTTGCGAAATGGAGGGACACCCGGATAACGTCGCACCGGCGTTGATGGGCGGATTGGTCGTCTCGACCATGGACAACGATAAAGTCATCGCGCGTCAAATCCCGGTAGAGACAGCGATGTCCATCACGATTGCTTTGCCCGATTTTCACCTCCCCACCAAAGAAGCACGCGCGGCGTTACCGGCGCAAGTCTCGATGAAAGACGCTGTGCATAACATCAGCCGCGCCGTGTTAGTGACCGAAGCCTTCCGCAACGGAGACATGGATTTGCTTGGCAAATCCATGACCGACACGTTGCATCAGCCGTATCGTCTGCCGTTGATTCCGGGAGCGCAATCCGCAATGGATGCGGCGAAAGAGGCGGGAGCCGCGGCTGTGGCGTTATCGGGAGCCGGTCCCAGCTTGATCGCATTCGCCTCGAAAGCCGAAGCAGGAATCGGTGAGTCCATGAAGCGTGCGTTCGAGGCAGCGGGACTCCAAGCGCGGATATTTAATTTAGGAGTATCGAGTCGCGGGGCTGAAATTCAGATTTAATTTTTTGTAGGGGCGAGGTCTTCTCGCCCCGGTTTCATGGTTCGGCAAAAGGGCGGGGAGACCCCGCCCCTACAAATCATTCCATTCATTTGCAAATTTCAAAATCCGCGGACGGATGTAATACGCGAATGGATCAGCAACCGAGCGACGCGCGGCGATCAATTCCATCGCGGCTTGCGGATCGAAGCCCTGCGCGATGAGGATGCACGCGCCCATCGCCACGCCGCGGTGACGTCCATAGGCGCAATGAGCATAGACCTTGCCGCCGTCACGGATCGTTGCGAGCGCGGCTTGCGCACCGCGCGTTAATTTTTGGATCGAGATTGGGAAGAAGGGACTATCAATGGAGCGCAGCCACAAGGTGCGGATGGGCACCTCATGCGCATCAGGCTGGGGCGCGAGCGTGAAGCGCATGTTGATGATGAGCCGCACGCCGAGTCCGCGCAACTGGTCGTAGTGATGTGCCAAAGGCATACTGCCGATGAAGAGATCATCGGTGATCTGGGAGAAGTTCATGTCTGCGAGAATCGTATCACAAAGTTTAGGACTTTTTTCACTGTTCGATTGAGTTGATTTTGTGCTAAAGTAGGACATCGCAATCACATAAAGGGTAGGCAGTTATGGCAGAGACAGAATTCAAATACGATGTTTTTGTTTCGTACAGTTCCACAAACAAAGAGTGGGTACGGAAGACTTTTGTTCCCATTCTCGAAAAAGCAGGTTTGAAAGTTTGCGATTATTACCGCGACTTTGATGTTGGTGCGCCTATTGTCATGGAAATGGAGCGTGCCGTGCTTGAAAGCCGAAAGACAATTCCCATTCTTTCCCCAGCATATTTGAAAAGCGGTTGGACCGAATTCGAAAGCTTGATGTTTCAAACATTGGATGCCGCGAATCGCAATCGCCGTGTCTTGCCTGTAATTCTGGAAAAATGCGATTTGCCGCTACGCATCAAGTATATGAATTGCATCAACTTCGCTGATCCAGATGATGTTGATATCGAGTGGGAAAGACTTTCTAGAGCTTTAGAAGTAACTTTATCGCCATCTCTACTTGATACTCCCAAACCCATCACTGGCTCACGTGACACGTGGAACTTGACACATCCCTACCCCATGCCGCCCAACTTCACAGGTCGCGCAGCGGAACAGAAAATGCTGAATGATTGGCTCGTGGACAATACCAACCGCCTTTTCATCCTCCGTGCCCTGGGTGGATTTGGCAAAAGCGCCCTTGCCTGGCAATGGATCAACACACACGTAAACCCCGCCGAATGGACCAAACTCGTCTTCTGGTCTTTCTACGAAGGCGACGCCAGCTTCGAACACTTCATCGAAGAGACTCTCAAATATCTCAGACTCGAAGTCCCACAAGGACAACGCCCGCAAGTGGATGAACTGCTCAAAGCCATGCAATCGCAAAAAATCCTGCTCATCATGGATGGCTTCGAGCGTGCCCTGCGACTCTACGCCAATATGAATGCGGCTTACCAAAGTGATGAAGAACAAAGGATTGACGACGCTCAACTTGATTGTGTCAATATCAATGCCGAGTTTTTCTTGAAGGGCATTTGCTCTTTGCCAAACGTCAAAAGCAAAGTTCTGATGACCACGCGCCTGACTCCGCGCGCTGTAAAACCACGCGGAGAATTCATGCTCAGCTGCCGTGAAGTAGAACTGACCTCCATGCAACCAGCAGACGCGGTCGAGTTCTTCCGCAAACAGAAAATCAAAGGCACACATGCCGAAATCGAAGCTGCCTGCGCGCCTTATGGCTATCACCCGCTTAGTTTGAGGATACTTGCTGGTTTGATTACAAATGATCGAGAAAGCCCTAGTGATATTGAGGTTGCTGAAAAGCTAGATATTACAGATGACATCATTCAAAATAAGAATCATGTTTTGAAGGTTTCTTATGACACCATATCGTTTGGAGAGCAAAAACTATTAAGCAATATGGCATGTTTTCGCTCGTCAATTAGTTATCAAGCGTTAAAAATCATTACTAGCAAACCATCCTGGAAGCGCAAAAACAAATCTCTCTTAAACGAAAAGCTAGACGACAGTTTATATACTTTAGAGTCAAGCGGCTTGTTAAGTTGGAATCGGAAAGCTAACATATACGATCTCCACCCCATCGTGCGCCGCTACGCCTACGGACGCCTGACCGCACCTGACCGCACCGCCGCACACACCCGCCTCCGCGACTACTTTGCCGCAGTAGATGTGCCTAAAAAACTACAAACTCTCGACGATCTCGCACCCGTGATCGAACTGTATCATCACACTTTGCGTGCAGGTGAGTTGGATGAGGCTTGGGAATTATTTCGCGACAGAATTTGGAGTATTTTCTATTATCAACTTGGAGCATATCAAACCCAAATTGAACTTTTGAGAGGCTTATTCATAAATAGCCAAGATAAGCATCCAAAGCTAAGACAAGAAGTTGACAGAGGACATGTGCTTAATGAACTAGCTAACGCGTATAGCTTGAATGGTCAACCTCACTATGCCGTGCAAGTATCTGAATCGGCTATTCAATTTGTAGAAAGACTTGGAGACAAAAAAAACACCGCCGTAGTGTTGGGCAACATGGCAGATGATCAACTCAAAATCGGGGCTTTGCGTATTGCCGATTTCAATCTAAGAAAAAGGATAAAGCTAAGCCAGGAAATCCAGAGTATAAATCAAGAAAGGATAGGTCGTGAAGAATTAGGACGCCAGCTATCATATCGTGGTGTGTGGGACGAAGCTGAGCGAGGGGTTGCGCAATCTTTTCCAGAAGAAGATTTGCAAGGATTATGTGTTCATGAAGGTTACTATGCTTTATACAATCTATTGATAGCTCGAGATTCTACTCAATCATCAATCGATCATTCTAAACTTGCGATCGCACATGCTCAGCGCTCTCTCGAATTAGCTGAGAAGAATGCACAAATATACCGTCCAAATGAAATTGATTTCGAGCGTTCTCATTGGTTGTTAGGAACAGCTTATCGCTTAGATGGTCAACTCAACATCGCTGAGCATCACTTAAGCGAGGCACTTACACGATGTCATAAACTGAATTCAGTTTATTTTGAAGCTGACATCCTGCTCGACCTCGCCCGCCTGCGCTATGACCAAAAGAAATACGAAGAAGCCAAAAATCTCGCCGATGAAGCTCTGCTCATCACCGAGCGTTGCAGCTACGTCCTACAGGGGGCGGATGTGAATTTGTTTCTCGCGCAATACGCGCTGGAGCAGGAGAAAGACAAAGCCAAAGCGAAACAATATGCCGAGGAAGCCAAGAAACTCGCCACGTGCGACGGTCCGCCGTATTATTACAAGGTGGCGTATGAGGAAGCAGAACGTTTTCTGGAAAACCTAAAGTAAAATGTCGTTGCGAGGAGGGCGATAGCCTGACGAAGCAATCTCCTCGCAACGATATGAGTCGAAAGAATAAAAAAGGACCCTGAGTTTTCAGAGTCCTTTTCGTTTTATCTTAAGCGTATCTTTGTCTGCTCTCACGTACCGCTTGGAGAATATCATCTGTTGTCAACGGGAGTTTAATACCCTTCACATCCAGTGGAGACACCTTTGTCGATTTTGCAGTCAGTATAGGGCGAATTACAAAGACCTGCCCATCTTGCGACTTAAATTGAACCTGTCCATCACGCAAAATCTTTTGCAGAAGTTCAGTAAGTTGTTTTTGAATTTGTGAGACCGTGTAGATCATGGGTTCACCTCAAGTACTTTTATTGCTTCACGTTTTGCAATTTCTACCAAATCTTTATCAAGAGAAATTAGCGGCAGTTCATATTCGATAGCACATTGCAGGATATAAGCATCATATGCATAAATATTATACTTCCCTGCCAGGCGAACCGCATCTTTCAAATTGATTTCAACTGTTTCCATAGAAATCGAATGATAAACGTCAATGGCATCAACTGCCTGTTCAAGCGTCAAACGGGAACGCTTCAACATGGCAGAAAACGCATTTCCGATTTCCCATTTGACAGAGGGTGGTACAACAATCGTTGCACCTTTAGTCAACTCAATCAGGCTTGCCTTCTCAGGCTCTTCAGCGATTACTGCAATTAAGGCGGATGTATCAATTACGATTTTCATGGATTGGAAATATCCTACAATGATTATACTCGACCACCATCTAAGGTATTCTTTCCTCTTTCTTCTTTCCTACTTCGCGCTCTTCGCGTCTTCGCGGTAAAAAAATCTCCGTGTCTCAGTGACTTATCATCCCAGCATGGGACCGTTGGTTAGTTTTATGCTAGACTCTACCTATGGAAACCCTCTCATCCAATCTCGACTCGCAATCCCCCGAATTCAAACAAAACGCCGAACACCACCGCACCCTCGCGAATGAATTAAAACAACGGCTTGCAAAAGTCCGTGAAGGTGGCGGCGAGAAATATCGCAAGCGACAGGAAGAGCAGGGCAAACTCTTCGTCCGTGAACGCATCGAACGGCTGCTCGACCCAGGCTCGCCGTTCCTTGAACTCTCACCTCTCGCCGCATACGAACTCTATGATGACGAAACGCCATCATCAGGCATCGTCACCGGCATCGGACGTGTCTCGAATCGCGAAGTGCTCATTGTCGCCAATGACGCCACCGTCAAAGGCGGCTCCTACTTCCCGATGACGGTCAAGAAACATCTGCGCGCCCAGCAGATCGCCGAAGAGAATCATCTGCCCTGCCTGTATCTCGTCGATTCGGGCGGCGCGTTTCTCCCCTTGCAGGATGAAGTCTTTCCCGACGCGCATCATTTCGGTCGCATCTTCTACAATCAGGCGCGCATGTCCGCCAAAAAAATTCCGCAGATCGCGGCGGTGATGGGCTCATGCACGGCAGGCGGCGCGTACGTCCCTGCCATGAGCGACGAAGCCATCATCGTCAAAGGCACGGGCACGATCTTCCTCGGCGGACCTCCGCTCGTGAAGGCGGCAACCGGCGAGGATGTCAGCGCGGAAGATCTGGGCGGCGCGGATGTCCACACACGCCTCTCTGGTGTTGCGGATCATTTCGCCGAAGACGACGACCACGCCATCCAACTTTTGCGGGACATCGTGGAGACGTTGCAGACTCCCAACTTGCACACGCATCTCTCCAAGCTGGAAGTTGCTCCCCCCGAAGAACCCTTATTCCCCGCTGACGATTTGTACGGCATCCTGCCCACCAGTTTCCGCGCGACCTATGATGTTCATGAAATCATTGCGCGATTAGTTGATGGCTCCAAGTTCCGCGAATTCAAAGCGCGTTACGGCACGACTCTGATCTGTGGCTTCGCCCGCATTCACGGCTACCCCGTCGGCATCATCGCCAACAACGGCGTCCTGTTCAGCGAGTCCGCGCTCAAAGCGACTCACTTCATCGAACTCTGTGACCAGCGCGGCATCCCGCTCGTCTTCCTGCAAAACATCACCGGCTTCATGGTCGGGCGTGAAGCCGAAATCGGCGGCATCGCCAAAGACGGCGCGAAGATGGTCCATGCCGTGGCAACGACTCGTGTTCCAAAATTAACTGTCGTCATCGGCGGCTCCTTCGGCGCAGGCAACTACGCCATGAGCGGACGCGCCTACGGCTCGCGCTTCCTCTGGATGTGGCCCAACGCGCGCATCTCCGTCATGGGCGGGGAACAAGCTGCCAACGTCCTGCTCACTATCAAACAAGATCAACTCGCCCGCGAAGGCAAACCTGCCATGACAGTTGATGAAGCAAATGAATTCAAGCAACCCATCCTTGATAAATACGAAACCGAAGGCAACCCATACCACTCCACTGCACGTCTATGGGATGATGGTGTGATTGATCCAATCGACACAAGACAAGTTCTTGGATTAGCTTTATCAGTGGTATTGAATTCACCTGTGGAAGAAAATAATTTTGGTGTGTTTAGGATGTAGGAAAGAGGAAAGAAGAAAGAGGAGTCCGAGACAATGAAATATGTTGAATGGCTTGTGGACGTTCCATCTGAAATCACCAATGATCCGATATGGAAGCTTGAAGTATATCGACTAGCTTTATTTGCTGGCGATATTGGATTGCAGGATGCTCTTTTACTCATAAAAAAACCTCTGATGTTGAGTGTTGCAGATCAGCTTCATCGTTCCATCGACTCGATCAGTGTAAATCTCACGGAAGGATATTCCCGAAGCAAAGGACCTGACCGCGCCCGTTTTATCGAAACCTCGCTTGGCTCCGCACGCGAAAGTCGTGATTGGTATTACAAATCCCGTCACGTTTTACCTACTGAAGTCATCAAACATCGTTTAGGACTGACAACCCGTATCGTTAGTATGTTAACTCCAATGATTCCTCATCAACGTAAACATGCCATTCGTGAAGAACAAACCGAATACAATACACAACCAACCGATTTCTCGCTCGATTCAGAAGTGCCATTCCCATAAACCCATCTTTCCTCTTTCATCTTTCTTTGTTATTCAATACACAACCCAAAGGAATTCACCTATGACCTTCCCCCAATCATCAGGCAGCCCTCATCACTTTCTAGCCCAACTCGCTGGCAGCTGGACAGGTACATCCAAACTTTGGCTCGAGCCAGATAAACTTGCCGATGAATCGCCAGTTCTAGGAACCATCACCCTGGTATTAGAAGGACGCTTTGCCATTTACCTATACCAAGGCTCCATCGAAGGCGAGCCGCAACATGGCATGTTTACCTTCGGCTACAACACCACGCTCGAGCAATACGAAGCCAGTTGGGTGGACTCGTTCCACAACAACACGGGCATCATGTTCTGCACGGGCTACGCCATCGAAAACGGCTTCCAAGTCCTCGGTAGTTACCCCGACCCCACCGGCGGACCAGACTGGGGCTGGCGCACTGAAGTTGAACTGGTTGATCACGATCACCTGATCATCACCGCCTATAACATCCACCCCGAGTATGGCGAAGCCAAAGCCACGGAAGCCAAACTTACTCGGGTGAAGAAATAACTCTGGAGTCGGACAGCTTGCTGTCCGATGTGCAGTAGCAAGCTCCTGCACTCCAAAATTGGAGACCCAATGAACATCCTCATCCTCGGTGGCACAAAATTTCTTGGACGTCATCTCGTAGAATCCGCCCTCGCACGTGGACATCAAGTCACGCTTTTTAACCGCGGCAAAACGAATCCAGGATTATTTCCGCAAGTGGAAACAATCCTCGGCGACCGTGAACACGACATCGAAAAACTCGCGGGTCGCGAATGGGACGCGGTGATTGACGTCGCAGGGTATTATCCGCGCATCGTCCGCCTCGCAGCTACCGGCTTGCGCGAAGCGGGAAGCGTCGGGCGTTACGTCTTCATCTCGTCCATTTCGGTGTATCCTGATTCCATCCTCAACAAGATCGGCATCGATGAATCCGATCCAGTTGGAAAGATCGAAGATGAAACCATCGAAGAGATCACCGGCGAGTCGTATGGTCCGCTGAAGGCGTTGTGTGAAAAGACTGTGCTGGATCTGTACGGCGACCGCGGCTTGGTCATTCGCCCGGGTTTGATCGTAGGTCCATATGACCCATCCGACCGCTTCACGTATTGGCCCGTGCGTGTGGCACGCGGCGGAGAAGTACTCGCGCCCGAAAGCCCTGAGGTGCCTTTGCAAATTATTGATGTGCGCGACCTGGCAAATTTTATCATCCAGTTGATCGAAGAAAAAGCATCTGGCATTTACAACACAACCGGACCTGATTATGAACTAACATTGGGCTCAATGCTTGAGGCGTGCAAACAAGTAAGCGGCAGTAATGCGAACATCCAATGGGCAGCGGCGGAATTTCTGAAACAAAATAACGTCGCCGAGTGGAGCGACATGCCGGTGTGGATTCCAGATACGGAAGAGACTCAGGGTTTCTCACGTATGAATGTCTCGAAAGCGATCCAAGCCGGACTAAAGTTTCGCCCATTGAGTGATACGATCCGCGATACGCTTGCATGGGCAAACACACGTCCGGCAGATCATGAATGGCGCGCAGGTTTAAAAGCTGAAAGAGAACAAGAGTTGTTGAAGTTGTTGAATGCATAAAAGGCAACCCATAGACTACATGAAAAAAATTCGATTACTACTATTTGTTGGACTATTTCTTTTAGCAGCTTGCGGTAAACAAGCGCAGACAACTCTCGCCCCAGTTGCTACGTCCATACCAGCAACCGCCACACTCGCTCCAACCGAAACACGCATACCTGATACAGCAACACCCCTCCCGCCCACAGAAACGCCCATTCCAATTTCAACCCAGGACCCAACCGTCTTCGGCGCGATCGGTACAGGTGAGATCCAGGCAGGTGCACTCGAATCGGTTGCGAATGCGATCTTCAAAAAGACTCTGGATGGATTTGTAGTCGACGGCTCAGTGCAGGAATATCAAGTGATCAGTCTCAGTGTCTTCCCCGGCAATGAAGATTTGATCACCGAGATCATTTACAGCGTCAAGACCAGCGACCCCGCCTGGCTCTCCGATGGCGGACTTCAACTCGCTGACGGTTGGATCAGTAACAATTGCAGTCGCTTTGATTTTTTCACTACCGACACAGAATATCAATTGAAGAATCGACGGTTGTGCAGCTGATGTTCAACAAAATATTGGTTGCCAATCGCGGCGAGATCGCCATCCGCATCATGCGAGCGTGCAAAGAGCTTGGCATCCAAACGGTCGCGGTCTATTCCGATGCGGATAAAAATTCCCTGCACGTGCAACACGCCGACGAAGCCATTCACATCGGCGCGGCTTCACCCAAAGAATCATATCTGAATGCGGATGTCGTCATCCGTGCCGCCCTCACCTCCAAAGCAGACGCCATTCATCCGGGCTATGGCTTCCTCTCAGAGAACGCTTCTTTCGCCGCCGCAGTTGAATCAGCGCAATTAACCTTTATCGGTCCATCAGCCGATTCGATCCACGCGATGGGCGATAAAGCGGAGTCAAAGATCCGCATGAAGCAAGCCGGTGTACCGACTGTCCCCGGCTACGAAGGGCTCGAAACTGAAGCTGATTACGAACAAGCCGCTCGAGCGATCGGATATCCGATATTGGTCAAAGCCTCAGCGGGCGGCGGCGGCAAAGGGATGCGCATCGTCTGGGAGCCGGATGGCCTGCCCGAAGAGATCGAAGCCGCGCGGCGTGAAGCCGTCCACGCGTTTGGCGATGACCGTTTGCTGATCGAGAAATATCTTCCCAACGCACACCACATCGAATTTCAAATCTTCGGCGATCAGCACGGACATCTCGTCCACTTATTTGAACGCGAATGCTCCGTGCAGCGCCGCCATCAAAAGATCATCGAAGAGACTCCCTCCCCATTGCTCACGCCTGAACTCCGCAAGCAAATGGGCGAAGCCGCAGTGAAGGCGTCAAAGGCAGTCAACTACTACAACGCTGGAACCATTGAATTCATCTTCGACCCACTACTTTCCACTTTCTATTTCCTTGAAATGAACACCCGCCTACAAGTGGAACATCCCGTCACCGAACTCACCACCGGACTCGACCTCGTCCAATGGCAAATCCGCGTTGCGGCGGGCGAACACTTCCCTTATCAACAAGATCAACTCACCCAACGCGGACACGCCATCGAGTGCCGCGTCTACGCCGAAGACCCCTCGAACGGATTTTTACCGAGTACGGGAAAATTGTTGCAATACATCGAACCCAAAGGCCCCGGCATCCGCGTGGATTCGGGTTTCGCCGTTGGCAATGAAGTGACGCATTTTTACGATCCCTTGCTGGCAAAGTTAATTGTTTATTCTGAAAACAGAGAAGCAGCCATTCAAAAAATGCAAGCTGCGTTGAAAGATTTCATTGTCCACGGCGTGGTGACAAATATTGATTTCATGCAATCCGTTTTAGCGCATGCAGATTTTGTAAATGGAAAAGTAACAACCCGATGGGTCGAAACAACTCTGGACTCAGGAAGCTTGCTTCCGGAAAACCGACAGCAAGCTGTCGGACTCCAGAGTTTGATCTCTGCCGCGCTCGCGGATCTAGTAATCGTCAATCGTCAATCGTCAATCGTCAATCCGAATGTGCCTGATCCCTATAGCCCGTGGAAAAATCCGAATGGATTTCGTAACTGATGAAAATCACCTTCGATGAAATCATCATTGATTTAACCCCACAAGGCAAATCTTTTCGCGCCACCATAGAAGACCAGACCTTTGAGGTTGAAATCGTCCGTGCCGACGCGGAACGTGGACGCCTCGACTTGCGCCTCATCCGTTTGTCCGATTCGCAATCCGTTCCCGAATCCGTTTTTACGGCGTATGTCTCATCGGATGGCGCGAAGCGTTGGGTGACGATCAACGGTCAAACGGTGGTGTTGACCAAGTCATCGGGTGTGCAGCGCAAAGGCTCGGGACAAGATCATGGCTCAGGGTTGGCGGCGCCCATGCCCGGCTTGGTGCGAAGCGTGAATGTTGTCGAAGACGAGCCCGTAGTCAAAGGTCAAACTCTCATGTTGCTCGAGGCGATGAAGATGGAAATCCGCATTCAGGCAAAGAGTGATGGGGTCGTCAAGAAATTATTGGTGAAGCAAGGGCAAACCGTCGAACGCGATCAGGTGTTGATAGAGATAGAATAATTTTTTATCGGACAAAAGGAGAAACACATGGCAGAGATCGAATTACGTGAAGTTCCGCTCTTCAGTGAAATGGATGAGCAAGAAGTGGCGGGCATCCGTGAGATCATGGAGGAGAAGAAGTTCAAGCCCGGGCAGGTCATCATCCGCGAGGGCGAGAAGGGCGACCTGTTCTATGTGGTCACCGAAGGGCACGCGGAGGTGTTGATCCGCGATGCAGACGGGTCGGAAGTGATCTTGAACGAAGTGGGACCCGGCGGTTTTTTCGGCGAGCTTTCGATGTTGACGAATGAGCCGCGCGCCGCGCGCGTTCGCGCCGTGGATCAGATCACGACGCTGGCATTGGAACGCGATGAGTTCTTCGATTTTTTGCACACACATACCCATGCGGCAATTGACGTGATGGTGGAGCTGGGCGGACGTCTGCATGAGAATGACCGTATCTTACGGAGCATGGTCAGTCGGAATGTCAACGAGATGGATGAAGAACGGATGACGCTCGGTCAGCGCGTGGCGGATAAGGTGGCAGACACGATCGGTTCGTGGCGCTTCATCATCACACAAAGTATCATTCTTACAGTTTGGATCATCCTCAACGTCACCGCCTGGATCAATCACTGGGATCCGTATCCATTCATTTTGCTGAACCTGGCGCTCTCATTCCAAGCTGCGTATTCGGGACCGGTGATCATGATGAGTCAGAACCGGCAATCGTTGAAGGATCGGCTCGCAGCAGAGGTGGATCATGATGTGAACACCAAAGCTGAGATCGAGATCAACAACCTGATGCGGCGCATGGATGAATTGGAGATGAGCATTCAGGAGAATCAAGTTGAGTTGAAGGAACTGTTCGGCGCGACAAAGAAGAAAAGAACAAGTACAAAAGTGCAGAGGACACAAAGGAAGACAGCGAAATAAATCGTAGGGGCGAGGTTCTCTCGCCCCGGGTGGGGACGCAAAAAGCGCGCCGCCCCTACGTAATGGAGAAATCATGCCCGGAAAATATTTTGATGAACTTGAAGTTGGAATGAAGTTCAAGCACGCAGGACGCACCGTCACCGAAATGGATAACGTGCTCTTCTCCGCGCTGACGATGAATACCCAACCGCTGCACGTCAACGAGGATTTTGCCTCCAAAACGGAGTTTGGTCAGCGGCTGGTAAATGGGGTCTTCACGTTTGGGCTCGTCGTTGGCTTGACTGTCGCGGAATTAACGGAGGGCACGATCATCGCCAATCTTGGGTATGACAAGGTCGTGCATCCCAATCCCGTTTTTCATGGGGATACGATCTATGCTGAGAGTGAGATCGTAGAGAAACGTGAGTCGAAGTCCAGACCGAATGCGGGGATCGTGCGCATCAAATGTTGGGGCAAGAAACCAGACGGTACAATTGTGGTGGAGTTTGAGAGAACGGCGCTGTTTTTGAAGAAATGATCCGTCATTGCGAGGAGCGAACGACAGTGAGCGACGAAGCAATCTCATATTTGCATGCAAACAAATATTTACAGGTTAGTTGAGATTGCTTCGGGCTTCGCCCTCGCAATGACGTGGAGGAAATTATGCACTCACGACGCGCACTACTTTACATGCCCGGCGATGACCGGCGCAAGATCGAAAAAGCGACGACGCTGGGAGTTGATTCCATTTGCATGGATATGGAAGATGGAACAGCGATTAACAAAAAAGCCGAAGCGCGCGCGATCATTGCGCAGGCGATGAAGGAGCTGGACTTTGGAAAGTCTGAACGCTGTATTCGGATCAATAGTATTGGTTCGGGGTTGGAGAAACTTGATCTATTAGCCGCGCTGGTGACAAACCCTGATTCTATTGTGGTGCCGAAGATCGAGTCTGCGGAACAGGTGAAGTGGGTCAGTGAACATATCGAGACGTATGAGCTTACCAGTAAACTAAATATCGGGAGTATCCGCTTGTTGGTGGGTGTTGAAACCGCAAAAGGGATTTTGAATCTCAAGGAGATCGCCGAAGCGGATAAACGCCTCGAAGCCATCATCTTCGGCGGCGAGGACTTTGCCGCTTCTGTTGGTGCAACTCGAACGAAAGAAGCGACAGAGTTGTTGTATGCGCGGCAGGCGACGGTCACCGCTTGTGCGGCGAATGATCTCCAGGCGTTGGATATTGTCTTCATTGATTTCAAAGACCCCGAAGGACTCCGCGCTGAAGCGGAGCAGGGAGCAGGATTCGGTTTCAGCGGGAAACAGGTCATTCACCCGAATCAGGTTCAGGCGGCGCAGGAGGCGTTTACTCCATCCGCTGATGCAATTGAGTATGCAAAAAGAATCGTCGAGTCGTTCGAGTCAAGTCAAAAAGAGGGCAAGGGCGCTTATGCGCTCGATGGCAAGATGATTGATATGCCGTTGTTGAAGAACGCGCAAAAAGTTTTGGAACGCGCCAGGGCGGCGGGGAAAATCTAATTGCTTTCCATTTTCTATGGCATTGTATCTGCGGCGGTTTGGGGCTCGGCAGATTTCATCGGCGGCATCGCCACCAAACGCACCGCCGCCTACCGTGTGCTCTTTCTGGCAGAGTTCGCGGGTCTGATCCCATTTACCGCGCTCGCCTTGCTGACGCATGAACCGATCCCGCCCGCCATCGACCTGCTCTGGGGCGCTCTGGCGAGCCTTTTGGGTCTTGGCGGATTGATCCTTTTATATCGCGCCCTTGCCGACGGACAAATGACCATCGCCGCGCCCGTTTCTGCACTGCTGGCTGCGTTCGTGCCGGTGCTTTTCGGATTGTTCACGCTGGGCGTCCCCTCTCTCACCACGATCCTTGGATTCGGACTCGCCTTTGGCGCGGTCTGGCTGATCTCACAGACGGATTCGACCAACCTGCGCTTCACTTTCTCAGACTTGCGCCTGCCTCTGCTCTCGGGCGTTTTCTTTGGCTGTTACTTTGTCCTGCTTCATCAAGCCACCCTGCATGCCTTTTACTGGGTTTTAGTCGCCGCGCGCTTCGCTGGCTTTATTGCCTTGGGACTCTACGCGCTCGTCACTCGTCAACCCGCCCTGCCGCCGCGCGACCTCTGGGGCTACTCCACCGTCAACGGTATCATTGATATTGTCGGAAATGCCTTCTACGTTCTCGCCGCCCAAACGGGACGTATGGATGTCGCCGCCGTGCTCGGCGCGCTCTACCCCGCTTCCACGGTCTTTCTTGCCTCCATCTTCCTCAAGGAACGCATCACCCGCATTCAGACGCTGGGCATCGCGCTAGCTTTTGTAGCAATCGTGTTGTTTACCTTATAACTCACCATACTCTTTTGTCCGCTAATCTACGCCAATCTCCGCGAACAAATTAAAGATTAGCGAAAATTCGCGGGGATTAGCGGATTCTTTTTGAGTTTTGTGAGTCCAGGCAAGCTAATACAAACGTAAAGGCGTCACGCCTAAAGCGTGACGCCTTTTATTCAATTATATGAAACCAGCGGGTGCTTATGCTTCGTAATCTGCGGCTTCTTCTTCCACGGTCAGCATGGGTTCGTCGCTTTTCTTCTTATCGAGGAATTGCAGACTCAACGCCACAACCTTGGTAAGGGTCATTGTTCTTCCCAAATCTTGTTGTTCTACTACTGATTGTATCGTCCAAGTGCTTTGTTTGCCAGTCGTAGGTTTTCCCAGCTATTGAGTGTTTGCATTTCATATCGGGCATTTTCAATGATTTCAGTGTCAAATTCGAAGTGAAATGCGACGGTTTTTTGGGCATAACGTGTTTATGGTTGGAAGTCCTGGTGCGGGCAAAACTTTATTAGCAAGAGCCATGCCAGGCATTCTCCCCGAAATGAGCATCGAAGAATCTTTGGATGTCACGCGCATTTATTCCGTTGCAGACCAACTCCCCGCAGGCACGCCATTAATTCGTCATCGTCCATTTCGTTCGCCGCATCACACCATTTCACATGCAGGTCTGGTTGGTGGCGGAAATATTCCCAAGCCTGGAGAAATTTCCCTCGCGCATCGCGGTGTATTATTCCTCGATGAATTCCCCGAATTCGGTACACGCGTCCTCGAAGTGATGCGCCAGCCGATGGAAGATAAGGTCGTCACCATCAGCCGCGCTAAAGGTTCATTAACTTTTTCTGCAAATTTTCAATTAATTGCCGCGATGAATCCATGTCCGTGCGGATATTACGGTGACTCCCTCAAGCCCTGCACTTGCGCACCTGTTGTAGTAACTAAATATCAAAAGCGGATCTCAGGCCCACTGCTCGACCGTATTGATATTCACATTGAAGTGCCTCGCGTGGATTACGAAAAACTAAGTGGAAATAAAACAAGTGAAACCAGTGAAACGATTCGTCAACGCGTGCAAGCCGCCAGAAACATTCAGCAAACCCGATTTGCGAATCCCAAGTCCAAAACATCGAAAACCGATTCGTCGAATATCGTAAGTAACGCCGATATGCGCATCGCGGAGATCCGTCAGTTTTGTCAGTTGCAGGACGAAGGTCAGAGCTTGATGCGCGCGGCGATGAGTCAACTACAATTATCTGCGCGTGCCTATCATCGCATCCTGAAATTAGCTCGCACCATCGCAGATTTAGCAGGGAGCGAAGAGATCCAATCCGCGCATTTGGGGGAGGCGCTGCAATATAGACCGAAGATTATGATAGGATGATGTAAAAATATTATCCACTTTTTACGCATCGGCGTAATATTGCCAGTAGAATACTACCAACCCAATGCGGTATATAATTACCGTATGCCTTCGATTTTTTTCCTGATGGAGTTTTATGTCTGATCGTCCGCGCATTGGCGTTTGGCTGACTCGTACTGATCCGTACTGGGTGCAGATCAATGAAGCGGTTTATCTGCGCGGTCAACAACTGCCCGTGGATTTGATTCCTTTGGAAGCAACGATGGAATTTGCAGGGACGCCTGATTCTGATTCAGATAGCCTCGCCGAAGATATTCTCTCGTTCGGGCTTTCGGCGCTGATTACTTCGTACATCCCGAAGCAAGACGCGTTGCGTATCCTCGAGGCGGGATTGCCAATCGTCCATTTGTCTGAGACAGATTTTATGCATCCAAACCTGATTGCTTTTGCAGGCTATTATGACAGCGCTTTGCTGGCTGGGAAGTTTGTGGCTGAGCGATTGAATGGCAAAGGCAGGGTTCTGGTGATCGGCGGTTTGTGGGAGAAAGATGGCGAGGGAGGCAACAGCCGAGTCACAGCCATCGCTGATGTGTTCAAAAAATTCCCGACATTGAATTGGCAACATATTCGCACGCCCTGGGCTTACGAACAGGCTTACCCAGTGATCGAGAAATCTTTAAAAACCATATCCGGTGATATTCATGCCATTGTGGGCATTTCAGATCCGCTGGCGTTAGCCGCTCGCAATGCCGGGCGTTTGCTGGGACGGATTACGCCTCAAACGATCATCGTGGGTATCAATGGCGACCCGCTGGCGTTAGCGGCAGTGGCGGATGGAAGCCTGACTGCCACGGTCGAAACAGATTCCGCTAACTTTGGGCGCGAAGCCATGGACATCGCTTACGACCAGGCGCTTGGGAAATCATCCCAGCGCAGCTTGAGCATCCATTCAGCGTTAGTGACTGTTGAAAACGTAGGGGAACTCGCGCTTAAAAAGTTGATCGCGATCGCAGATATTCCTTCGCGCCTTGTGGGAGTCAATCGCGAGGCGGAACAGTATCGGATCAAGCAATTGGAGACAGTGACCAGTATCAATCAACAGGTGGGTGGTCTGCTCGATCGGCAAAAACTATTTAATAAAGTAGCCGAACTTATCGCCAAGAACTATCATTACAATCGAGTAGTTATTTATCGCTGGTATGATTCAGCGCGGATACTGCTCAGAGAATACCCGCAGACAGGCTCAGGGGCAGAAAGCGAAGCGCCCATCCAGAAAACAGGGCTGATCGGTCAGGTGATGCTCAAGGGCGAATCCATTTTTATCCCCGATGTCCTGCACAGTCTGCATTATGCGCCTGACCCTGATTATCCACAAACTCGTTCGCGCGCTATTTTACCCATTCGTTACAACCAAAAAATTATCGGCGTGTTGGATCTGCATAGTTCGCGCCGCGTTCTACATTTACGTCATGAATTGCTGGGACTGCAACTGCTGGCTGACCAGTTGGGAATTGCATCTCAGAATGCGAGTTTGTACGAGGAGTCGCTTCAGGCGCGTTCTGCCGCCGAGAAGGCTGACCAACTCAAAACCCGCCTGCTTGCGAATGTGAGCCACGAACTGCGCGCTCCAATCAATGTTATTTTGGGATACACCCAAACCGCCTTGAAAGAACCGAATATTTATGGCGTGAACCTGCCCATCGAATTGCGCCGCGATCAGCAACAGATTTACCAAAGCGGTGAGCACCTGGTACGGCTGATCAATGATCTGCTGGATATGTCGCGGCTCGAAATTGGCGAGCTTGATTTATATCCTGAAATGCTCGATCCGCGCCCGTTCCTTGAAGATGTGTTCAACAGCATGGCTGATACTGTTAGCCGCGCTGGAGTAGAGTGGCGGCTCGACCTGCCCGAAAGCCTGCCGCTACTTCAGGCTGACCCGGTGCGCCTCCGACAAATTTTTCTCAACCTGTTGAGCAATGCCAGTAAATTTACAACCAGCGGGCAGATCACCCTCGGCGCAGATGTGGAACCGCCGCACCTGCATCTTTGGGTACGCGATACGGGCGCAGGCATTCCGCCTGAAGCACAGGAGCAAGTCTTCGAGCCGTTTGGTCGTGTCGAAAATTTACAGCGCCGTCCTGAAGGCATTGGGTTGGGATTAAGTATTACACGACGATTGGTTGCCCTGCACAATGGTTCGATGTCTTTAGAAAGCAGAATGGGAACGGGTTCGACCTTTCATATTTACCTGCCTCTGCCCGGACTTAATGGCTTGAGCATTGCTGCGTCAAGCGACTCCAACACAGGCGTGCTCCTGCTCATTTCACATAATCCCGATCCCAGCCCCGCCATTTTGCAACTATGCCAGCGTCGCGGCTTGAGTCTGGAGCGTATCACCAGCGCCGAAGAAGTCAGCAGATTGAGTTCCCCGTCTGTGTTGGCTTGGGATATGAACAACGCGCACCCCGATGACTGGGAGTTGATCGGTCAATTACGACGTTCGCCCGTCGTTTGTCGTTTGCCGTTTGTGATCTATAACCAGACTCCTGGTTCATCTGGGCTTACCAATGTTTTGGTTAAGCCCGTCTCGCACACTACTTTGTTGGAGATGCTTAACAGCCTGCGCCCGGAGCGAGCAGAAAATCGCCCCGTCTTGATGGTGGATGATGACCCGCAGGTGCGCGAAATGTATGCGCGCTTAGTGGCTGAAGCATTGCCCGGCGTACCGATCCAAAGCGCTGAGGATGGGCAGTTTGCTCTCGATATGCTGGAAACCATCACACCCTGCCTGGTGCTGCTTGATCTGGTGATGCCGCGCGTCGACGGCTTCACCGTATTGGAGTATATGCGCGCCAATCCGCGTTTACAAACAGTGCCAGTTTTGGTGATGAGTGGCAAGTTGTTGACCGAAGAAGACGCCCATCGTCTTGATTATGCCCGCGTGGTATTCCAGAGCAAGGATATGCTTTCAGAGCAGGAAGCGCTGATCGCTCTACGGTCTGCGCTAAGAGATGACGAACGTCTCTTACAGGCCACCAGCGCAGTAGTCAAACAGGCATTGGCTTATTTGCATCAGCATTATGCCGAGCCGCTCAGCCGCCAGCAAATTGCGCGGGTGGTGGGAGTCAGCGAAGGTTATTTGAGTGAGATATTCAAGCAGGAAATGGGGATTTCTCCGTGGGATGCGCTCAACCGCTTCCGTATTCAGCGCGCGCGTGAGCTGCTCAAATCCAGTGATAAAAATATCACTGAAGTGGCGGCACAGGTTGGGTTCGATGACCCTTCCTATTTCGGGCGGGTATTCCAACAACAAATGGGGATTTCACCGAAAAAATATCGGGAACAGTAAACAGCCTCCAATAGTCCGAGTGAGCCGCCTTTTTATCCGAGACAGGCGGCTCATTTTTTGTTAAATTAGAGCATAGGAGAACACATGTCGTACCAGCGCCCAGCTATTCTCATCGTCGAAAAAGACCCCGCCACGCGTGAACTGTATCGCCGTGAGTTGGCTCTTTCATATCAGATCTTTGCCTGTGGTGATGGGGAAGAAGCGCGGCAGATTCTAAGCCAGCAAAAAGTGGATCTGGCAGTGCTGGAACCGGTCGGTTGCGGCTGGGATTTGGTTGACGAATTGAAGGGCAGTCTGCCGTTGATCGTGTGCAGTACCCGCGAAGTCCGCGAGGCGCACATCAAAAAGGAATTGGCGGCTTGCCTGGTAAAGCCCGTCTTGCCCGTTGAATTATTCAAGTCGGTTGAGGCTGTGCTGGCAGGTGTTCTCAAGTAGCAGTTTTATTCAAAAGGGTTGCGGTATTGCCGCAACTCAAAGACAAAAAAGGAGCAGAATAATGAAAACATCAAGTAGTTGGCGCGTATTTACAGTGGTTGCTTTATTGGCGATCATCCTGACAGCTTGCGGTGGCGCTGCGGCACCCACAGCCGTCCCTGCGGCTACGGAAGTTCCAGCCGCCACGGAAGCCCCTGCCGCTCCCGCAGCGACCAAGGCCCCGGCTGTTGCGGAACCGGTCAAGCTAGTGGTCATGGTCAATGAAGCTGACTTTTCCAAAGATCAACAAGCCGAATTTATTGCGGCCAATCCAAATATCACCATCGAGCGGATTGATAATGATGCTACAAAGTTACAGGCCATGATTGCCGCCGGAACCCCGCCGGATCTTTTTGTAGGCAGTGGCGCTGATGCTGCTAGTTATGTTAAGCGTGGTTGGGTGTTGGATCTGGCCCCTTACTTTGCCAAAAGCACAGTGCTAAAAGCCGATGATATGATCCCGGCCGTTTCCTATTTCAAGGTCAATGGCGGCTGGTATGGCATGAACACAGACTGGTCACCAGACCAATCTTACTTCATCAACAAGAAGTTGGCCGAGGCGGCTGGTATCACGTTGCCTCCGCCCCACACTATCATTACTTACGCCCAAGCTGGCGAATGGGCCAAGAAAATGACCAAGGTCAACGGCGGACGTGTGGAAGTCACCGGGATGGTATATTCTGGCTATTGGGATGCTAACGTCCAAACCATTCTGATGGAAAACGGCCAAGATCTATATTCCGAAGATTTCTCGCACGCCAGCATCAAAGATAATCAAACCGTGGTGGACTTCCTGACATTCATGGCCGACCTGGCAAAAGCAAATGCCATTTACAGCCCAGCCAACCCCGATCCTAATTGGACTGTGCCGGATATGTTGGGCGGTCAGTCTGCCTCTGCAACCAGTGGTTATTGGATCCAGGGCGGATTCCGCGATGTTACACCTGCCCCTGTTGTTGATCCCAATGACTTGGTGATGTACCCCGCTCTCAGTTGGGGTGGCAAAGTATCGGTAAATCCCGCCCTGGGCGGCAATGGCTGGTTCATTTCTGCTAAGACAGCCAACCCTGATGCGGCTTGGAAACTGTATGAATTCTTCTTTGGCGGTTCACCGGCGCTAAATCGTGCAAAGACCGGCTGGGGACTCCCCTCGCTCGTGTCACTTTATAGCCAGATTCCGCAGGGTTCATCCTTCCAACAGCAATTTCTGGAAAATGCCCAATGGGAAACCAAGAACACTGTTCAAACCCCACGCAGGATCAATCCATATTACACAACTACAGTCTTCAACACAACTTGGACTGCCGAACTGGAGAAATACCTGAAGGGTGAGGAAACGATAACCCAGGCGATCGAGAACCTCGATACTGTGGTTAATAAAGCCATTGCTGATGGAAAGGCTGCGGCAGGCGGATAACCTTGTCATACCAAACTGTGCCCTTTTGATTCACGCCACAGTTTGCATAAGAGAATGCGGCGCCTGGCAATCCAGCTAAGTGGAACTAGGCGCCGCATTCACCCTGACTTGTAGGAGAATACCATGTCGCTTATGAAGCCATCACCAACCGGGAAAAGTAAACGAAACCGATTTTTAGGACTCAGCAGTTACGGCTGGGCACGTGCTCGTTGGTTCTACGTTTTCGTGGCACCATGGCTATTGGGATTATTGGCTTTTACGATTTTGCCAGTGAGTGTTGGACTATTGATGTCCTTTTCCAACTTCACCGGCTCAAATTTTCAAACATACAAATGGGTTGGATTTGCTAATTATGCCGAAGCATTCAACCAGTTTTTTCATAACGGAGATGCCTGGTATTCACTCAGCCGGACATTACTCTTTGCGGGCATCACCATTCCCATCAATATCAGCCTGTCATTTTTCATCGCGATCTTATTGACCCGCAACATTCGCGGGCAGGGTATTTTCCGTACCTTGTTTTATCTTCCAACCATCATCCCGCTGGTTGCCGGCGCCTGGATTTTTAAACTGCTCTTTGATAACAACTTTGGCGTGGTAAATGCAGTTCTAAACAAGATCATTCCTGGTACCTTCATTCATTGGATGACAAGTTATTCCTTTTGGGTGTTGATCATGTGGTCCGTTTGGATGGGCGTGGGCGGCGCGATCGTTATTTTTATGGCCGGTATTCAAGGTGTGCCAACCGATCTCGTGGATGCTGCATATATCGACGGTGCATCACCTTCTCAATTATTCTTATTAATAATCTTGCCTTTGGTGACCCCGGTAATTTTTTATCAATTTGTAGTTGGCATCATTGGTGCCTTACAAGTTCTCACGCAGCCAATCTTATTGGCACAAAAGGCTAATTCGAGTAATGGACTTTCAACCATTCCTCCACGTGAAAATTTTATGTTCTTGGTAAATGTTTATCAACAATCCTTTAACCAGCAACGCTATGGCTATGGCAGTGCCTTGTTATGGATCATGTTCGTCTTCATCCTGATCTTAACTCTGGTGGTAACAATTTCAGGAAAATACTGGGTGTATTACGAAAACGAACCGGGGAAGAACTAATGGAAACTAAAAACGTAACCACCGAAACGACCAAAAACCAAACGCCCCGGGCTGGAAGGAATCCGAAACGGAGCGGGCTCAATCGGCGCCATTTGGGTAATTTCTTTTTATATGTTGTTATCATCGCTCTCCTTGCCATTTTTATCTTACCAATCTTCTGGCTCTTGATCAGTTCTTTGAAGGCTGAAAACGACTTTGTAAAATGGCCGCCCATCTGGCTTCCTGCAATCCCGCAATGGAATAATTACCTCGCCGTCTTTACTAACGAGCGCTTCAACTTTCTCACACAGCTATATCGTTCAGTTATCCTGGCACTTCTTTTTGCTGTCCCCAACGTACTTTTCAGCGCATTCGCTGGCTACGGCTTCGCCCGTATAAACGCACCCGGAAAAAATATTTTATTTATTATTCTTTTGGCTGAGATGATGATTCCTCAAACCATCATGATTTTCCCCCAATATGTTATCTTCTCCCGCGTTGGATTGATCGACAATCCACTATTATGGTTTTTATGGGGCATTGCTGGCACACCATTTCAAATCTTGCTCTTTCGCCAATTCTTTGCGGCATTCCCAAAAGAATTGGAAGATGCTGCCGCCATTGATGGCGCTGGTCCAATCTCCACATTTATTCGGATTTTTTTACCAAACGCCAGGCCCGTGCTTGCCATAACCTTCCTCTTTGCCTTTCAATGGGTTTGGGGAGATTATTTAAACCAACAATTATTCCTGACCACTAATTCTACTTTGGCAATGAGTCTGGCAACTGCCTTTGTCAACCCGAGAGGATACTCAATTTTGACTCTCACAATGGCCGGCATGGTCATTTACACTCTTCCCTTGGTTGTGCTTTTTTTCTTTATGCAACGCCAACTCGTGCAAGGTATCGTCACCACTGGTCTCAAAGGATAATTTATGACAGCGCTCCGCGCCCTTGCTTCCACCCCTCCGCTGGGTTGGAATAGTTTCGACTGCTTCAACGCCTCGGTCACCGAAGCTGAAGTCAAAGCCAATGCGGATATTTTTGCCCGGCGTCTGGCTCCGCTGGGGTGGGAATACGTGGTCGTGGATTTCTGCTGGTCACATCCGACTCCCAAACTGGAGCTCTCACCCGATCTAGATATCCTGCCCGATGGCAGCGTTCAACCTGGACTTGTGCTTGATTCCGTTAGTCGACAGATTCCTGCCCCGAACCGATTCCCCTCCAGCGCCAGCGGACAAGGCTTCAAACCCCTCGGCAATTACATCCACTCACTCGGATTGAAGTTCGGCATTCACATCATGCGCGGCATCCCGCGTCAGGCTGTACAACAGAACCTGCCCACCCCAGGCGGATTCCACGCCCGCGACATTGCGCAACCTGAAAGCATTTGCACCTGGCTCAATCACATGTGCGGTGTCGATATGTCCAAGCCTGGCGCGCAGGCGTATTACAACTCCCTTTTTGAACTCTACGCCCAGTGGGGTGTCGACTATATCAAAGTGGATGACATGACCTATCCCTATCATGCTCCTGAGATCGAAGCCATTTCCCACGCCATTGCCGCCTGTGGACGCCCGATGATTCTCAGCCTTTCGCCGGGTCCCGCCCCGCTCGAATCTGTGGCTCACCTGCGCAAATTTGCAA
>JBDTWO010000045.1:0-29765 GCA_040006635.1 Chloroflexota bacterium
GGGTCGTTGATATTTTCCACAATTCGTTCGCGGGCAATCGGCACGATGTCGAATAATCCGTAGCGAAATAATCCCCAGGCAACGATCAGATTGCCAATTGCCAGTGATATGGGCGTAATGTCGCGCTGTGACGCAATCTTGATATTTGCCAGTGAAAAGAATGAAAGCACAAGCGGGATGAGAAACCCAAAAATTATGGTCAGATATTGGAGGCGGTATAGGATTTGCGGCTGAAGAGCCCGTTTGATCAACAGGCTGATGCCGTAAATATTTGCGCCATATAGATAGAACAGAGCATAGATATATATGATGTATGTAAAGTCATATTTTAATTCAGGGAACGGCTGGGCAGCGCTAAGGGACGGATTGGGATAAAGCAAGTGGTGAAAATTGTCGGTGAATAACAGAACGGTGAACGTGCCCAGAAAAACGAACAGCACACTCCAGACCACGGATGGACGCCGAAGCCGATATTCTGAAAACTCGATTGAAAAAAACAGGAATGGCAAAATGACCAGAAATGTATCCGTCAGCCATTGGAACTTGTCCCATAGGATCTTTCCCCTGAGATCAGGGCTGACCAGTTCGAGTATAAAGCCCAGGATGGTGAGCGTTTGCCCGCCCGCGAACCAGCTATAACTCGTCGCTCCACGCACATGGCGGTGTTGCCATGCATAAATGAATACCCCCAGCGATAAAATTAAGGAAATTATATAAGGGGCTAGATAAAGTAACTCTTCGTAGCTCATCGGCTCCATCCACATTCAATAATGACCATAAAGCTATCTTATCCAACAATGTTAGCCCTGTCTACCTATATACTTATATCTCGCCTTTTTCAACCAACGCTAAAAATATATTCAATACGCGCGGGTCAAAATGCTTGCCCGATTCGTTGATCAGATATTGGATGATCTCGTCTTTTTTCCAGGCTTTGCGGTAAGGGCGGTCGAACGAAAGCGCATCCCAGACATCCACGATCGCAAAGATGCGTGCCGGGAGCGGGATCTCGCGTTCCTTGAGTCCGCGCGGGTAACCAGTGCCGTCCCATTTTTCGTGATGCGAATAGGGAATCTCAAGCGCCTTCTCCAAGAACGGGATCTGTCGCAACAGCTCATACGCCGTTCCGGGATGCTTCAGAATGATCTCCCTTTCCTCCACGGTCAGCGCGCCTTCCTTCCGCAAAATATGATCGGGGACGCCCATCTTACCGATATCGTGCAGGATGGCACCGCGGCGGATGTGGTCGACTTCATCTTCGTGGATGCCCATCGCTCTTGCCACAGCGACAGTTGTTTCTGTCACCCGACGCGAGTGTCCCTCTGTTTCCTTGTCCCTTAATTCGAGCGCCTTCGCCCAACCCTCGAGTGTGACATCATATGCCTCTGCCAATTCCATTGTTCTCAAGCGGACACGCTTCTCCAAGTCCACGTTGAGCTCGCGTAATTCGCGCTCGAGTTCTTTCAGCGCTGTGATGTCATGTGAGATGTAGATCCGCCCAGTCATTTTTTTGTCGCTATCGTATAGGGGCCAGACCGTCATCTCGTAGTAAACATTTTTTCCGCCCACTTCAAAGGTGGTTTCATCGCGCGCGTACGAGACATGGGTGAAGCGCTTGATGGGAATGGGGAAGTTATCAAACACCTGCTTGGCAGGCTGTCCGATCACCTCGACCGCTTTTTTATCAAGCAAGCTCAGCATGGCGGTATTGATATCCACCACGATATGTTGATTATCGAGGATCACGACCGGGTCGACCATGGCTTCGAAGAGCCGGTCCCTGCCCACGGGGACAACTTCAAACAATTTGTAACGGAATAAGCCCCAGGCAATAATCATGTTTGCGATGGCGTTCGTGAACGGGGTGATATCACGCTGCGGGGCAAGATGGATATTGAACAGGGTTATGACCGTTCCCAAGATCGGGATGAGAAAGCCTACGATGATGATCGCTCCCTGAGTGCGATACAGATCATGGATGCGAATGATGCGGCGGACCAGAAGTCCAACTCCCCAAAGCGTGACGATGTAACTGTAGAGAGCATATCCGTATATCAGCCAGGTGAAGTCATATAATAATTCGGGGAAGGGCTGGGCAGATGTCAGGCGCGGGTTGGCGTAGATCAAATGGTGCCATGCATCTGTCATGAGTGTAATTATAAAAATTCCCGGAACGATAAGTGAAAAGATGAACGCCCGGCGCGGGTCTTTAAATTTGTACTCAGTATATTGAACGGCAAAGATTGGGAATGCAACAATGATGATTAGCCCTGCCAGCCATTGGAAACCATCCCAAAAGATCTTTTCGAAAATATCCGGGCTGATGAGTTCGACAATGAAGCCGAAGAGCCAAAGGGTTTGCCCGGCGACATACCACGTGAAGGCAGTGGCGCCTTTGGCAGAGCGCTTGGTCCATGTGTAATATAAAACCCCGAGCGACAGGGCTAGGGAGGCGACATAAGGCAATAAATAAAGTGCTTCAATGCGTGTCATAATGCAAAGACATCCAAAGTCTATCAGACTTTGGATGTCTTTGCATACGATATTCTTCCTGTTTTTTTTATTTCATTTTGATTGCGCGCCAGAGCCGTTCAGGTGTGACCGGGTTTTCGTCCACATTCACGCCGATGGCATCCAGGATGGCATTGCCGACAGCTGGTGCAACGCCGTCCATGGGAATCTCTGCCACGGCTTTGACTCCGAACGGATGACTCGGCTCGAAAGTTTCCACAAAGATGGTTTCAAGTTCCGGCATCTCATCGGCGCGGAAGATGTGATAACGATCCAGGTCGCGTTCGATGGCATTACCCTTATCATCGTAGCGCATCTCTTCGCAGACCGCATAACCGAGCGCTTGAGTCATGCCACCTTCAATTTGACCAGAAGCCGTGAGCGGATTCACGATGACGCCCGAATCAACCGCCATCACGAGCCTGTCTACTGTTACCGCGCCGGTCTCTGCATCGACAGTCACTTCGGCAAACTGCGCCGCAAAAGGAGGCGGTGATACCGGCGAAACATACGACGCGACTCCCATAATCTGTTCCTGATTATTCTTGTGGAGTGAATCGAGTGCGATCTCGGTGAACGGAACGGTTCTGCCGTCAGGCGCAATCGCTTGACGATTCAAAAGTCGAATATTTGAAGCTTCGGATTCTGGAAGTTTCAAAATCATCGTCGCGCGGACTCTGATTCGCTCCGCGCAAATCTTTGCCGCGTTTACTGCCGCTGTGCCGGAAATATACGTTGTGGAGGATGCATACGCACCTTTGTCGAATGGCGTGAAGTCGGTATCGGATGAATACGTGATCATATCTTCCAACGGAACGCCCAGCACTTCCGCCGCCATCTGCGCCAGGACCGTATCCGAGCCGGTGCCCAGATCCGTTGCGCCGACAAGTAGATTGAATGAGCCGTCGTCATTCATCTTAATGGAAGCGCCGCCCATATCAAGATAAGGAATCGCTGTTCCCTGCATGACCATCGCAACACCGATGCCTCTTCTCTTCGTCGAAGGTCGAACGTCTAACGTCCCGCCTGACCTTTGACCTTTGACGTTTGACGCATTTTTGTGCCACTCCTCATTCCCGTACTTATCATCCCAATTTATCGCAGCGCGTCCTTGTGCCACGCATTGCTCCAAACCAACCGTGTGGACGATCTCGGGTCGTGGTTCGCGTCCCTCATTCCATGCCGTTGAAAACGGATGATATTCACCGGGTCGAATCGCGTTCTTCAAGCGAAAGTCAATCGGGTCGAAGCCCATCGCGCGTGCGATCTTTTCCATGTGACGGTCGAGGGGCCAGTAACCTTGTGGCACGCCATAGCCACGGAAAGCACCGGAAGGGGGCGTGTTGGTGTACACCACGTCCGCATAGAAACGGATATTTGGCGCTTTACGATATTCACCATCGCCAACATATAAAGCCATGGCTTTGTGACCGGTGTTGCCAGTGACAGTTAATGCGTGGCAGCCATACGCGCCAGTATCGGACAATGCATACATCGAATTGGCGGTGATCGTTCCATCACGTTTCACGCCGGTCTTCATCTTGATCTTCATCGGGTGACGTGAGCGCGCACCGATAAATTCCTCTTCGCGGGTGTACTCATAGATGACGGGTCGCTTCGTGGCAATCGTCAAATGCGCAGGCACGTCTTCCATCAACACTTCCTGTTTGCCGCCAAAGCCACCGCCGATGCGTGGCTTGATCACGCGGATTCGTTTCACCGGCAAATTCAAAACTGGCGCGAGCATACGCCGCACATGAAACGGAACTTGTGTGGAGGTGCGAATCACCAAGCGATCATCTTCATCCCAATATGTCACGCAGACATGCGGCTCGATATGTGCCTGTTGTACTTTCGGCACTTCGTATTCGGCTTCGAAGATTTCATCAGCTTCGGCAAAGCCTTTTTCTACATTGCCGATGTCAATGCGGATTTCGGCGGCGAGATTTTTATCAGGGTTGGAATCGGCAAAGTTGACAAACTCAGGCTCATCGTGAATCTTGATCGAGTTTGGGTTCATTGCTTCGCGAGAGTCGAGGATGGCGTCAAGTATTTCGTATTCAACCTCAATAAGTGTCAAAGCCTTTTCGGCAATTTCAGGAGTCTCGGCCGCGACCATCGCGACGCGGTCACCCACAAAACGGACTTTGTTATCGAGCGAGAACGCATCCAACGGACCGGGGATCGGGTCGGACTGCCCCGCGGTGGAATACACCACGCGTGGAATATCCTGCCACGTGAGCACCGCCGCAACACCATCCAATGCGCGAGCTTTGCTGGCATCGATGTGCTTGATGCGGGCATGCGCATGCGGACTGCGCAACACGCGCGCGTGCAACATGCCACGCGGTTCGATATCGGCGGTGAAAGCGGGCTTGCCTTGCACCAGCTTGATCGAGTCCACTTTCTTTTCGGGCTTGCCAACAGTTTGATAGGTTTGCGTTTGCGGAGTGACAAAAACTTTTGGCAGGGTTTGGGTTTGTGTATTTGAATTTGTTGGTTGCAAGGGCGAGGTTCCCCCGTCCATGCTCGGCGGATTGAAAGAAATCAGAATACCTTCACCGAACTCTGCTTCACCGCGCATCACCGCCGCGGCTTTCAATACAGCCTGTACCGGTTTCACGTAGCCCGTGCAACGGCATAACACCCCTGAGATCGCCTCGCGGACTTCAGCCTCAGTCGGGTTGATGTTGTTATCAAGCAGAGTCTTTGCCGCGAGAATTTGCGCGGGTGTGCAATATCCGCATTGGATCGCGCCGGATTCAACAAACGCTTTTTGCAACGGATGCAAGCCATCGGTCTTGCGCCAGCCCTGATCGGGATGTTCGCCCAAACCTTCAATGGTGACGATGTTATGTCCCTCAGCTTGCGCAGCGAGCAGTGATCCTGCGTTGACAGGTTTGCCATCGAGCAAGACGGTATCTGATCCGCTTAGTCCTTGTTCATCGCCGAACTTGACTCCGTAATAGCCGAGCCTGCGGACGACAGATAAAAGACTTTCAGATGGAACGCAATCAACTCCAAGTTTTATACCATTGATTGTGAGAAAGATTTTCATTGTTTCTCCTTGAGAATTTATGTTTTCTCTTCGGCAGGGATTTTTGATTGAATATATTTTATTATTTTTTCAACTTCACTTTTGTTTTTTCGATTCACATTTAACGTATATTCGACACTTCCGTTTTTGTTGTACAACCCAATAAATTCTTGTTTAATGAGATTTAACAGTAATGAAATGACAGATAAAATGAATAGCACTAGTATTGTGTAAAATATTGATTTGGAAATATGTATATGGAATGGTATGGCAAAACCATAGTCAAATCCTCCATAAACAATCATAAGGAATGCGCCTAGTGCCAGCAGCCATCCCGCAAAATCAATGCCAGATTTCCCGCGAAAAACTTTTCCGCTAAGACGGTCGTATTGTATACTGTAGACGCTTTTGCCAAATAGACTTTGCCGATATCCAATTATTTCTTTTTCATACATCCGCTCTGTGGTTTTTGATAAGCTTGAAAGAACATATTCAACATGTTCAAATTTGTAAACGCCACCCCGGAATGGGTTGGTGGATGTATACTCTCTGAGCTTTTCAGACTTGTTTCTTAGCATTTGCATAATTTGAGGGACTACATCACGGGTTTGCCGGGTCTGTTCAATGATAGCAAGAGTATCATCATTTTTATCTAAAACATATATTCGCCAGGTTTTTTTGAACGAGGTACTAAATAAAAGCAGGCCTAGTATAAATAAAGCTTGCTCGGCTCTGAGTAAGATCAGGTGAGCGTATATAAAATTATGAAAAAACACCGATGGGAAGAGCATCAGCCCTAAAAGTGAAAAACCAAAAGTAGTTTGACTGTAATTCGATTTAAAAGTATCAAATACTACTGTTGCCTCTTTATACTCGAATTCAAACTCCCGTTCGAAGGTGAGAGACTTTAGTTTTACTATAGCTTTGTCTTCGTAAAATTCTTGCCTAACCCTCAATAAATTTTGAAATGGGTAAAATGATGTGATTTTTATCATGGCTTCTTTGCCCCTTTGTCAAAAGGATGATGAATATTCGAGTTTTCTGCATTTGGAATTCTTAGTTGTTCGCGCAATTCATTGATCACAATTTTAGCCCCACTTGCATCTTTATAAAACCACATATCCCAGCCGTTGACGGGCGCACCGTTCATCAATGCCTTGGCAACGCCGTGAATGGAGCCGGTGATGGCGCCGCATTTGAGATGTCCATTGGATAAGATTTTAGCTTTTGTCCCATTCTTCGCGAAATAAAGAGTCTGCCCCGGAGTCAAATATCCGTTTTCGAGCAGGGCTCCAAACGGGACCCGAGCCTGCCTCGGCTTCTCAACATTGATCGCCTCTGAATCAGACTCCGCTGCCGCGTCGATGCGTTGTTGCGCAACCTTCACATACTTTGCGTCGCGTTCGATTCCGATCCAGTGACGTCCCAGTTTTTTCGCAACGGCACCTGTTGTCCCTGAGCCAAAGAACGGATCGAGGATTACGTCCCCAACATTTGAAGAAGACATGATGACTCGATAGAGCAGTCCCTCTGGCTTTTGAGTCGAATGGGCTTTCGATCCATTGGATTGGATGCGCTGCTTTCCAGTCACCAAAGGGATCGTCCAATCGGAACGCATTTGCAGATCGTCGTTCAAGGCTTTGGTGGATTTGTGGTTGAAGGTGTACTGTGCGCCTTTTTTCTTTTGCGCCCAGATCATGGTTTCATGAGCATTGGTGAAACGCACACCGCGAAAATTTGGCATGGGATTATTTTTGATCCAGAGGATGTCGTTCAGAATCCAAAAGCCGAGATCTTGCATGAGTGCACCGACGCGAAAAATATTGTGATACGAACCAATGACCCAGATCGTACCGGTGTCTTTCAAGGCGCGCTGACTTGCGGATAGCCACTGGGATGTGAAATCATCATATGCTTTGAAATCCACAAACTGATCCCAGCCATCGTTGACCGCCGCCACCTTCGACATATCAGGGCGATAGAGATCGTTGCGAAGTTGCAGATTGTACGGGGGGTCGGCAAAAATCACATCCACTGAGTTCTCAGGCAGAGACTTGAGAATCTCGATGCAATCGCCGTGCAGGATTTGGTTGAGGGGGAGAGTCATTCGCTGATTTCCAATACAGTTTGCCAGAATGTTCGATGTGGTTCTGGTAATACTTCATTGCCCCAGCGTCTCACCCAAGTTGCGATTTTTTCATTTGAATAGACTTCAAAGAGCCAGCGAATTTCTGAGCGATCACCATATTGCAAAACACGCTCAATGATAGTGTGCGAATCTTGTTCGGGAGTAAGTTTTGTGAGGTCGTATTCCTGAAAGAAGGGCGTGAGGGAGAGGGGGATGGGCTGCATACGTTATAAGTGTATCAATAATTTATTAGATTACCGAGTTCTCAGGCAGAGACTTGAGAATCTTGATGCAATCGTCGTACAGGATCTGGTTAAGAGGGAGATGTTCCACTGAGTAGATTATACACTTGTGGGAATCGGAATAGTTTTAATTTGGTTGAATTACGATCCCGCCAAAATAATGTTCATCAGCATGGCAACGAATTCCATCCACGTAACACTCGTGGCTTGGATAGGATTCATGCGTATCCGCGTAGTAAGCGAGATAGCCGCCTGAGAAACTTTCGTTGGAAAATATCAACGCGCGCCCGTCTTTAGAGCGTGCCTTCGATGCGCATTCTGCGCACAGGTAGCGCGGATACCGCTCAGAGGGCTGAACCGTTTTTTGGCAAATGGGACAGGGTTGTATAGTTTGCTGCATAAATAGCTTTTAGAATATTGAAGGAGACCTAACTCGGGTCTGGCAACACCGGAAAGAACTCTTCCACCCCGGCCGGGAGCGCGATGGGTCGACCGGTTGTCGCATCCACATACACCCATTCAGATTCGCCTTTGGCAATTACCTTTCCATTGGACATACGCCACGTTGTTGACGTGTCCGTTTTCATCGATCACCGTTGCGGGAACGGTAAAGCTGTAGGCAAAGATGGGATTGGTCATGAGGCTCCCTTTGATTTCAGGATCAGATCTTCAACATCTTTTATGTATTCCTCCACCTGCTCAGGCGGGGATGATTTTCGTATGTTCTGCGCATTATCACGATCCAATTGCCAGTTGATGGGATTATTGACAATATAGCAGCCAATATTATTCAACTCGCGGTCATTGCGGATGATGTGTTCGTAATAATTGCGCTGCCAGATGCCCGTCATGTTCAATTCGCGTTTAGCCCTTGATGTGACTGACGCCTTGAAGCCTGCGATAAATGATCCCAGAGAACGCGGCGCCCTTCGTAGGGACGCACGGTGTGCGTCCTGGTTTTGGGTTGGGGCGGGGATGGCATCCGCCCGTTATTAGGTTGGGCGCTCGTTTCGTCGGGGCGCATGGTATGCGCCCTTTCATTTTCTGGGCGGACACCGTCCGCCCCTACGTCTACGATCCAATTAATGCCGTGGAGATGATTGGGCATAACGACAAATTCATCATCAAAAATTTGAATCTCTTTACGGATTTCGGCTGACCGCAGCCATTCTGCCTGGACGATCTTTCCCAGCGTCGATAATTTCATTTCGCCCTTTATGACGCTTCCAAATATTTCAGCGCGTTGATAGGTACATATCGTGACAAGGTATGCGCTTGGCTAGGTATCGTTCAGAATGCAAATAGGGCTTGTTGTGTTGTTGACGGTGCGAATCCTTACATCATTAAGCGCGCTATGCGGCAACAGGAGCTTCGTCAACTTGTAACTCATAACCGCTCAATCGATCGTTCTCGAACGATTCTCAAACTTTCAGTGGCACCGAGAACGTTTTGCCGCCGGAATTCTAACTCAATCATCAACAAATATAATGCCTTCAGCTTTTCAACAACTGCTATTAAGTCTGCCTTTTTGGGTGTTTGGTTGGAGTTTTCCTTATCCAAAAACACTGGCAATTTTTGCTCCATGCCAATTTTAGTCATAGCATAAATCAACAATAAGCGCAGATAACACGACCCTAGTTTTTTAATATCAGTCGGGTGAATTCCTGTGGGCGTCTCGCGGCTCAAAACAATGTTCAGCATCTTTGCGAGCAAGGGAAGTTCCGAGAGATCGATTTGATGGATTTCCATAAAGTCATTCACTTTTTTTCCTCGTTTGACAACTTCCATTATTGATGCAAATCTGGAAGGTTCGGTAGTCACTGCAAAATTAGTAATCTCAATGATATTCATACCTGTGCTTAGGGTGATTTTCTTCGTTTGACCAGTATTCAGGTTTTTAGTGGCTTCTATATCTGCATTCAAGTGCTTAATATATTTCTCTAGTTTTTTCGCTGATCCTTTGATAATGTCCGCGGCTTTATGGCTTCTATCAGCACGGTTAGATGCATATGAATTGGGTAAATAAGCTCCCCGAAGAGCGTCGTGCGCCGAATGAATTTGCTGTGCTAACTCTAGGCTAATCTCAGCAGAATCAATTGAGAATAGACGAGCGCCGAAACTATTGTGCATCCGAACTTGCGCATCGTTAATAACTCTTGAAAACTGTCGAGCCAAAACGGATGCCCTTGCCCAGTCTGTTTCATCGAATGTAATCCCACTCATGCCTAAATCATGAGGTGAAGCCTGGTACACATTTTTCAAAATCTGATTGAGCATGCCTCTCGCTACAACGATATTGCGAGTAATATCAAGGCCCAGAAAATTTTCCATGTAATGAGCTACCTTCAAATCCTCGCCCAAAATGGCATCAATAATTTTAGGGTTGATTTCTTGCGTTGCCCGTTGCTTGAATAGGACTGGATGATTTTGTTTCGCATCGGCTACTACCCAATAGTTATAATCTTTTTGAATGTCCGCGTTGGACAGTGCTATTTCGTTCTGAGTTGGGAGGCGAAAATGCCATTCCCCGCTTTCTCTTTGAGTAAGCCAATTACAGAATTCAATCCCATCTTCAGCTCGCACTCCAGCAATTGGTTGCAAACCCAGACTTGTTGGGAATTCGCGTCCCAGCCATTGATCCGGCTGACAATTTTTTTTCTGTCTAATTACATCGTTTAGGAACAGTTGGTATTCAGCATGGTTAACAAACCGTTTGCCAATGTATGTATTGTCATCAAGCCGGGTCATGTCACGTATATTTAGGGTTAATAAGGCTTCTCCTACGATATTTCTCGTTTCTAAATTCCGCGATTCAACTCCATCCAAAAGAACCCTCTCTAATTTACGTCGGGTATTTGGATGCACTTCCCGCGCTTCATCCTCGCAAGCGATCGCCAATGTTAGTGCATTGGCCGATGGCGGGTTTTCGGCAATGCAAGCTTCGATTACTGATGTGGCATCGGCTTGTGCGGTATAAAGACGGATACATTCATGCCACCAACCATCCTCAATGTGCGAAACGAGTTCTTTCTCTAGCCCTTGTTCGATGATGTGCACTGAAGCCAGGTATTCCTGAAATGTTTTATGTGCAAACCCATATATGCCATTTTCACGTTCGAGCAACAATCCACTGAGGTTTTCCACCATTTGTAGAAACTCTTCACCTGTGCTTTGCGGGCTGACTAACTTTAAACGTTCTCCAAAAACAGCGAGCGCTGAGCGCCTGTCGATCTCGCGCATGTGATTGCACATCATGTAATAGGCCAGCGGTTGCAGGATCGATTGTTTTTGTGCGGGGGTTAACGGCAATTCCAAGCCGCGGGCACCCTGGCGCTTGCCCAAAAACACCTCACAGATTTCCTTGTACAGCTCAACGCGGCGCCCTGGCAACGAGCTGCGATAGCGATGTACCGTGGCAATCATGGTCAGCAGCAGTGGGTTTACAGCCAGGTCAAGAAGAATTGTTGTTTTTCTCAGCCGCATAAACAGATCGTCGGCACCTTCGCGGGCTTTGATCCGCACGCCTTCATCATCCTTTTGGTGACTTTGAATCTCGTTGGCTAAATACCAATTATCAATAAACTGTTTTACTTGTTTGATATTGAACGGCAGGACTTCCAGTACAGAGACACCGTTCAACTGATTTTCGCGGTACCCAAATGGACGGGACGTGACGATGAAATGATTATTGGGATAGGTCACCATCTGCTTCTCCACCCAGGCAACTACTCTTCTTCGAACGTCTGCTTCTGCCACCTCGTCTAACCCATCCAACATGACGATGCAGGCTCCGCTTTGTAGATAATTTTCGAACCACTGTGGCGGTGGTGCGATCTGATATTTTTCCAGCGCTAGGCGAATGATTTCTGGAAGACGTACGTTTGGATTCCCAATAATCGCTTCAGTATGTTCGCGCAGGAACAGTAGGATCGGCAGCTTATTGCCTGTTTGTTTTTTTTGTTTGCGGCTCCCGGCTAGCACAAGTGCGACATTCTTCAGCAAGGTAGTCTTTCCACTGCCCGGAGCGCCCAGGATGACCAGCTTGGTTCCAGCCGTGTTTTTGGATCTCAAATAATCCCAGATCATGCGGCTGCCTTTCGGCAATTCCACGGGAGATGTTGCCAGGATGTTGGCTGAGACGCGGTGATAAGCCTGTGGCGAAACGATCAGTTCAACAAAGATGCGCTCCAGGTCTAATGTGAACACACCCTGTGTGCTCAATCCTTTGACGTCAAAGTCGCGATGGCGGAAGATCAGATGGCGGAAGTATTTCTTACGAAAGCCGGAGAACATGGTTTGAAGCCATGAATCCACATTGTCAACGGTACGGCCGATCCAGCGATCTGCAATTTTTATAAAAACTTTGTAGAGAAAAAGGCCCGCTAAAAAGACGGCTAGGGTCAAGCCTCCAGTTTCGAGAGCCTCAATAAGGTTCTTCGTACCAAGAAAATTAATCCCGCCACCTATAAAGGGGGCGACAATCGTGAGAATGAGATATAAGATTGAAATAGTTTTCTCGAGATCGGATTTATCGTCCATGGTTTACTTCCTTCTATTACCCGACTATTAATTGAATATAAACATTCTGCCAAAGCTTCAAGATACATCAAGGTCTTGGTTATCGATAATTACGGAATGGCTTATATAAACCTTTTGCTGAAATGCGATGTCCAAATCTTACTTGTTCTATCTATATTCGATGTTATTCGACATTATACCCTCCTCATCAGACTCTATAATACCTTCTGCGATTTTTCGGCTACAATAGCGCCCTATGGCGCTCATCAGCCTCCAAAATATCTCCATCGGCTTCGGCGGACCGCGCCTGCTCGATGATATTAACGTACAGATCGAAAGCGGAGAATCCATCGGCTTACTCGGGCGCAATGGCATGGGCAAGTCTACGTTATTGAAACTGATCGGCGGTGAAATTCTGCCGCATGATGGGGTCATCGCCCGCCAGCAGAATATCCGCGTGGCGTATCTGCCGCAAGAAGTACCGCAAGGTCTCAGCGGACGTGTCGCCGATATCGTGGAAAGCGGTCTCGAAGCCGTCATATCCCCGTTGGACGATGAGCATCAATGGCAACGCCAGCATCAAGTGGATAAGATCCTCTCCCGCATGGACCTGGATCCCGACGCTCACTTTGAAGTCCTTTCGGCGGGGATGAAGCGCCGCGTCTATCTTGCCCGGGGCTTGGTCCGTGAACCGAACCTGTTACTGCTCGATGAACCCACCAACCACCTCGACATTAACGCCATTGACTGGTTGGAAGATTTCCTCAAACGCTGGGGCGGCACGTTATTGTTCGTCACACATGACCGTGTCTTTCTGCAAAACCTCGCCACACGTATCATCGAACTTGATCGCGGCAAACTCTTCGATTGGGACTGCGACTATCCTACTTTCGTCAAACGCAAAGAAGAAATGCTTTCCGCCGAGGCGCAACAAAACGTGCTCTTTGATAAAAAGCTCGCGCAAGAGGAAGTCTGGATTCGCAAAGGTATTGAAGCGCGCCGCACGCGCAATGAAGGGCGTGTCCGCGCCTTGAAGCGCCTGCGTGAACAACGCAAAGAACGCCGTGAACTCTCTGGTAAAGTCCGTATGCAGATCGGTTCCGAGAATCGTTCGGGTCGGTTGGTCATCGAAGTTGAGAATGTCAGTTACGCTTACTCCAATAAAACCATCATCAATAATTTCACCACCACCATTCAGCGTGGCGATAAGATCGGCATCGTCGGCGCGAACGGTTCAGGCAAGACCACGCTCCTCAAACTGCTGATGGGGCAGCTCGCGCCCACGCAGGGCGAAGTCGAACACGGCACGAATGTCGAGATGGCATATTTCGATCAACTCCGCGCGCAGCTCGATGAGTCCAAATCCATTCTCGATAACATCGGTCAGGGACGCGACACCATCACGATCAACGGACGCACCCGCAACCTCATGGGTTATCTCGAAGATTTTCTGTTCACGCGTGAACGTGCCCGCGCGCCCATCAGTGCGCTTTCGGGCGGCGAGCGCAACCGCCTGCTCCTCGCGCGGCTCTTCACCCAGCCCGCCAACCTGCTCATCCTCGATGAACCTACCAACGACCTCGATATCGAAACCCTCGAAGTCCTCGAAGACCTGCTGCTCGAATACGAAGGCACGCTGCTGCTCGTGAGTCACGACCGCGCCTTCCTCAACAACATCGTCACCTCCACTTTTGTTTTGGATGAAACTGGGACCGTGACCGAATACGTTGGCGGATATGACGACTGGCACAAACAACTCGCAGACTCAACGTCCGCTTCAAACGCCCCCAAGCCTGCCTCAATAACTCAAACCGTTTCCCCCGCTGAGACCAAGTCCGCTCCGCGCAAATTGAGCTACAACGAAAGACGCGAACTCGAATCCCTACCCAAGCAGATCGAAACCCTCGAAGCTGAACAACACGCATTGACTGTCAAAATGGAAACCCCCGAATTCTATATGCAAGACGGCGCCACTATTACCCAAGCCGTCAACCGCTTACAAGAAATCCACGATGAACTCTCCCGCCTCTATCACCGCTGGGGTGAATTGGAATCATAATTCCTCGCGCTGAGCGGAGCCGTCCGCTTTATGGACGGCGCAGACGAAGCGTCGTTATAACCAAAGAGGCTTGCGTAACATGGAGAGATGCTTCGTTGCGCTCACATCGTCCCGATATCCTTCGGGAGCATGACAATCAAATCCACCCGACAATTTTACTAAGCACCGTCGCGCAAACTTCATAACAAAAGACCGTTGTCCTTGAATAGGTTTGAATCCACTTATAGCCATATGCAGGCTCCCCCTCAGAAAAAACAGACAGCCAATAAAAATCCTGCCAACCCATTTTGTTAGCGGTGGCAACGGCACGTCTGGTATAAAGATCAATGGTCACCAGGGTGGGCTGTTTCAAACCATGCCTCTTGATGATCTCAGCGGTGTACAAAAGATTTTGGTACGTGTTAATGGATCGATTTTCTTCTATGACGTTATCAGCGGGGAATCCCAATTTGATAGCGTATTCAGCCATGACAGCGGAGTTATTGATTCCCAGCCGCTGATTATCCCCGGTGCACATGATCACTTTGGCGTGCGGAAACATCTTCCACCACTCAAACGCCAACTCGATCTGTTTTCGTGTGGGCAACGTTGGCAGTGTGCGACTCTTTAATGCGTACGATGGGATTACAAAACAATCAGGGTTTGGAGGTGGGTTATCTTTGATCTGCCACATGCATCTATGACCGTTTCGCTCCCCCGGAGTTTCTCCTGCGAAAAGTGGGATGATCGTCCCAACCAGATAGATCATCTTCTTCATCTTCGATCACAGGCGGCGCGGTGCCCAAGTCAAATACCCACGCGCCCTTTTCATACATCAATGCGGCGGTTTCGTAAGGCGTGAGCAAGAATTCCAGCTTTTGCGCTTCAATGAATTCCAGGATCAATTTATGGGGCGGTCTTTCGACTTTGAAACTTTTCTGCACATGATTTAGAAAATACTTGGCGGTTTCTTTTGAAACCTGAAATTGTTCTGCGATCTTCTCGTAAGGTTTGATTTTATCCATTATATGTGTCCAAAAGTGACTGTCACCTAATTGCCTCTAAACATCTCTTTGCCAATGTCGCAGCGACATCTACGCGGTATTCAGCGGATGCCCATTCATCGGTCGCTTCGTGGTAGGTGTTGCGTGCAGCTACATCCACGCCATCGGCTTCGGTCCCGTCCATCGCCAGCATGGGACTCTTGCCGTAGCCGCCGAGCACGAGTCGCGTCCGCCCCGAATTCCACTGCGCCAGCGCCGCGCAGACAATCGGCTTATCGGCGGGGGTCTTTGAAACCGATTCGAAGGCGAGTTTTACATTTAGGGAAATCACGATCTTTGTGATGAGCTTTCCATGCACTTGTTCGCGCAACGGAAGAAAATCTCCGATATTGAGAGTCTCTTCTGCTTTCTGTTGGCTGCTTATTGAAACCTTCGCATCCATTGCCAATAGCATACTTGCAAACGTGGAACGTCCGTCACATGCGACGAGTGTTCCCGCAACTGTGGCTGAATTCCGAATATTCAACGGCGCTTCGAGTTTCAAGGCAGTCTTTAATGCGGCTGGACAATGTTCCGATTCAAGTAGAGCTTGTAATGTGAGCGTCGCACCAAGTTCAAGGTTGTTGCCGTTCTTGGATAGTGAGTCCAAGCCTAAGGCTTGCAAGTCCACTACTTGGACGGAATCAACTGTCCCGTGAGAGAGAAGCGTGCCGCCTCCGAGGGGGAGGGTGTCTGGTTGAGTCAAAAGTTTGATGGCTTCGTCCAGAGTCTGGGGTCGGTGATAAGTCGTGATCATAGTGCCTCCGTAGATGAGTCTATTATACAGTTAAACGATAACCGCCATCGGAAGGATGACGGTTATTTGGTGATTTAGCCTGGCGGTTCGTAGGGTGCAAGCTCAGGCAGTAGAAATTCGCGTTTAAGTGCCTGGACGAGGATCTCGAATTCGTCACCGGTAGCGTAGTGACCGTAGAAGCGCCACACAGGTTGGATGATTTGCGCATCGGCATTCTGATCGTTGCGCCCATATAGCGGATTGGGGAGATAGTAGGTCAGTTCCACTTTTTCGATGGTAAGCGTGGGAGGGACAGAAACTTCAGTGTTTGGCGTTTCGTCGATGATGTAGGGTTGATCTGCCGTCACGGTCATTTCAACCGCTTGACCATTCTTTGAGGTTGCCAGGCTTGCGCCAAACGTGCGCAATACCGGATAGCCATTGTTGAAGTCGTCGGGTATGTTTATAGCTTCCAGCAGGACCTCATCGCCTTCAACGCCGACCAATGGATTTTCGATAAAGGGATCGCCATTCGGGAGCGCTTGAATGTAAGTTGTGCCATCGACGGTTGTAAAAAGGATCGCGGTCTGTCCGTTGATTTGGGCGGTGTGCTGGCTGCCTCTAAAGATCTGGATTTTAAGATCGGGGAATGGGATCTCGAAACGACTTACCTGCGCGGTCATGTTCCCGAATTGATCTGTGCTCTCGATGGCTGCCCAAATATTGATCGGACGGTTGTTGTATTTCTCCAGCTCTTGCAATCCATCGCCGGCAAGTTTGAGATTGTAGTTTTCTCCGTCTTTGGCGGTGATGAAGGCGTACTCTGTGCGTTGACTGCCATCGGATTTACGATAGATGTTCACCATAACGATGCCGCGTTGATTCTCGAAGACTCTTCCGAGATATGGATTTTGAGCTTGCGCACCTGGGATGATGAGTGGCTGCCCTACCATCAATGTGCCTGGATTCGTTGTGTTATTGGCATTCATGAGTTCATCAACCGTGATGCCATAGGTTTGAGCAATGGATGCAAACGTGTCGCCTGCTTGAACGATGTAATTACTGCCAGAGACATTGGTATTCAGGGTCGGAAATGGTGTTGTCGTTGGGAATGGTACAGGCGTGCCGCTTAAATTGAGTTTGTAGAAGCCGGGTCCGCCGCCACCGCCTCCGCCATTGCCACGGACACTTTCCATGCGACCCAATTGTGGAACATTTGCAAGCACACTTTGGAATGCATTTTCAGCTGTGATGACTTGGTATGTTCCAAGTGCTTCGTAATCCAATAGGAAGCCGGAGAAGGCAAGGACTTGTCCCGCGCCATCGATGGTGAATTCGTAGGTGATCGGCATTAAATAGTCGGAGCGAATCTCGGCGCCATCGGGCGTCAACGGGATGATCGTGTATTGCATCGCGCTGGAGCCAGGTGCGCTTTCTACCAGATGGTACGCAAAGTCGAAGCCGTATTTCTTCAGGAAGTCCGCAATGATAGTCTGTGCCTGCTCTATGGAAACAGTTCCCACAGCTGGAGCTGTGACATTGGGGTAAAAAATGAAATGCCTATTGGCTTGCACTTCGAGTTTCTGTGTGCCATTGGTGACGAAATAACCGATGTTGTTTGCGAAATCTGGCGGCAATTCTTGCGCAGCGCCTTGAATTCCGAAGCGTTGTGCCAGAGTCAAAACAGCATCCTGTATCCCTGGCTGGCTGGGTTTCAGTGCGTACACTTTCGAATCAGGGGCTATTTGCGGCAAAGGCTGCGCAAGAAAAAGTTTCGTGTTGCGCCAGGCATAACTGCCATCTGCAGAAACTGGCATGACTGGTTGTGTGATTGCTGACTTTACAGGGATTTTGAGGACTGTTCCAAGCAAGAGTGTGCAGGGTTCAGTCAATTTGTTGACAGCCATGACTTCATTTACTGTTACCCCAAAATGATCTGCAATAGATGCGCAAGTATCGTTTGCTTGCACAATGTAGTCGATCGTGGCTGTATTGGAAATTGGTGTAGGAGATGCAAGCTCCGGTATCGAGGTGATGTTTGCTGCTGGTTGTGGGTTGGGAATTAAATTGCGAATGCTCCAACTCAACGCCAGTCCAAACACGACCACGAGCGCTGCCCAGCCAAGAGCTAGTGTGATCTTTTCGAATCGCGGCATGAACCTTTTCGCTTTTAATTGATGAGTTTCTTTGAGTTTGTTTTCCAACTCAGCCATAAAGTGGGCGTTCGCGTTTGTCTGTTCGGCAACTGTTTGCAGTTTGTGTGCAAGTTCGGTATCTTCTTGATTTATGTTATTGGTAAATTTTTCGTTCATAGTTCCACCTCCAATGCAAGGGAGGTACGCTCGCGCAGGTCTTGCAGTCCGCGCGAGATGAGCATCTTGACCGCGGCTTCAGTTTTGTTGAGCACGCGGCTTACTTCGAGATTGGATAGTCCGCCGAAGAAGGAAAGGCCGAGCGCTTCTGCACGGTCGGGTGCGATCTGTCTGAATGCGCGGGCAATGGATTCAAGTTGCAGGCGCTGATTCGCTGCCTTGTCGGTGGGCAGGCTTGGGCTTGGATAATGAAGCGCCGCGTCTAACGTGACGTCAGGTTTGCTGCCGCGGAAGAACATCAGTCGTTTCTTTGAAGCGATTCCCATGATCCACGCTGCAAAGGAGCCTGATCCGCGAAAGGATTTGATGCCTTCGAGCGCCGCCATGAAAGTTTGGGATGTCAGATCTTCAGAGTCTTTTACGTTGCCCGTATGCGCCATGTGATAGCGAAATACGCGCAGTACGTGCCGACGATACAGCTCTGCAAACGCATCGGTATTTGAAACCGCTTCGCGCGCAAGTTGTATTTCATCCATGGGCGGGCTTTCGGGTTGTATTGCCATGAGGGTAGTCATAGACCTCCTGTGTGTTGTGTGCGCACAGTATTAAGTTGCATGAGGCAGCGAAAAGTAACAGGGAATTTCCAAAGATTTTCAGTTTGAAGGCGTAGGTGTTGGTATGATGGGAATCACAAGGATCTGGTCAACCCAAATGTCGCAAGCGCTATTCAAGCGATTGAGGTTGATCAGACGGTCAATTTCTAGACCAAACTTATCGGCGATGTATGTGCAGGTGTCACCAGACTGAACTTTGTATTCAATTGATAAAAAGCGAGTGGCTGTAGGGCGTGCAGTTGGAATACGAGGGCTAGATGCAGTTTTGGTGGGGGCGACTTTGGTTGCAAGATGTGTGGCTGACGAGGTTGCTGCCTTTTGCTGGGTTACTGGAGGGCTGAAGAAATTCCTCCCATTAAGCATGAAAACTGCCAGACCAATGAACACCACCCAGATCGCTAACGATAATACCTGTTTCAGGGAGAATGTCCATGATTTATTGTGTGGATAACTTGTGATCAGAGCCTGTTCCAATTCAGAAACAAAAAGCGGATCGGGAACAATCTGATCGGTCATATAACTCAGTTTATCAATGAGATCATTGCCTTCTAATTTCTTGAGCACACGACTGATCTCAGAATTGGTTAGCTCTCCGAAGAAATGTAGAATAACGGCTTCCGTCTGATCAAGCGGAAGTTGTTTCAATGCACGGGTGAGTTCTTCCATTTCCATGCGGCGCATCGCTGCTCTATCAGCAGGCAGCCCCGAGCTTTGGTAGTACAGAACCGCATCGTTGGGAAGTTCCCGCCGGTTCCCTCGAACATCCTTGATGCGTTTCTTTGCCGCGATTCTCAGAATCCACTCGGCGAACGAATCGCTTCTACGAAAGGATGAGAGTTCCGTCAATGCCCCCAGGAAGGTTTGCGAGGTCAGGTCTTCAGCATCCTGCACGTTACCGGTATGTGCCATATGATAACGATATACACGCGTAATATTCCTGCGGTAAAGCTCTAAAAAAGCTTCAGTGATTGAAACTGCATCGCGTACTAATTGACTGTCATCATCCATAAGCTGGCTTTCCAACTTTCTTTGCCCTACAAATTATGATTCAGGACGATTACCTTATTCGATTTTTTTGGACGCAGAAACCGCTGATTTTCGCTGATTCAAAAAGAAGTATCTGCGTCTCCTGCGCACTTCGCGGTCAGCGTCCCAGATAAAAAATAAGGTAATCAAGATTCAGGATACACCCTCCACCCCAATTCATTTAATTTTGATTTATCAAATTGCTGCTCATCCGGCACGTTCATCAAAAGCGTATTGCCTTCTGCCAGCAATTCATTCGTCTCGGCATCATAGATCCCAGCCCACGCTTCGGCAGATCTTGATTTCGTCTTCCCGGCTTTGCCAATGATCTTCAACTGTTTTCCGATCGGCACATTCTGACGGTACTTCACTTCGAGTTTGGCAGTGAACATAAAACGCGGGTTGTTCGGGTCGCTGCCCATTTGCGCGCGCGCTGAGATCTCATCGATCAATGCGCCAACGATGCCGCCATGCAAGACACCCGGATAGCCCTGAAAATGTTCCGGCGCAATATACGTGGTTTCGATCACACCCGGTTCCACTTCGTAGATATGCAAGTGCAAACCGATCGGGTTTTCAAGCCCGCAGATAAAACACATTTTTGAATTAGGCTGTTTTGTTTTCATACTCTTGATTATACTTTGGGCATGAATACACTTCGCGAACGCATCACGCAAATTTTCCAACAAACCTTTGACAGTGAGCCAGCCTTCATCATCCGTGCGCCGGGGCGCGTGAATCTTTTGGGTGAACATGTGGACTATAACGACGGATTCGTCCTGCCGGCCGCCATTGACCGGGCGGTGTGGGTCGCATGCTCGCCGTCCACTGCGCCTCATTCCACGCTCGGAGCTGTGGACTTGGACGAACGCATTTCCTTTTCATCCGAAACGATTCCCACGAAAACCGACGTGCATGGGAAGCCGCTTCCGCATTGGGCAAAGTATCCTGCCGGAGTGATGTGGGCTTTGAACGAAGCCGGTTATGAGACTCCTGCTATTAACGCTGTTTTCACCTCAGACGTTCCACGTGGTTCGGGGCTCAGTTCATCAGCCGCAGTGGAGATGGGGTTCGGGTCCGCGTGGCAGGCTGCGGCTAAGTTTGAAGCGAGCGCCATGACGCGTGCCCGTCTGGGTCAGCGGGCTGAGAATCAATATGTCGGCGTCAATTGCGGCATCATGGATCAATTCGCATCGGCTTGTGGCAAGCGTGACCATGCCCTCTATCTTGATTGCCGCTCGCTCGAATGGCAAACCATTCCGTTGCCGAACGATGTTGCGATCGTGATCGCAGATACCGCCGTGCCGCGCTCGTTGTCCGATAGCGCGTACAACGAGAGGCGTTCGGCGTGTGAAGAAGCTGCGCGTTTGCTGGGAGCCAAGTCCCTGCGCGATGTAAGTGTGGAAGATTTTCACCGCAATAAAAATCGTTTACCTGAAATGATCGCGCGCCGCGCCCAGCATGTGGTCGAAGAGATCCAGCGGACAGAACAATCGGTTTTTCTACTGCAACAAGATAACGTGAAAGCTTTTGGGAGATTGATGAATGAATGTCACAACAGTTTGCGGGATCTGTATGAAGTTTCGTGTCCTGAATTGGATGTGATGGTCAACATTGCCCGAGAGTTGGATGGCTGTTTTGGGGCGCGTCTCACCGGCGCAGGGTTTGGAGGGTGCACCGTGAATCTTGTAGCACAAAGCGAAGCCGAAACCTTTGCGCGGATTTTGGCTGAACGTTACGCCCGCGCGACAAATAAGGAACCGAGGGTGTACATATGTCATGCTGATGATGGCGCGGGAGTAGTGTAAAATTACCCCATGCGAAACGGCGACTTTCACGGTCAGGAAACGGTAATTATTGAGAACGACCACTTTCAATTGGAGTGCCTCGCGAATGCTGGTCCGCGCGTCGTGCGCTTGATCCCCAATTGGCTGGGCGAGAATATTTTTGCCGAGGCGCCTGAAGCCGTGATCCGAACTGATTTGGGCGAGTATCGTTTTTTTGGCGGACACCGTTTATGGTTTGCGCCCAAGGTAGTCTCGCAAACCTATTTTCCGGATAACCACGGCGTGACAGCCAGTGAAGCCAAGAATGGTCTGCGGCTGGTGGGGGGGATCGAACCAGATACCCATACCCGAAAATCGATTTCCATTCAAATGAGTCCAGACCGCCCGTTCCTGATGATCAAGCATATGATCAAGAATCATGGGACTGATCCCATCCGTCTCGCACCCAATGCAATCACTATGCTGCGTCCGAACGGGGTCGCTTTACTGCCGCAACAAGTTGGGACTGTGGATAAGGATGGTTTTTTGCCGAACCGAAATTTAGTATTTTGGTCTTACAGTCGTTGGAATGACCCCCGATTGAAGCTGGACCATGAAATGATCCAGGTAAGCTCAGATGGCACAAAGCGAGCCTTCAAACTTGGATATTTCAATACACAAGGCTGGCTGGGGTACGTGTTCGGCGATGTGTTTTTTGTCAAACGTTTTGGTGTGCGGCGTGACGAAACGTATCCCGATCACGGGTGTAATGCGGAAGTGTACACGACAGATCGTGCCCTTGAGCTGGAAAGTCTCGGCGCATTGGTCGATCTGCAGCCGCAGGAAGAGCTTGTCCACACCGAGACGTGGGAAGTGTACGAAAAGAATAATATTCCCAGAGAGTTGTTGGGTGACAAGACTTTGGACGATGTTCTGAGGTAGCTTTTTATTTAGCCTGCTTGCAATTTAATTTATGCGTAATACAAAAGCGGACGTTAGAGAACGTCCGCTTTTGTATGCTAATCATGAGTGCAGCAGTGCGCGCTTGTAAGCACACCTTTTCTATCATGGGTAGATCGAGATATCCGCCATGTAATAGGCGTGCTGGATGGCAGTGAGCGCTCCGCCTTCGCCTGGGATGGGCTCGATATTCTCGTTGCCGTTGATATCAATCCCATTTCGGATCTGGCTTGAGAGCGCAACAGCCTGTCGGATCATCCCTTCCAGGTCAGCGCTCTTTTTAGGAGCTTTGCTGATGGCAATTAACAAATCGCGGAGTTGCGGAGTCCATTCTCCCAGGTTGGTCGTAGCGATCTTTACATGTTCCCCATGAATAAGCATATTTTCTGTGGCGTCTGCCGATGTGATGGATAGATTGGCGTGCGTGAAAGCGCCTTGAATGTATCCCAGGTTATTACCGTTTAACAAAAGACCGTAGCCATCGCTTTTGTCATCGATATTGCCATCGCCGTTCCAGTCCTTGTGGTCAGGGCTTTGAATTCCCACAATGGTGTTCAACATGATTTCAGCTTGTAAGCGGGTCTCGGTATCATTTGCCGAGAGAAAGGCATTCAGCATATTGTTTGCCGAGTCGTTAAGTGATTTCGTGTCGGTGTCCAGTCCCTCAATGAAGCCGATCTTGTTTGGGGTACCGTCAAACGTAAATAATAAATGTCTCACATGCATAAAGCCGCTATTCGGCAAGGTGACGGAAAAAGCCACAGCGCTAGATGGATTGGGACTGTTATCTGGATTGGGTTCGGTCGTAATCTCCAAAGTATTATAGATGCCAATCAGGTTTCTGCCTTGAGAATCGACATAGGTCAGTGTCCCTTTTTGCTCCTGATCAAAATTGAGGATGCCGATACTGATACGTTGTTCGCCATTGTCTTCGATCAGCCAGGCTTGATATTGGCGGCCTTCAGGTGGTAGCGCCATACCTGAGGTTGTCAGCGTGACTTGGTTAGCAGGACCAGTCCCATCTTGAAATCGCAACAATCCAACCGGTTCTGTTTGAGGTGCAACGACTGCAGGGGCGTTGGTTGTCTCGGTGGGTTGCATTTCAGTGTTTGTGGGTTGAGGCATGGACGCTGGGGCTAATGACTGGGAAGTGAAAAACACGCCAATGATTATTAAGAATAGAGTCACGATACCAAGAGCGACAGATAAGTAGAAATTGCTACGTTGTTGCGGGGTCTTCCCATGAGCATGCGGAAGGGCGGTCACCTGCTGCGAAAGGGATTTTGGAAAGATCAGTGTGGCGGCTTCGGTTGTCCCCAGGATGGCAGTTTGAAACGCCTCAGCAAATTCAATGGGAGTCGCGAAGCGCTCGTCCACCTCTTTTGCCAGGGCGCGATTCATCACAGCCTGAAGCTCGTCTGAAATCCCAGCGATGGGAGGAGGGGGCTCGTAGATCTGTTTGTGGAGCAGGCTCAGGGTTGAGTCCGAATCGAAGGGTACGCGGCCTGCGAGCATTTCGTAGACGGTAACGCCCAGTGAGTAGACATCCGTGCGCCCATCCACGTGATCGCCTCGCGCCTGTTCAGGGCTCATGTAAACGGGCGTGCCGGTGATCACACCGGTGCTGGTTTGTCGGGCTGATTGGGTGAAGCGCACCAGACCGAAATCTGTGATGATCGGTTCGGCATCTTCGGCAAGTGGTTTGCCGGCTTCGATTGGATTGGTGCGTGAGGTGAGTAGAATATTTGCAGGTTTGATATCCCGATGAATAACATCGTTGTCGTGGGCGTATTTGAGAGCGCTTGCCAGTTTCCCCAGAAGCTTGTTGATCTGATTGATATCGAGCCGCCCATTGTTCTTGTGCAATTCGCGCAAGTATGCTCCCAGAGATGCGCCTGCCACATATTCCATCACGAGATAGGGCTGGTCTTCGAAGGTATCAAAATCAAATACCTGGACGATGTTCGGATGTCTCAGCATGGCGATCACGCGCGCTTCGCGTTCAAAGCGTTCGCGTAATTCTGGGTCATCCTGGAGATCGCCTTTCAAGAATTTGATCGCCACCGCGCGATGCAGGGTAGTGTGGGTTCCGATGAAGACATCTGCCATGCCGCCGCGCGCCAGGAACATATCCACGCGCACTTTGCCGAGCAGTTTTCCAGTGAAATTTGGCATGGGAGAATTATACAGTACGAAAATTGAGAGAATTAATTTGAAATGCTACGAAAATGAATTGTTTTGGCGAGTACGCTGACTTTGCATAAAGGGCATCCAACGCAAAAGCGTTGGATGCCCTTAGAGAGACGATCGAATACGGTATTTAGGGTGTAACAACGGGCAGGGTTTCTACTGCCCCGGTGCAAGATATAAATTCTGCTGAGTTAAAGACCCAGCCTTGATTGTTCTTGCCTTCCAACTGGATCTTAAGCCATTCGCCATTTGAAGTGCGCGCCACGGGCGCGAGAATATCATCCTTGGATAGGAAGACGGATGATGAATAGCTGGTCCCGGGTCCGCTGCGGACGTTTAGCGCCAGCGCCTTGACATTGCAGACCAGCGGAGTCTCGTAGCTTTTAATGGCGATCGAATCGAAATGGACGTGGACGTTTGTGGCATCTACGGTTTGCACGTAAAAGCCAACTTCGCCAGTGGCGTAATCCGCATCGGTTGCCTGTCCTACCAGTTCGTCGTTGATATGCAAGTAGAAGTGCGAACCATCCGCGTCTACACGGAGAGCATCCGCAGTATCCAGGTCGTGGATATTTTCGTCTGTGCCCTCTGCCAAAGTTTCCAAGGCGTTCGGGGTACTTTTGAGCAGGAACCATTTCTTGGTGCGTGGTGAAATGGTGAAGGCATAGTAGTTATCGCCTGAACGGCGGAAAGCCGGACCATAGCTGAAGTCGCCAGTGGCGGAAGTCTTTTTCGAATTTGTAAAAGCCTGCACTTCGACGGTCATGTTATCGAAGTTCTTCTTGGTGGGTTCGAAAACAGTTGTCTTGTAATTCGGAGTGGTGATCTCGATGTGATAGAACTCGGGTTCGTGATACCCAATAAAGTAATTGTCAAATTTCTTTTCCGCCCAACCGCTGGCGGGATTCGTAAATGCATCCTGATATAGGGTCGCAGCTCCAGAGTCGGAAACTTGGACGGCTGCCAGTTTCTTTACTGTGAGCGCATCGAAATGGATGTGTACATTCGTGGCGTCTATGGTCTGTACGTAAAAGCCAACTGCGCCGCTGGCGTAGTCCGCGTCAGTTGCCTGACCGACCTGTTGATCATTGATATAGAGGGAGAAATTTGAACCTTGTGCATCCACGCGGAGAGTATCTGGGGTATCCAGGTCGTTGATCTTATCGTCTGTGCCTTCCGCCAAGGTTACCAGGGCATTGGGTGTGCTTTTAATCAGGAACCATTTCTTGGTGCGCGGTGAAATGGTGAAGGCATAGTAATTGTCGCCCGAGCGGCGGAAAGCCGGACCATAGTTAAAGTCACCGGTGGCGGAAGTCTTTTTTGAATTCGTAAAAACCTTTACTTCGATGGAAGCGTCACCCAGGCTTTGTTTCGTGGGTTCAAAAACTGTGGTCTTGTAATTAGCACTGGTGATCTCGATGTGATAAAACTCGGGTTCATGATAACCAATAAAGTAATTATCAAACTTTTCTTCGGGCCAGCCGCTGGCAGGATTCGTAAAATTGTCTTGATAGATTACATTTTGATCTGCAACTGGTGCAGGCGTACTCGCTGCCGGAGCAGTCGTGGTTGCTTCAACCGGAGGCGCTGAAGTTTCAGGAATGGCAGACGGTGCAGTGGTAGCATTGACTGCCTTGCCGGCGCAACCTGCTGCGATCGAAACAATAAGTAACGCAGATAGTACCCAGCTATAACGATAAAAACTTCGGCTTTTCATGGTGGTGCTCCTTTAGTTAGGTGGCTTTACGCACTATAGAGACGACCCATCCGGGTCGTTGAGGTTGAGCGGTTTGCCCTTGTATTCAGCAGGTATGGATTATGTCAGTTGAGTTATTTAACTTGGTCGGATGCACAGCGAAAACCGGCATATTTAATATAACGATTATCGTCAGGCGCAACAGCTAGCCGGTACGCGAGATCTTGCGGCAATCCATACCGTCCTCCACGCAGGATCTTGTATTCATCCTTCACGGGGACGTAGGGATCTCCCACCCATTCCCAAACATTGCCCACCATATCTGCCACTCCCAATGGGCTAATATTGAATGATTGGGAGCCGACCGCATACGTATCCTGATCAGGCATCTGGAATACCTTTCCATTTGCTGTGGCGTCAGTGCCCCAAGGATACAACTGCGGACCTGCCCCAGGGCCGCGGCCTGCCGCCTCCCATTCTGCTTCAGTTGGCAGACGCTTGTTCACCCAACTGCAATAGGCAACTGCCTGATCCCAGGTTACGCCGCGCACCGGATGGTCTACTGCACCCGAAATCTCGGCGGGCTTGCTGTTGGTTGCAGCAACATACTTATCATATTGAGCGTTTGTGATTTGATAGGCATCGATCCAAATCTTGGATACGGATACATTCACTGACGCGATGTGATACTCGTCAGCCGGATTTGTCCCAACCTCGTATGACCCTGCTGGAATCTCGACCATGCCCTCCGCACTGGGCGGTTCGTTGGATTGTGACGGCGCGGAAACAACAACCGGTTCCGTGCTTACCGGGGCTTGGGTTTCATTCGATGAATTTGAATTCGGGTTTGCCGATAAATTTGAAAAGATACGCGAGGCGCCAAACACAACTGCCAGTAGGCAAATGACTAAGAAAACTCCTGCACCGATCCACAATGGGTTTCGTTTTGCAGCAGGCGCTTTTGCTTTCGTCTCAACTATAGGCTTGTTGGATATCACCGTCCGCCTGGGGCTGTCTTCAGGTAAACTATCGATAATGGTTTCAGCTTCGGCGTTCATACCAAGCGCTAGGAAGAAATCCAGCGCCATTTCGCGGCAGGTTTGATAACGATCATTCGGATTTTTCGCGAGCGCGCGGTTGATCACGGCTTGCACATTAGGGCTGATCCCTGGAATTGGTGGCGGCGGTTCGTTGATCTGCATATACATCACAGACATCGTACTATCTGCCTCGAACGGGACGCGGCCCGCCAGCATTTCATATAACACTACGCCGAGCGAGTAGATATCCGTGCGATGATCGGTCTTGTCGCCGCGCGCCTGTTCAGGTGCCATATACGATGGCGTTCCACTGACCATGCCAGAGGCAGTCTGTGAAGCGGCATGCTCAATCCGCACCAACCCAAAATCAGTGATGACCGCTTCCACATCAGCGGTCAAAGGTTGGTCGAGTCGGATCTCATCTGAGTTTCCATGCAACATGATGTTGCCAGGTTTGATATCGCGATGGATGACGCCTTGTGAGTGAGCGTAATCGAGCGCAGCAGTCAGCGCCTTGAGCAGACGCGCCACTTGATGAGGCGGGATGCGATCGCCCCGGTCATGCAAACCACGGAGATACGTTGAGAGGGTGGGTCCCTTCAAGTATTCCATTACAATGTAAGGATGACCCTCGGTCGCATCGAAATCAAAGATCTGAACGATATTGGGATGGCGTAACGCCGCCACCACTTTTGCTTCGCGTTGAAAGCGTGCCAGCAGGCCAGGGTCTTCTTCGATATAGCTATGTAATACTTTAACTGCCACCAGGCGGTCTAAAGAAAGATGCGCGCCAAGATAAACCTCAGCCATGCCCCCGCGCGCCAGGTATTTGTCGATCCGAACTCTACCGATTGTTTTGCCAATCCATTCAGGCATGCGCAAGATTATACATCAGTAATTAGACGAATTCAATCTGATATGTTATTTTTATGAAATTATTAAGAGGTATGTGTGAATATTGTCATTATTATTTCTGCCCATGCTGAATGGGACAGCGTAAAGAATTTATTTCCCAACGTGAAGATCGAGCAATATCTCTATGGTGAATGTTTTAAGACAATCATCAATGCTCTGCCTATAACATTCTTTCACACGGGTTGGGGGAAAACAGCCTCAGCAGGCGCGCTTCAACACATCCTCGACAAATACAACCCCGACCTCATTATCAATTTGGGGACATGTGGAGGCTTTGCCGGTGTTATCGATCAAGGTGATTTGATTCTCGTTGAGCGGACCTTTATGTACGACATCGTGGAGCTGATGGATACAGCGGACGTAACCGACTACTACGCTTCTTTCCTCGACCTAGGCTGGCTCGCTGAACCCTATCCTTTCCCTACCCGCCGCGGACTCATCGCCTCCGCCGATAGTGACTTGCCGCCGAGCAAAATTCCCTTCCTCAAATCCCACGGCGCTCTCGCCGCAGACTGGGAATCGGCTGCGCTGGCTTGGGTTGCGAAAAAAAATAACACGCACTTGTTAATTCTACGCGTTGTTAGTGACTTGGTCAGTGAGGAGGGTGGGGAAGCGTATGGGGATATTGAAATCTTCAAACAACGAACTGAAGCAATCATGAAGCAGTTAGTGGGTCAATTGCCGGAATGGTTGAAGGTAATTCAAAGGTGACTGTCACTTGAGTGCGAGTTCCATTGCCACTTCATCGCCTCGGTCGGTGTAACTGGGTATTTCATAAAAACCGATTTGCGTGTAAAACGCCAACGCGCGGCTTTGTGCAGTGGGATCGGTCTCAAGCCGGATGCGTTTGTATCCCTTTTCTTTTGCAAAAGTGAGAAGCTCTTGCAACATGCGGTAACCCAAGCTTTGTCCGTGATACTCTGTTAATAACCAGAGGCGCTTCAGTTCACAGACATCCTCTTCCAATTTACGGATCGCGCCCGTGCAGATGAT
>JBDTWO010000046.1:0-29335 GCA_040006635.1 Chloroflexota bacterium
AAAGCCTCGCCGCGAAACAAGGCGCGACCGAAGGTTTGCTGATCAAGCCGGAAGATCGCAAGGATGTTGAACCGGATTGGGTGAAGCAAGTCAAGTCTGCACCCGTTGAGCCGACGCCCGCGCCAGCTCCTGCCGCGAATGTGGACGAGCTTGGCAAGAGTCAATCTGAGATCGATGATTCGCTGGCGTGGTTTGAGAGTCTCGCTGTGAAGCAGGGCGCGACCGAAGGTTTGTTGATCAAGCCCGAAGATCGTATGGATAAAGAACCGGATTGGGTAAAGCAAGTCAAGTCTGCGCCTCAGACTCCGGCTGAACCTGTACATCATGAAGAAGAAGCCATACCTATGGATGATACTGCCGCATGGTTGAGCAGTTTGGATAACGAAGAAGAGAAGCCCGAGCCTGTCGCTACCCACGACGATACGGCGATGTGGTTGAAGAGTCTGGATGAACCCGAACCTGCTCCACAAGCTACGCCAATGGATGATATGCCCGCCTGGTTACAAGGACTCGATGAGGAAAAAGCACCTATCGCTGAATCAGCTGTCCCGGCGAATGAAGCGGCGTCCGAATCCGATTGGATGAATGAGATCATCGATGAAGATGTCGCTGTGTCGACACCTGCACCTGTCGTTGAGGACGAGAGTGTTCCGAGTTGGTTGAAGGGCATTGATGAAGAATCGGTCATATCCAAGTCGTTGCCGCAGGATGACCTGCCTGCCTGGATGCGCGATGAGACCGGCGAGGTAGTGGCGGAACCGACCAAAATCCAACCGACGCGCCCGACTGATTGGCATCCGATCGATGAGAAGCAGTCTGAACCGCCTGCGCCGGTTGTGCAAGAACAACCCCAGCCAGTTGCGCCTGTTCAGGAGAAACCGAAGCCTGCGCCTGTCAAGAAAGCCCCGCCCAAACCTGCGGAAGTGAAGCCTGTCACCCCGCCTACGCCTTATCGCGAACCTGTGACCATGAGAGGTACTGGAATGTTGACCATGCCGCCTGTTGACCCGATCCTTGGTTCGGCGCGTGTTGAGCTTTCACGCAGTAACATTCCGGGCGCGTTGGAGACGTATGCCAAACTCATCAAGAAGGGACGCTTCCTGGATGAGGTCATCTTCGATCTGCGGGATGCGTTGTATCGCTATCCGGTGGAAGTGAGTATCTGGCAATCGCTCGGCGACGCGTATATGCGTGCCAATCGTTTGCAAGATGCACTGGACGCGTATACCAAAGCGGAAGAATTACTTCGTTAAATAGACCTGACAGGTTTCGTGAGATCGTTCTCGATAGTGTTGCCTGCCCATGGCAAAGCTTTCAGATAGAGTGCAACTCATTGAAACCTGTCAGGTCTGATACTTAAATTTTTGGAGGACTCTGTGGAAAGATCGCTCGTATTAGTAAAACCCGATGGTGTGCAGCGCGGATTGGTCGGTGAAGTGATCGCCCGTTTTGAACGCCGTGGATTGCGCCTGGTGGGCGCGAAGTTTATGCAAGTGAGCCAGGAACTGGCGAAGGCGCATTATGCCGAACACGAAGGCAAGCCGTTCTATGATGGCTTGATCTTATATATTACATCTGCGCCGGTGATGGCAATGGTTTGGGAAGGTCCCAATGCGGTGGCGGCGATCCGCCAGACCGTGGGTTCGACCAAGCCGGTGGAATCAGCCCCCGGCACCATCCGTCATGACTTTGCCCTTGAAGTGGGACGTAACCTCATCCATGCTTCGGATAAACCCGAAACCGGTGCGCGCGAAGTGGCGCTGTGGTTCAAGAGTGAAGAACTCGTGGATTGGAAGCGCGATGTGGATCGCTGGGTGTTTGAGAAGTAGAGATAGAAAGTAGAGAGTAGTGAATAGTAAAGTGTCCCGCAGCAATGCGGGACACTTTTAGTAATAGAGTCTGTGATCAATAGGTTAACGACTAGAAACTATCCAGCTATTGAACTCGCAACAATACCTTTCCGTCGCTCCACAGTTCCTCGAGATCGTAATGCTCGCGCTGATCGGGCGAGAAGAGATGCACCACCACGTCACCGTAATCGAGCACGAGCCAGCCTTCGTTGGGTACGCCGTTGATGCGCCCCCGTTTCTTGTAATCCTTTTTGGTCGATTCAATCACGCCCTTGGCGAGCGCGTCGAGCATGCGATCGCTGGTGCCGTTGCAGATGACGAAGTAATCGGTAAATGACGCAACGTCTTTGATGTCTAATAATAAAATGTCTTCAGCCTTCTTGTCTTCGAGGGCGTCGATAATTTGATGTGCAAGTTCGAGAGCGTTCAGGTTTCACCTCTATAGTATGTGGTCTGTCATTGCGAGGAGCGTTTGTTGCGACGAAGCAATCTCCTCGCTAAGATTCGGGCTAACGCCCTCGCAATGACATGGTTATGGTTTTAGCAGCGCGGAGAATATCTGGGTATACACCGAGCCGCTCGGTTTCAAGTCGCTTTTGTACAGATGCACAGAGTTTACTCTGGCAGTGCCCAGTGAGTCAATCTTTGTTTCTTCGAGCGCGCGGCGGATTCTTTGCTGGTCCACTGCGGATGCATCCTGTTTGACGCGCCCAAGCGTGAGATGAGGAGAGAAGTCCCGCCCTTCGGATTCGTATCCCAACCGCGCACAAGCGGATTCAATGCCGCGATACAACGCTTCCAACTCAGCCGGAGCCTGGATCCCGACCCATAGCACACGCGGCCGCTTCAGGCTTGGGAAAGAGCCGAGTCCGTTGATCTGCAGATCGAATGCTGGGCAAGTGTCCGCTTCGGTGCGGATGATCTCAGTCAGCTGATCCACACTGGCGGGCGAGACATCACCCAAAAATTTCAACGTCAGATGCATGTTGTGCATCGGAACCCAGCGCACAAGTGACGAGCCTGCTTCCTTGCGAAGGGACTCGGTCGCGGTTTGGATTTGTTTCTGCACATCAGGGGGAATTTCCACCGCTATGAATGTTCGCAGAAGGCTCATAGGGTCAGGCGGCTGGTTTGTTTGCCAGTGTCCGTTCGACGGCTTCTTTGAGTTCAAGGTAGCCCACGGGTTTGGTCAGGTACGTGGACGCGCCCGCTTCCATGCCGTTCTTGATGTCAGAGGGCATACCCTTGGCTGTGACCACGATGACCGGGATGTTGGCTAGTTCCGGGTCGCGGCGCATCTGGCGCAAAATGTCCAACCCTGAGATCTCGGGCATCATAATATCGAGCAGGACGATATCAGGCTTATCGGCGGTCATCATGGAGATGGCGGGCGCGCTTTTGGATGTTTTGAGCACGCGAAAACCGCTGACGCGCATCATTTCTGCGAATAGTTCAGCGGCATCTTCTTCATCTTCAATAATGAGGACAGTTTTTTGGGTCATACAAAAGTAAAGATAGCATAAGAGTAAGGAATGTGCAAGAGGTGCTGATGTTACGCCGTGTGTTGTAAGAATTTCAGGTTTTTGATTGTCCGTAGGGTGACAGTCACCTATATCTGGAGGTCGAATGAGTGAGCTTGATAATTTTCGCGCTGAGAAAGATGAGTTCTTTAAGCGTCATCCACAAAGCCCGTTGACGCCTGAGCAGAAGCAGGATTTTAAAGGTTTGCATTACTTCCCTGAGAACGAAGCCCTGCGTTTGGATGTGCAAGTTGAATTATTGAATGATACGAAGCCAATGATGATGCAAACTTCCACCGGCGGGGTGCAGGAGTATCTGCGGTATGGGAAATTTAAATTCCAAGTGGATGGACAAGAGGTTGAGCTAACCATCTATCAAGCGGATTATGGATTCTTCCTGCCGTTTGTCGATGCGTTGGCAGGAAAAGAAACCTATCCCGCCGGACGTTACCTTGAGCCTGAAGCATTACCGGGCAATCACTTCCTCGTGGATTTCAATATCGCGTATAACCCGTATTGTGCCTATAACGATGCGTGGTCATGTCCCATCACACCGGCGGAGAACCGCCTCAAAGTTCCCGTTGAGGCGGGAGAGAAGTTGTTCCACGAATAGATCCTGCTCTTATTGGTGGGGCGCTTATAATGTAAAATAAAAAACGACGGGTTAGCCGTCGTTTTGTTTTTCTTCGGTCTCTTCGACCACATGGAGCAGCATTTCGTACTCTTCGCAGCATTCGGGGCATACATCCAGATGATCACGCATGAGCGGCATGATGTGGGCGGCGTCTTTCTTGTCGACTTCCAACTCTACATATTGGTCCAGTTTGCCGTAGAGTTCATCGCAGGAGATTTCCTCCGTGTCTACGGTTTCAAGCACACGCAGGAAACCCAAAACTGCCTCGTTGGAGAGTTGTCCCTGGGATAGTTGCTCCTGTGGGTTGATGCTGTTGCGAACTTTTTGGATAAGGTCTCTAAGGTTCATACACCGATTTGATGATTAATCAATCATTAATCTTACTTTTGTTCAAAGAGCGCCAATACTTCATGCGGTGCGATCTCTTCACTCGCGAGGCGGGTGCGTAATCTCAGGCGGGCATCGTGCAGGAGTTTGTAGAGTGCGTTGCGGTTGGTCTTGAGTTTGCGGGCGGCATCTTCGATGGGCATATCTTGCACGCCGAGCAGGATCAATGCCTGGCGTTGACGGTCAGTCAATTCTTCTTCGATGATCCGGCGGACGCGTGTCATCATGTCGCCGCGTTCGGCTGAGGTTTCAGGGCTGGCTTGAGAATCAGCGAGCAGGCCCGGGGGCGGAGGAGCGTCCTCGTTTTCGGTGAGTTCATCCAAAGACGAATCGCGCCAGCGTTTGCGGCGCAGTTCGGTTAACGCGATCCGCACGGCGATCTTATGCACCCAGGTGGTGAATTGACTGCGACCCTCGAAGGTGCCTAACTGGTCCAGAACGCGGAGCAGGGTCTCCTGAGTAACTTCGTCAACAAGTGAGTTAAATTGGGGGAGGTCAGGGGAAAGCCAGCGGGAAAGGGCGTAGGGTAAGCCCTTTTGAATTACGGCGCGCAGATCTTCCAGAGCGAGACTCTTGGCTTCACCGGTGGAGCGTAGATCAGCCAGCCAAGCTTCATTAGTGCGGGTTGTCATGATGGGAAAATTATAAAGCAGTTTTGAACGCTTGACGGAGTTCTTACAACTCTCTTACAGTTAAAATAAAAAGACAGGTTGTTACACCTGTCTTTTTGTGGGCGCGGAGGGACTCGAACCCCCGACTTCTACTGTGTGATAGTAGCGCTCTAACCAACTGAGCTACGCGCCCGGAAGCGACGCAGATTATAGCCGAGAGTAATCTGTTCTGCAAGTCATCTTAGGGCGGCGGCAACATATCGTGTGGATTGACGAACGAAGAAAGTGACCTGATCTCAAAATGCAAATGCGAACCTGAGGACCGTCCGGTCGAGCCAATGGCGCCAATGACATCACCCTGACCAACACTTTGACCACAGCTCACATTGAACGCGCTCAAGTGGGCATATAAAGACTGAAAGCCATTCCCATGGTCGATCATGATCATATTACCGTAGCCATAATCGTTCCAGCCAGCGTAGACGATCACACCGGCATCGGTGGCATACACCCCCTCACCCGTATTTCCGGCAATATCAATGCCGCGATGAATTTCCGAATAGTCAAACCCTGAAAGATAATGAGCGTTCGATGGCCAGATGAATGTGCCGTAGCCAACCGCGCCGCCACTGATCGGACCGCAAGCCCCGGCTCCCATAACGCGGGCTGAGGCCGGGTTTTCACGCGTCACACCCAGGGGCGCACTCCAGGAAATTAATTCACGCCGCCCGCCTGGGATGAACAGCCAGGTTCCATCCTGAATGTTTGGATTGTTGAGATCGCCCACCGCGGCTGGGTCGAGTTTATTAACCGGCGAACTTAAAATATCCTCAGGCTTAGCGCCAAAATATTTTGCGAACGCTGGTAGACCGCCCTTGTTATCAGCCAGCCATTGCCAGTACACGCCGTCCATGGGCAGAATGCTCAACTCTTGCCCGGCTTTCAAGGAGTGCGGGTCATCCAGCAAAATGCTATAGTTGCCCCACAGAACTGTTTCTGGTTTCAAGCCAAACTTTTCCGCGATGCCAAAGATCGTATCGCCATCCTCCACTACATATTTGACGATCTGATCTCTGGGGCGGGATGGGATGATCGTAAGCGGCTGTGCAATGCGCGGGATGCCGTAGAACGTGTTGAAATCCTGTTGCGGGACGCTGGCGATTCCTTCCACAGCGATCACTGATTCAGTGGCTGAGGCATTTATCTGCCCTCCAACTTGTACTGGCTGGGCATAGAACGATTTCAACAGCCAGATAGCGCCGCCCAGCATGGCTATCGACAAAATGGTTGTACCGACACGCAGCATCGATTCCCCCAACCCGATCCCAATTAGCATGTCCGTGAAGCGCGCGAAGATTCCGCGCGGATTTTTTTCTTTGTTATCCATAAATACTTTATTCTCCGTAAATCATCATACCCTTGCCAAAAAACATGGTCAAGCCGCAGACTTTAACGCTAACCTGACATTAACCCAACGATTCCCGTACGTCTCTGTCCCTATAAACCAGGCGGACAGCCAGAATTCCGATCAAACAGATCGTTCCGCCAACAATGATCGTGATGGGCACATTCCAGGTCTGCGCCATCCACCCAATGGCAAAGCTCCCAAAGGGAGCCACGCCCTGCAATGCCCAAAAATAAATGCTGAACACACGTCCGCGTAATTCGTTGGGCACATCCACCTGGATCATCGTATTCATGGTGACCAGTTGAATAACCGTCCCGAGTCCGATGAACGCCAACAGGATCAGGGCAATATTCATGCTTCTTGCAAATCCCAAAGCAATGATCGGGATAATAAAAATTACCTGACCCATTGAGAGCATCCGGCGTTTGTTAGCCGAACTGAAATACGCAACGATCAGCGCCGCAATGATCGCGCCCACGCCCTGCGCGGCATAGAGATTGCTCGTGCGGGCAGCGACCATGGCTTCTGTATCCAGAGCGGTTTTGAGTACATCGCGTGCCAGTGCCGGGAGCTGCTGAATTAAGGGAATGCCAAAGAAGCCCACCAGTGCCGCCATTAGAATAACGGATGTCACGACCTGATCGTTCCGAATATACTGCAGACCTTCCTTGAATTCTCTTGGTAAGCTTCTATCGGTATTACCTTCGTGTTCAACCTTGAACCGTGTGCGGGCAATTAGCAGACCGATGATCACAAATATAAAACTGATCCCATTTGCTAGAAAGACACTGCTCTCGCCCCCAGTCATGGATATTAACCACGCGGCAAATAGCGGACCGATCACACGCCCAAAATTAAATGCTGTAGTTTGTAACGCGATCGCGCTGGGCAGGGCTTCGCGGCCCGCCAATTCAATGAGCATTGCCTGGCGGGCAGTCACTTCGATGGCAACGGCAGTGCCATAGAAAAATGCCAAGCCCACGATCTGCCAGATCTGGATTTTTCCGGTGTATGCCAGATACGTCAGCCCAAAAGCCTGAAGCGACATAATGGCTTGAAAAAGGATGACCGTTTTGCGTTTGTCCCAGCGTTCGACGAGGACGCCCGCTGGTAAAGCAATTAATAAAGTGGGTAATGTGTTGGCGACGCCGATCAAGCCCAGGTCCAGTGGACGGCCGGAGATGCGATAGGCAAGATAGGGCAGGGCAGTGGCTTGCATCCATGTACCGATGACGGAGATCAATTGTCCGACCAGGAATAGCACATAATCCCGCGATGCCAGGGCGGGGAAGCGTTGTATGATTTTTGATTGGAATTGATTCACAGTGGACTGTTTAAGTAGGACAAGTCCTACGCGGGAACGACCAGTTCAGGCATATCGTTGGTGGTTTTATTCACCAGAGTCGAGACAGGGTATGCAGACATGGCGTCCGCTGGGAAAGGCTTGATGAGCGGTTGCAGGTTTTCGGGAGTCTGAGGCGAAGCGTCCAGCCATTTGGCATGATCACGAGGATGCAGGATCACGGGCATGCGGTCGTGAATCGTTTCCATTAATTCGTTGGGTCCGGTGGTGATGATGGTGCAGGTCTTTATGCTTGAACCGTCGGTGCTTTCCCACGAATCCCAAAGCCCAGCCATGGCAAAAGGCTGGCGGTCTTTCATGTGGATGAAGTAGGGTGTTTTACTTTTCTTATCCCCAAAAGCTTTCCATTCGTAAAAGCCATCTGCGAGGATGATGCAGCGCTTATGACGATAACTGCCGCGAAAAGACGGTTTTTCGGCGAGCGTTTCGCCGCGCGCGTTGATCATGCGGCTGCCAATGGACGGGTCTTTTGCCCACATGGGGATCAGCCCCCACACAAAAAAATCAGCGGTGAGGTTGCCATCGTTTGGTACGGCGAGGATTGGCTGGGAGGGCGCGATATTAAAACGCGGCGCGAACCTGACCGGAAAATTGTAGTTGCTAAAAGTGTCCTGCAGGTCAGCTGGGTTGACGGTTAGTGTAAATCTGCCACACATGCTTACTCCTTGATCTGTTTGCTTGGTAATGTGAAATAAAAGGTTGCGCCTTTGCCTAGCTCTGATTCTACCCAAATACGCCCGCCGTGGACTTCGATAATCCGTTTGACGAGGGTCAACCCGATGCCGGTGCCTTCGGATTTGGCATTGAGTTTGTTGAATAAGCCGAAAATATTATCGTGATAACGAGGCGCAATACCGATCCCGTTATCGCGTACGTAGAAGGTGGTGAGGTGATCTTGCGTATCGGCTGTGCCAATTTCAATGCGGGGCTGTGATTTGGGGTCCGAATATTTGGCGGCGTTTTCGATCAGGTTTTGGATGACTTCCACCAACCGGGTGCGATCGCCATTAACTACCGGCAGATCCCTTTGAATTTCGACCAGCGCATTGATTTCATCCAGTCGGCCATGTACCCGATCTACGGCTTCATGGACGATCTCTTCGAAGGGCACCTCTTCGGGCGTGTTCATGATTCGACCAATGCGTGAGAGTTCAAGCAGGTCGTTGAGCAATGCCTGCATTTTTTGCGCCGCGTTCGAAATACGATTGATATTATGTTTGATCTTCTCGGCATTGCCAGCCAGCGCATCCTGTTCGAGATAACCGAGAAAGCCTGTGATCGTCACCAACGGGGATTTGAGGTCATGCGAGACCGTATAGGTGAAACGTTCAAGTTCGGCGTTTTTGGTCTCAAGCTCCTGGATGAGTTTTTGTCCCTGATTTAATTCAACCTGGAGCGCAGAATTCAAGCGCGAGTTTTCGATTGCCAAGCCTGCGTAGCCACTGAATAAGCGTAGCGCTTCTAATTGTTCCTTGGTGATCGGTCGCTTGGATGGATGGTTATCAACCGTAATGATCGCCACCGGTTTATCACCGCCCCAGGCGGTCACCGCAGCAAAATCCTTGACAGTATACATATCATTTCCTTCAGGGATATTGAATTCATCGCCGAAATTGGGCGTGAAATACACCCCGTCGGGTTGCTCGAGGGCGCGGGTAAATGAAGTTGGCTTTTCTGTATGTAGAGAACGGGAGTAATCCCATTCCTCGACGATTTCACCTTGATTGGTGGTTCCCAGCGTACCCTTGATCGAATGGGTTTCCTTATCATACAGGAAAATAGCGAGACGATCAAATTCCAACTCATCGTGGATGCCGTGCCAGACCTTGTGGAGCGTTGTTTTGAGATCGCTGACTTCTGTCACCTGCTTGCCAAGTTGGACAACCTTCTCAAGCATTTCACGCCGGCGCATTTCCTGGTTTTCCGCCTGTTTTTGAAGATCCAATTCTTTCTGGAGTGCATCGTTAAGGCGCGCATTCTCAATAGCCAACCCGGCATAGCCTGCAAACAAGCGCAGCGCCTCCAACTGTTCATTCGTGATCGGTCGCTTTGAAATAGCTTGATCCACACAAATTACGGCTACGGGTTTTTCTCCCGTCCGGGCAGCGACAGCCGCGTAATCTTTTACGCCTGACATAATATGCCCTGTCGATATATTGTGCTCGGTCTCGTAGTTATGGCTAATATACAAGCCATTGGTGTTCTGAAGAACATCGATAAACGAGACTGTTTCCACCGTTTCATCGTTAAGTGAAATATGCGAATCCCACTCTTCGACCATTTCGCCTTCGCTGCTGGTTCCATAGGTGCCGTGCATGGTGTTGTGTTCAGGGTCGTAAAGGTAAATACCCAGGCGGTCAAAGTCTAGATCATGGCGAATACTTTGCCAGATTCTTTGGAGGGTGGTGTGCAGATCTTGGATTTCGGCAACGTACTGCCCAAGCTTCACAATTTTTTCCAGCATTTCACGGCGATGCTGCTCGGATTCCTCGGCATTCTTTTGTACTGTTATATCGCGCGTGATGCCGATGGTCCCGATCACTTGCCCGGCTGAATCCCTGACTGGTACTTTTGTGGAAGAAAGCCAGCGTGGCTTACCAGCCTCGGTTGGATTGAGTTCAACGCGATTGATAATAGGTTGACCGGTTTCAATGATCTGTTTTTCCTCGTTCAGGAATTGCTGTGCCAGATCAGACGACTGAAAGTCAAAGTCAGTCTTGCCGATGGCATCTTGTGGTTGGTCAAGTTTTAGAAATTGAGATTGCGCCTTATTGACGCGTATAAAGCGCGATCGAGTGTCTTTAAAATAAACCGCATCAGGAATATTATCCATGAAGATTTGGAGAAGATCGCGTTCATATCGAAGCGCTCCCTCCGATTGTTTTCGCTCGGTGATATCTTGATACATTCCAATGGATCCATGCGCAATACCATGCTCATCGCGCAAGTCTACGGCGGCTTCAAATACCCAGTGGAGTTTTCCATCTCGAGCTTTGATATGGTGTTCGCATTTCCAAATGGTGATTTTCCCTGAGCGCACCTGTTCAATAGCATCCTCGAGCGCATAGGGCTCTAGGTCTTCCAGCAGATGTCTTTCCTGTACTAATGAACCCCACAATTGATCAGTAAATTCTTCCGGTCCGTACCCGGTGATCTGGCGGATGCCCTCGCCCATGAAGTCATATATGATTTGACCCTGTTCATCAAAAGTCTGGCGATAAGGGACCGCACCGGCAACTTCGATCGCCCGGCGATAGATGGCTTCAGATTTGCGTAAAGCCTCCTCGGCTTGTTTTTGTTCGGTGATATTTTGTACCGCGCCCACGATTCCGATCAGACAATTTTGCTTTTCATCCCAAACTGGGTGTGAATAGACGCGGACCCACTGCACTTCTTTTGCCTTGGTATATGTCCGCAAATCATGGATAACTTGTTGGTTGGTTTTTAGTTTTGTCAGGGCTTGGGCATCTTGCTCCACATCCTCAGGGTGTAAATGTGCCAGCCAGCCGCCGTGCTTCACATATTCCGCTTCGGTATATCCGGTCATGGCTTTGAATGCGCCGGCTACCCAATTTAAGCGCATATTGCCAGACGGATCCACCTCTGTTGAAAATGTGTAATCGGAACTGACCCTCGAGATCAAACGATACCGTTCCTCGCTGATGCGGGCGCGGGCAAGCGAATTTCTAACCGTGTGTGCCCCCAAATGCTGAAGCACTGCGCCAACAGGGAAGAGTACAAGGCTGACGATCCAGGTGGTCAACGGCGAATCGACACCAGCGTTAATGATGTCTTGTGCGTGCGCATATACCATCAAGCCGCCTGAAGCGAGGGACAAAAACGTAAACACCAGCGCGCCCGTTCCGCCTGCCAGGATTCCCGCAATCGCGATCACCAGACTGTAGCCCAATAAATACGCCTCGCCTTGCACACCGCTCTCGGTAGCAGCGGTGACGGTAAAAAATAACCAGAATGCGCTGACTTGTATAATGGATGCGGCTCTAACAAATCCGCACCGCAGCATGATCAATAGAATGATATTGACCGCCTCGCCAAAACCTGCCTGTAGGAAAGTCCTTGTGATATTTTCAGGAGTGCGGAATAATGAGTAAAACACAAAGGGGATCGGCACGCAGATCAACGTCCACAGGATGACGTTTAGCAAATAAGCCTGCTGCGTCTTAACATCATCTTCAAATGTCGGCGCGGCAAATAATCTTTTTAGAGAGTTCATTGTTTCTTCAACTTTCTAAAATCTCCATCTCGCAGGGTAAGGCCGAGCGCATCGAGATGTTCCAGTACTGCCTGAGCATATTTGCGGCTGGTGCTGAAGATATCGCGCACTTCAGCGAGCGAGATCTTCCCATTTTGAACGAGGACATTCTGAATTCTTGACACCATTAAATCATAATCGCTTTTGCGAAAAATCACATCTGGCGACACGGTCAGCAACTCGCCCAATTCGATTAATGTATTCAGGACTTCCTCGCCGACATCGGCTTGACAGTCTTTGACACTCGGCGGACTAAACGGACTCCCCTCGAACTTCCGCATCAATGTCTCGACTTTAGCCTGCTCCTGTCCATTGAACTTGATCTCATGCCCAAACTTTGCGATGAAAGCAGAGTGATCGGTTAGCGAGTGATCAGTGATCAGTTTGTTTTTGATGGCGTTGAATATGCGCGGACTGAGTTTTAATTTACTCTTCAACTCTTCACGCGGAATGCCGCGCCGTAATGGATAATCCTTGTGATACGACTCAACCAACAACATGGTTTTATCGCGCAGTATGTCCCAGTGGGGGAGCGCAATGGCAAGCGCATCGCTTGAGATGATTTGTGCGCCATCCTCCAATTGAATCAACTTACCGCTCACCACCAACTCTTGCAAAGCTTGTGCCGCAGGCATCGATTCCAATCGTGAGCGTGTGACAAGTTCTTTGAGCGGCGCGATATTTGCCGCCAGTGCCGCTTCGAACAGCACATCGGCAGGTGAGCCTTGTGCCAGTGACTCTAAGGACTTGAGCACATCTTCATCAAACCGTTTGTGGCGACCCTTGGGCTGATGATCGATAATGACACCGCCGCCTAATGTCTCACTGGGCGATGGACGGCGTAAAATGTAGCGGTCGCCTCGCACAGCTACGATTGGGTCGCGCAGTTCAAGTTGGATCCAGCCTTCGTCATTGGGGTTGAGTTCTTCTGTGCCTAAGATGCGCAGGGTGGCGATGGTTTCGCTGGTGCCCACAAAGAATTTCACTTCATCGCCATGTTTGAGTGAAGTTGAAACATCTTTGAGTAATCGAAAACGCGCATCCAGCCGGCGTGTGGCTTGATACTGATGCGGATGCGTAACCACGGCTCCCCGTTGGATCTGCTCGGTGTTCACGCCTGAGATATTTACAGCCGTGCGCGAGCCGGGGATGGCTGTCTCTTCTTTGCGCTTGTGGGTTTGCAAGCCGCGGATCCTGCCGGTTAAGCCCGCTGGCAGAATTTCCACTTCATCACCTACGGAGAGGTGTCCATCACTGAGCGTGCCGGTGACGATGGTACCGAATCCGCTCATGGTGAAGACGCGGTCAATGGGCAGGCGTGGACGATTCAGGTCAAGCCGCGCAGGTTTCTCTTCAAGGATTTTACTAAGCGTGGAAATAAGTTCGTCGAGCCCCGTTTTGGTTTTGGCAGAGACACGCACGATGGGCGCGTCTCGCAGCACGGTGTCGCTAACAGCGAGGCGAATGTCGGTTGTCACCAGATCAAGCCAGGCTGAGTCCGATGCGAGATCGGTCTTGGTCAGTACGATGAGTCCAGCGGGAATCTGTAGCAGATCCAGAATGGCGAGATGTTCCCTCGTCTGCGGCATCACGCCTTCATCGGCGGCAATGACCAGCAATGCCGCGTCGATACCCCCGATGCCCGATAGCATGTTCTCGATGAAATCGCGATGACCGGGCACATCCACGATGCCCACTTCTTCGCCGTTGGGCAGGGTCATCCAACCGAAGCCGAGTTCGATGGTCATCTCGCGGGCTTGCTCCTCTTTGAGGCGGTCTGGGTGTGTGCCCGTGAGCGCCGCAATGAGCGTGGATTTGCCGTGATCTACATGACCTGCCGTTCCGATAACACGCATGGAAATAAAAATCTTTCTTCCTGCCTCTTTCTTTGGAAATGAAAGAAGAAAGAGGAAAGATAAGGTTTTCTACAACTGGTTTCTTATTTTTTTGTTTTCTTGGCGGTCTTGCCGTGACCCATGATGCGCTCGTATGCCGAAAGCCATTCGTGCGCCACATTCATTAACTCTTGCAGTTGTTGCTCGGTGGCATCGGTGGTCTGATGAATTTGGTCTTGCAGGGTTTGGATCGATTCGTACAAGGGGCTGATGCGCTCGTCAATTTTTGCCACGGTACGGCGCACATCCTTGATGCCCTCATCTTGCGAGAGCGTGTAACCCGTCCAGCGTTTTTGATCATCGGCTTTGAAGGTGACCCATTCCTGGCGCAAGCGGTCTTCAGCGAGCCGTTGCATCTCGGTCACTTCGTTGATGCGCCGCTCGAGTTTGGTGTTGAGTTCGTTGTAGGTCTCTTGTGCCTTCTTGGCAGAACGCAGGGTTTCCTCAAGCGCCTGAGATTGGGTCTCAAGGATTTTTACCTGCTTATGGAATTCGTTGGATCTTTCCTGCCAATCCTTGTAGATGTGTTCGCGGTCAATTTGGGCAACGCTCTGTTTTTCAATGAATGCGCTCTGGGCAGATTTCCTTTCAGCCTCAGAGAGCATCACTTCATTGATGCGGTTATCGATGTTCTTGAAGCTATCGGCGGTCAGGTCGGCTTTGGAGCGGGCTTCGTCAATGCGCGGGCGCAGTGCCACAAGCTCGCCCTGCAGGTCAGCCACGCGCTTCATATCCTGTTTGCGGTTTTCTTCATACGAGCGCTGGGAGCGGGCAACTTCCTCGGCGGCGCGTTTCGCCTCATCAATAGGCGGTTTGAGCTCGTTGATCTCGGTATGCAGGCGGGCTTCTTCGGCGAGGCGGGCTTTTACATCCCTTTGAATTGGCGGGATGTCTTTAAGCGCCTCGCGCAATTCGTCAATTGCCTTCGGAAAAGGTTCGAGGTCCTTTTGGTGTTGTTTGGTGATTTCCAACTCGCGCTTTTGAAATTTCTTTTCGATCTCATCCAGCGACTTCTTTACATCTTCGCGTTGTTTGGCGACGATGGTATCGAATTGGTCAATGCGGGCAGTGGTGGAGGATAAGCTTGCGATCTGTTTATCAAGCGGCTTGATCTGTTGTTTAACGAGGTCGATATTGCCTTCAAAAGAAACGATCCGCTCTTCTAAAGCTATGATCGCCGCCTTGTCCTTGCGATGTTCTTCGTCCAGCCATTGCAGGCGTTTGACGATCTGTTCAAAATCCATATCCATGGTTCTGCCTCCGGCGCAGGTACTTGAAATGCGTGATGATTATACCGCCTCAACGACCGAGACGTTCGAACATGGCGGGCAGGTCAGACATCAAATTTTGGACAAACTGCGGGAACAGCCCAAGGACAAGGAGCCCGATCATTCCCAGCCCGAGCATGATCCCCTGTAACCAATCTTCGCGCAGCTCCCAGCTTGTATATTCCTCAGCCATGCTGAGCACTGCCATGGTACGGAACGAACTGGTGAGCAAGCCGATGATGCCGATCCCCAGCCAAAAAGCAGCCACGAGCGAGACTCGTGAGAGATTTTCCGAGAGCGCCAATCGGGCTGGGAAGCCTGCCAGTAATGGGAATGCGCCCGTAGAAAGCGCAGACAGGATCAAACCGGCACTCGCAAACGGATAACTGCGCAGCAGTCCGCGCACAGCGCTGAAGCGCAGGCTCTCAGCGTGTTCTTGGATCACCGTCAGTGAAAGCGACCAGACTGCCAACCCCAACGCGCGGGCTGGGATCAGCATGAACAAAATGGGAATGCCTATTCTTGGATTCAAGCTTAAGGCAAGGATGGAAAACCCAGTCTCTGCAATCGAACCGTATGCCATGATACGCCCGAGATGCCGCTGGGTTGCTGCCCATAACCCGCCTGTGACAATCATCAACAAGCCTACGAACTGAAGTGTGGACGCCAATTGTGGAGATGAGCGCAGCCATGAATAACGATCAAGAAAGCCTGCGCCAAAAATAATGGTAATGGTTGGAATGATCCACAACAGGAAGCTGACGATGAAGGGCGAGGCTTCCTCCATGAGCATGGGAATCCAGTTATAGAACGGAAAGATCGCCAGCAGGAAGGCGAATCCCAACCCCAGCATGGATGCTGATTGAGTGGCAAGCGCAATGTCGCCGGGACTGGCTTCCACGCCAGCCAGCAACCAACCCGAAAATAAAATGAATGGCATCGCGAGCGTTTGATAGATCAAAAAGCGGATGACGCCGCGCCCAGGTGGTCTATTGATCTGGGTGAGCATGGGAACTGACAACAGCACGGCGAGTTCAATGAACAACGCCGCAAACAGAAACGGTTCCACCGCAATCGCTGCGACCATAAAGGCAGTGATCAATAATCCATAAGGGACAAGGCGCATGGCGGTCTTGGAGGCTTCTGCGCCGAAGAACCATAATGCTGTGGCACCATAAATGATGGCCAGCAGCGATCCTTCAGCGGGCTTGATCTGCAGAATACGTCCGAACACAGCCAGCGACGAATCGATCTTGATGGAGAGTGTGCCCAACCGAAATGCCTCTTCGATGGGGACGAACTGGGCTGTGACTGCCAGCAGGACTGTGACAACACCCCCGATGATGCTCAGCGCGCGTTGATTGCGCAGGGGGAGGAGTAACACAGCAATAAAAGCTGGGATAATGATCCAGATCGTGGGCGCGTTCATGCGGGCTCCTCAGCTTGTGCATTGGATGCGATCAGAAGATATGAACCCGCCAAAGCCAAACCGAGATTGATACCTGCCAATAAAGCTGCAACCAGAATGGAGCCTTCCACGGTTGCATATAAAATTTCAAACCCCGCCAGCACGGTCATTAATCCAATGACCACACGCAGGATGTGGTCTGTGACACCCAGATGCAGCAAGCCCATGCCGATCAGAAGCAGACTGCCGGTGGTCACTGCGAGACCAGCGTTCGCCATGATCACATTCACCCGCGGGGTGGCAGCGGCAACGAGCACGATCACGATACCGGCGGCGAACAAACGGAACATGCGACCCTGCGGCAGGATGCTATGCTTTTCAGACCGATCTTCACGCGGCAGACCGGAACGCGTCATGCCGAGAATGGCGGCGCTCATCCAGCCTGCGACAACTTTTACAGAAGCCATGCCGAGGGGCCAGTGCAGCAGTGTCAGGATCAACATGCCAAAATATTGGGCAGCCAGAAAGATGACCAGCCAGCGCCAGTCACGCACCAGCAAAAGACCAACCGAGGTGACCGTGATCAGGAGCACAGCGATCCATGAAAGTGTGGACATAAGTTAAGGCGACCTTTGTGCAAAGAAGGAAATGAATAAAGCCAGGAATAATAACGTCCACATGATTCCGCTTTCGCCTTCGAGCACGTTCGAGAGTGAATTGCTTAATCGACTAAGTTGCTGATAACTGTTCCAGATGGCTTGATAACCCCAATCGAGCCACGCTGGGTTGGCAGGGCGCACCCAGTGGGCGCGGACCGGGTTCAAGATGCGAAAACGCGGGGTTAGCCAGAGCAAGCCTGCGGCGAGGAGCGACGCGCTAAGTCCCAATATCCAACTGCCGATTGTTAGTGAACCGTCCCAGCCGAAGAAAGAAAGCGCCGGGATCGCGAGCAACAAAATCCCAACGCCGATCGGGTATACGTTCCTTGCCCAGGGTGGTTGACTATCAAAAGCGGCGCGCATATTTGATCGTTGAATATGCCGGATCAGACCTGCGATCAACATGGCATGGGCGACGATCAAGAATGGCACGGCATACCAAAAGTGTGAGTCTGTGGTGACCCAACCCGCAGCGGTCAGCGAGAGTGGCAGCGCTGAGATCGCCCAGACGCCGATATACAAGGCGCGTTCGAGCCATTTATTTTGCATGGAAGATAAGAACAATGCGCCGCCTACCAGGATCAGGGCACAACTCCAGGCGGTGGCGCCGATCGGATTTCCGCGCAGAGCCGCAGCCAATGCCAATGAACCCATGGCTATCAACCAAAATGGACGACCTGTAAGTTCATCAGGTGCGCGCAGCCACATCCATGCGCCATAGAGCGCGGCGGAAGCTACAAACAAAATAAGATACGGGACGAAAGGTGATGTCAGACTGCTGGATGGAATACGCGCTAATAGAATCAAACTTGACCCGGCTGAGATCATACGCAATGCGGTACCAAAACCGCGCCGAACGGATTCTTCACTCATGAATGGCAAATGCAGGGGTAAGACACCGAGGCGCAATCCCGCCGCGAGAATGAGATACAAGCCTGCTTGGGGCGGGGTGGCGCGAAAATCCAGGATCACACCATTCGATGTGCTGACCATATCAGCCCACAACAGAACCAAAATGCCAGCTATGTGCGCCGCAAAGGCGATCACGATTCGTTCACTAAATTTTGGTTCCTCAACGATACGCATCTGCGAGATCAATTCAGCCAGATCGATCGCTGCCCAAAGCAATACCAGTGTCAGGGGATTATCGGCTGTTACAGCCATCACGCCGAAGGCAGTCAGCACCAATATCCCAATCCAACTTATGGGATATGGAAAGTTCTCGCGGATCACTGCGGTCACGATCACTGCCAAAGATAATGAAACCAGACACACCGCAAACGCCCAGGCGATGCCATCCGCCACAAAAAACGGTGATTGTGGGAAGAGCGCGGCTGGCTGCCAAAGCGGCAGTTGGATCTGCAACGGCATGCGCACCTGCCACAGAAACACACTGAGCCAGGCAAACAAAGCGCCGCTGGTGGCGATGAGCCATGAGTAGCGATATTCCCCCAAGGTGAAGCGCAGGATCAACAAGATCAGCGCGGTGATCAACAGGATCGCGACCGTAATCAGAATAAGCATGGTTTTGTAATTTTATCAGGTTTGCCCCGCTCGTCTCTTTGAAAGATGGTTGAAACGAGCGGGGTTTGCAGTCCCCTCTGATTGTTGTAAAATCAAACGATGCGACGTACCTTGAATTTGCTTTTGCTTGCCGTGATATTTCTTTCTGGATGTGGACTTCGTACAGATACCGCCTCGGCGGTTGGGATTCCCACCCCGACTCCGTTCCAACCTGTGCAGACCGCTTCAGACTCAGTGTATGCTGGTTCAGCCCCGACGCCTTTATCTCTGCCGACAATTGTTCCGTCGACAGTTCCAACGCTGGAGCCGCCGACTGCGACCCCAATCGTCGAAGCGACTGCGGTCACGTTGCCGAATCCCATCAACCCGTTGACAGGCTTGCCCGCCTCTGATCCAGCCTTATTAAATCGGCGCGCGCTGGCGATCAAGGTGGCGAACTATCCGCGTTATATCCGTCCGCAATCTGGGTTGACGCTCGCTGATCAAGTCTACGAATATTACATCGAAGGCGGATTGACGCGCTTCATCGCCGTGTTCTATGGCAACAACTCTGAATGGGTGGGACCCGTGCGCTCCGGCAGATTCTTCGATGAGAATATCCAGCGCATGTATCAGTCTTTTATCGTTTTCAAGTATGCTGACCCGCGCGTGTTGAAGTATTTCGAGTCAACCGATTTTGCAAAATTTCTGGTGGTGCCATCGCTCGGCATCTCTTCCTTTGGTGCCTGCCCGCCTTTTCAATTCCTCGAAGCGCGCAAGATCGAAGTCTATAACAATTCCTATTTCAACATGCTGAAGTGGGAACCGTGTGTTGAAAAATATAAATTACCCAGCGACCCGCCCTCGTATCGGACCGACCTCTTCAGCGCGAACTATGTCGCCAATTCCATTCTGGCTGGTGATTTGATCTACACCTACTACTCGGCAGATGATTACAACTATTGGCAATATGTCCCCGAGACCGGTGAATACGCCCGTTATCAAGAAACCAGCGATACACGCGATAACAAACCTGAACAGTTTGCCCCGCTGGTAGACCGCGTCAATGCGACGGCTGTGCATGCTACGAATGTGGTGGTGTTGTTCGCGTATCATACCTTTGCTAATAACTATGACGCGGACGATGAGGTCTATCACATTGACCTGACCGGTTCAGGCGAAGCGTACGTCTTCCGTGATGGCGTGGGCATCGTCGCACGCTGGACTCGGACCTACGTCAATCAACCGCTTTCGCTAACCGATGCCACCAATGGCGCAGCGATCGCTTTGAAGCCAGGCACTACGTTCTATCAAGTGATCGGCACCAACTCTTTTGTAGACCAAGACGCTGGTGAATGGCATTTTCATCACACCACACCATGAGATGGGATAAAATGAAGATATCTTTACCACAAAGGACACTACGGACACGAAGGTATAAAACCTTAAGTCAAAAGAGTCCTTTGTGCACTTTGTGTCCTTTGTGTTTAAGAGCTTTTGAGGCATCATGACTTTTGACCCCACACTTATAAGCAACTTTTTCCTCATACTCACCGGCTTCGGCGGAGCATTCCTCGCCGCTTTGTGGATCTCGCTCGTCATATGGACGTATCGCGATATCCGCACACGCGCCCGCGACCCGTTGGTGCAAACCCTCGCGACGTTGTTGGTGGCTGTATTGAATCTGCCCGGCGTGTTGGTGTATTTGATCCTCCGCCCACAGCGGACTCTCGAAGAGGAATATCAACGCACGCTCGAAGAAGAAGCTTTGCTCCAAGCGTTGGAAGACTTGCCATTATGTCCCGGCTGTGAACGCCGCGTCAAAGATGACTGGCAGGTCTGCCCGAACTGTCATACAAAATTAAAGAAAAACTGCGAGAACTGCAACAAGCTGATGGAACTGCCGTGGAATATTTGTCCCTATTGCGGAACACCCGCCGCCGGGATGCGCCGCGGCGAAGGCACCAGCATGGACGATGCCCTGCGCGGTTTGAAAATTAACGATGAGCCGGGGGAAGTGAAGATCGAGTAAAAATAAAGTGACTGTCATCTGAGAGATAACAGTCACTTTTGCTTTTATGGTGTTGTAAAATATCTCCAAGCTGGCAGATCTTCATCTTGTTGACTCTTTGTGACATTAATTACCTTGGTGCCATCTGCTCGAATTAAATAAATATCCTTATTCCCATTTTGATAAGAAACAGTGGCAATCCAATTTCCAACTGGACTCCAAACCGGCAATGACATATTCCTTTGGTCATCTGAATTTAGTCGAGTTTCCTTTTTAGTTTCTAAATCTAGTGTGTAGATATCACTTAAACCTGCTGGTTCAATATCTGCGTAATTTGTAAATCGATTGAAGAGGATATATTTGCCATCAGGAGAAAAGGATGGGGTTATATTATTGGGGGGCGTGAACGAGGGATCAGTAATTGTATACGTAATTTGGTTTAAGGCGGAACCATCGAGATTTGAAACGAAGATTTGTTTGGGCGGCAGAAAAACTTGTGGATCAGAAACAGGTCGTGCATCAAAAACAATCTTTGCTCCATTTGGGGACAACTCAGGAAAGGTAGGGTTTAACGGTTCTTTCATACTCGTCAATAGTTGTCTAATCCCGCTCCCATCTAAGCTTGCCATGAAAAAAGTAAATTGCCCATTAGATGATTTTGATTCATACACTATATGATTTCCGTCCGTAGACCAAATCGGCCAAGTATTGAAATCCGAGGTATTTGTAATATTTTTTTGATCTTCTCCCTCCCAATCGGCGATATAAATTTCGCCCCAGCCAAAAGCAACTCTCATGCCATCGGGTGACCAACTATTTTTAAGCCCAACAGATTCGATGTCCAACAACTTTTTTGGTGTACTAAAACAAGGTTCGGGTGCATCTAAACAACCTACATCGATTGCGTAAATGCTGTTTGTCACCACAAATGTGAGTTGAAGTTTTCTTTCAGGTGTGGGTGTACTAGTTGGTATACTGATAGAAGGTTCAAGTGTGATCTGGGTAGATACTGAACAGCCAATTTGAAAGCTGAATAGAAATATTAATAGGGCTTTATGTATAGATTTCACCATTGTATCCAACTAAGAAATATTATACACTTGGAGTAACTAAATATGAAAATCGACTCCCTTACCCTCCATCATATATCCATGCCGCTGGTAGCGCCGTTTGAAACGTCCTTTGGGCGCGAGACGGTGCGTGAGTGCATCATTATCACGTTGCAAGCCGAAGGGCTGACCGGCTACGGCGAATGTGTCGCTTCGCGTGAGCCGGGCTATAACTACGAAACGACCGGCACTGCGTGGCACATTCTCAAGGACTTCATCGCGCCGTTGATACTTGGCAAAGATATTCAAGACGCGCATGATTTTCAGACGCGTGTGGAAAGTATCCGCGGGCATCATCTGGCGAAGGCGGGCGTCGAGATGGCGTTGTGGGACTTGTTCGGCAAGCGCGATGGCAAGTCGCTGAAGGAAATGTTCGGGGGCACGCGCGATAAGGTCGAGGTGGGAGTCTCGATCGGGATTCAAGAATCAGCTTCCGCTTTGGTAGGCACCGTCTCGTCCTATTTGCAGGATGGCTATCGTCGCGTCAAGATCAAGATCAAGCCGGGTCGTGAAGTGGATGAGACCGTTGCTGTCCGCAATGCCTACCCGGATCTGCGCCTGCAAGTGGATGCGAATTCGGCGTACACGTTGGAGTCCGCGCAGGTGTTGAAGCAGATCGATGATCTGAATTTGCTGCTGATCGAACAGCCGTTGTTCGAAGATGATATTTGGGATCATCGCCTGTTGCAGGCAGAGTTCAAGACGCCGATCTGTTTGGATGAAAGTGTCGTGTCGCCGCGGCATGCGCGCTATGCGTTGGAAATGAAAGCGTGCAAGATCATCAACGTGAAGCCTGCGCGGGTGGGCGGGTTGAGTCAGGGCATTGCGATCCATGATCTGTGCCGCGCACAAAATATCCCAGTGTGGTGCGGAGGCATGTTGGAAACCGGCATCGGACGCGCGTCGAATCTCGCGCTGGCATCGCTGCCCGGTTTTGTGCTGCCCGGCGATATCTCCGCCTCGGATCGCTATTACCACCGCGACATTACACATGAACGTTTTGTGTTGAATGACGACAGCACGATCACAGTCCCCACTGGACCGGGGTTGGGTGTTACGATGGATGAAACTGCGCTAAAAGAGTTTACGTTGGCAGAACTTACACTCACTGAGAAACCTATTTGAACCACGGAGACACGAAGACACTGAGAAAGAGAATTAAAAACTCCGCGGCTCAGTGTCTCCGTGGTTAGGGTTCTGAAAGGGAAAAGTATTAAAATCGTGAAGCCTTTCCCCTTTGTGAACTTTGTGTCCTTCGTGTTTAAAGAATCAAGGAGTTTGTCATGACCATCTACGATATTTCCCTCACGATTTCACCAACGCTTCCCATCTGGCCCGGTGACCCGGCGCTGGAACTCGAACAAATTGAATCGATGGATAAAGGTGCGCATGCCAATGTGACGCGCATCAGCGCGGCGGTGCATCTCGGCACACATGTGGATGCACCGCATCATTTTCTCAACGACGGTCGCACCGTGGAGAATCTGCCGCTCGATGTGCTGACGGGTCCATGCTATGTGGTGCAGTTGCCCGATGGAGTGGAGGCGATCACCGCCGAGATGCTGGAACGCATGGAACTCACCTTTGATTTCAAGCGCATCCTGTTCGGCACCAGCAATTCGCATTGGTGGAAGAACGGCGAAACGAAATTCCAAACGGATTTTGTTGCCATCACCGAAGACGGCGCGGAGTGGCTCGTGAAGCGCGGCGTGCAACTTGTGGGCGTGGATTATCTGTCCGTTGCGCCGTACGGTGATTCGGTTCCCACGCATACGGTTTTGTTGAAGGCGGGCGTTGTTGTCGTGGAAGGTTTGAATCTTTCGCAAGTCTCACGCGGGTTCTATGATCTGTATTGCCTCCCGCTCAAGATCGCAGGCTCAGATGGCGCACCTGCGCGCGCGATTCTGATTCAGTCATGAACTTGAAGGCTTATAAACGGGGGCTAACTTTTTTATCCATTATCTTTTTTTCGATTCTGGCTTGCGGTCGCCAGACGCCTGTGATCATCCCTTCCCCGGTATTTATTACGTACACGCCAACGGCTATTGCTCCATCAATTCCTGCACCAATTCCGACCTTTGTCCCGGCTGAAAATCTGATCGGCGTTGCCGTTCCGCAAAAACTGCGTGAGCAAGTGAGCAACCTGGACGTTGGCTTCGCGCTCGATGTCTCTGCTGCGACAGTGTCTGAATTGATGCCCGATGAGACGCAAATCCAATGGGTCTGTGTGTTGGTCGCGCCGTTCCCAACCCTTCGCGATGACGTGACCTTCGATGAGTTGCGCGCGGTGTGGAGTGGGAGCATAGCACACACGTTATTGATGGATGAATCCACACTCGCGGCGTTTACGGCAAGTTGGGGCGCACCCGCTTCGGGGTTGGTGCGCAGCGTGGACGCGAGTCAGCTTCTGGATACTGCGTGGACAGAGTCCGCATGGGCGATTATCCCGTTTGAAGATTTGTCGCCGCGTTGGAAAGTATTGACCATTGACGGTCAATCGCCGATCCATAAAAACTTTGACGTGTCCAAATATCCGCTCGTTGTGAACTTCACGCTTCAAACTTCGGGGAAACCGGCTCCTGTTCCGATCAACAATTACTCTTCATCCAAGTTGACTACCGTCATGCTCACTGGCACGACCGCATTGACGCGTGCAACCGCATTCAAGATGGAGCAAAAAGGCATCACCTATCCCGGTGAGGAAGTCCGTGACCTCCTGCGCGAAGCGGATATTGCCCACGTCAGCAATGAAGTTTCGTTTTATACCGATTGCCCGCCGCCTGACCCCAACTCCGCGCGCCTGGTCTTTTGCAGTGACCCGAAAAACTTTGGCTTACTGCAAGATATCGGCGTGGACGTGATCGAACTGACCGGCAATCACTTCGCTGATTATGGTCGCTTTGCGATGGAAGAAACGCTCGCGCTCTACAAAGCAAATAACCTCGCCTATTATGGCGGCGGCTCGAATTATCAAGATTCGCTTGCGCCCGCGTTATTTGATGTTAATGGCAACAAGATCGCATTTCTCGGCTGCAATATTCCAGATGTTGGCACGCCTGATATCGCCACCGACGATCACCCCGGTTCTGCTCCGTGCGATCTGGATTACTTCACTGCAAAAGTTGCCGAACTGAAAGCGCAAGGCTATCTTGTGATCTTTACTTTTCAATGGGGCGAAGACTACGTCCCGCAACCAGACGCGACCCAAATGGAAGGTTTTCGCCGCATGGTCGATGCCGGTGCGACCATCGTCAGCGGTAGTCAAGCACACTTTCCCAAGACGATGGAGTTCTACAACGATGCATTCATCCATTATGGGCTGGGGAATTTATTCTTCGACCAAATGGGCAACTTCGATTGGATGCCCGATGGCATCCGCCGCGAATTTCTGGATCGCTATGTGATCTACGATGGGAAGTTGATCAGCGTCGAATTGATCACGACCCTGCTCGAAGATTTCGCCCGTCCGCGCCTCATGACCGCCGAAGAACGGTCGGCATTCTTGCAGGAATACCTTACCGATAGCGGCTGGACGCCGATTACAGATTTGCCAACTCCCAATGGTTCTGTCCCCTAGAATGATTTTGATTATGATGTTAAAACGGTCATAATCAAATATGTGCGGGTATGATAGATGCATCGCACTGCATGGAGGATTGATGGATCTAAACAAAAAATATTTCGGTATGACCGTTATGCAACTTGGGATTCTGGCGGCTTTGGCAGGGCTGGCATTTATATTATTCTGCGTTGTTGGTTATTTGGTTTTGGGAAAGGTAACCAAAGCCTCAGCGCCACAAGCGCCAACTGACACTGCAACTATTCAACCCACCGTGACCATGGTGCTAACACCCACGCCAACCACCACGCCCGCCGCGACGCCTCTGCCGTATGAATCTTTGATCCCGGCTGGCTGGGCGCAATATCGCACCTCATTAATTGAAGTCTGGATGCCCCCCGGTTATAAAGCCACCAAAACTACTACTGTGCTGGTGAACGGCTTGGGCGGCAGTCCTATTATGGATTTGTCCTTGATCGGCTCCACTTCCAAAAAAGCGCCCAATAAAATTTATATGACCGTTTCCTATGAACCAATGACCACCGATACCCTCGATGTTTTCATTACGCAAAAGTTGAATGGGTTGGGTCTCGCCCCGAGTGAACGCAACAAGGTGATGCTGAACACGGTCCTGGCTGTACGGTTGGTCTTTACCGGACGCAAAGGCAACAACACCGATATCAACGAATTGACTTATGTCTTTCAAGATGGCACGACTGTTTGGTATGTGCAATACACAGCCGAGATCACCGAGTTCTATAACCTGCTCGCCAATTTTGAATCCAGCGCCAAGACGTTTCGGGTTGTAAAGTAGGGGCGGGGTTATCCCGCCCGTGCATTCAATCAAAATAAATATTCAGATCCGAACAATCAAAACGATTCCCGCAATTCGGACAAGTGACCTTACAGTTCTTTTCATGCATTGGACTCCCGCATCGGTCACATGTGTACTTCGTCTCGCGCTCAGTATGAGCCCGTTTCTGTTTCGAAAAGCCTTCATCCCAACTGACGGGTTTCAGCAACGCGATGTTGAACTCCTGGATATGTTCCACGCCAAGCCGTTGTACTTCTTGTATAGCGGCTTTTGCATCCCGGCGTAATTGCTCCACCTCGATGCCTCGACATACATCCGCCCAATCTTTCAGCCAGCGTTGACCGCGGGCGTAGACTTTTATCGCGCCGTTGTAGTTTCCGCGTGTGATGTGTAAATACGTTACCGCGATTTGTAATATCCCCTGGTACAAACGCCGCACTTCGCCGGTCTCAGCGTTCCAGGCATCTTCCAACGCCTCATGCGCTTCAAAGTATTCACCGGCGTTAAACAGGCGCAGTCCCTCCGCGGCTTGCGGATGGAGCGGGGCATTGCAGGGATTTTCCGTCGAATCAGTCATGGAGAGGGTGTTTGCGATTATAGCCCCAATGGTAAAATTCAAACACAACCATGCGTACCTTCTTTACGAATAAATTCTGGATCATTCTGCTGTCTGTCCTGGCACTGGGGGCTTTAATGGGACTCGCTATCGGCTTGAAAAATATTTCATTCGATGAGGCACAGCCGTTCGGTCGGGAAGAAGCGCGTACTGCCCGGTCCGCTCCCTTGGATCTGATCAATGCCGTGATGTCCATCCCGTTGAAAACACAGTTGGGCATCTGGATTCTGTTTATTATGTTCTTCGTTTTCATCGGCATGTTGATGTCGCCGGAGATGCGCAAGCGCCTGATCAAGATCGTGATCCGCGTGGCGATCACCTATTGGGCGTTGTGGATTCTCTTTAGCCGTTATCGGGATGTGCTGGCGCAGATCGGTTTGAATCTTACGCCGCCAAGCGGAGCGGCGGAAGCGGGTTCGAACGGCGCGCCGGTGCCTCAGTTTACCCCGCCGCCAGCAGCTTCATGGTTGGCGTATCTGGTGAGTTTTGGGATCGTGGCGCTGGTGATCATTGTGGTGTGGAAGTTGAATGCGATCTGGAAGGAACTCAACGCGCCGGTGACTGCCTCGCCAATGAAGAAGCTTGCAAACATTGCACGGTCATCGTTGCGCGATCTTTCAGCAGGGCGGGATTCAACCGACGTGATCATGGATTGCTACTACCGCATGAGCGATACGGTTTTGGAAAAGAAGAATATGGACCGCAGTACGTCCATGACGCCCAGTGAGTTTGCAACCCAACTGGAACAGGCTGGCTTGCCTTCGGACGCCGTGCGTAAATTGACGCGTTTGTTTGAAGCGGTGCGCTATGGCGGACACAAGTCTGACCCGGCGGCGGTCAACGAGGCGGTGACTTGTCTCACTACGATCGTGCATTATTGCGGGGAGACGGTATGATGCGTCAGCGCTGGTTCGCGGTGGCGGGCGTGATCGTGATCGCGGCGTTGCTGGCTTTTCCATTGCGCGAGATGGTCAATGAATTGGTGCTTGTGCCGATTGCGTATCTATTATTCCTGTTGAAGTTACTTTATGTTTCCCTCGATCAGGCGGTGTGGTGGGTTGCCGCGGTTTTTGTGGTTTTGGTGATCATCGGTCAAAGCCTGTTGCCGGAAATTAAACCGCTGAAGAAGTTAATTCCCTTCGCCAAACATGACCGCGGCAATGTTGAGACGCTGGCGTTGGCGTTGGATAAATCAAAAAAAGGCACATACTTCAAATGGCTGATCGCAAACCGCTTGGGCAGACTGGCGTATCAAATCCTTCTACAACGCGAGCATGGCAAACCACGCTCGGTGTTTGCGCCGCTCACCAGCGAAGGCTGGGATGTCTCACCCGAAGTTCAGCAGTATCTTGAAAAAGGTTTACACGGTTCCTTTGCGGATTTCCCGAACCGCCAATGGTTGAATTTTGCGCCTCCCGAAAAAACGCCGCTCGATCACGATGTGGCGGAAGTGGTGGAGTTTCTTGAAGTAAAACAAGGTGACAGTCACCTTTAAGGTGACTGTCACCTAAGATCATGGAGAATCAACGTGGCAGATATAACCAAAGTTTCTAAAACGACCAAACAGGTAATTGATGAAGTCGAGCGCGCAGTAGTTGGCAAGCGCGCTCTGCTCGAGATGATGATGGCGTCCGTGCTGGCAGGTGGGCATATTCTGCTCGAAGATTATCCCGGGCTGGGTAAAACGTTGATCGCGCGCAGTTTTGCGAAGGCGCTGGGTTTGGAATTCAAGCGCATTCAATTCACGCCTGATCTTTTGCCCGGCGATATTACGGGCGGCTATATCTTCAACCGCACCAAAAATAAATTTGAGCTTCGCAAAGGTCCTGTCTTTGCGAACATCATTCTGGCAGACGAGATCAACCGCGCTTCGCCGAAAACGCAGTCCGCGTTGTTAGAGGCGATGCAAGAGGGACAGGTGACCATCGAAGGCGAAACACTTCCATTGCCTGAACCGTTCCTCGTCCTTGCCACGCAGAACCCGATCGAATACGAAGGCACGTTCCCGTTACCCGAAGCGCAGTTGGACCGCTTTATGTTGAAGTTGTCTGTGGGATATCCGAATCTCGAAGAGGAAAAATTAATCCTGCGCCGCCGCCGTGAACGCAAACAGGATGAAGTGGATCTGCGCGAGATCACAACCGCCAAGCAATTGCTCGAACTGTGCGAAGCGGTGGAAGGTGTCCATGTGGATGCCGATCTTGAGAGTTATATTGCATCGCTCGTACATGCAACGCGTACTGATCGACGCGTCGCTGTTGGTGCTAGTCCGCGCGGGTCGCTGGCTTTCCTCAAGATGGCGCGCGCCAATGCTGCGCTCGAAGGTCGCGACTTTATCATCCCCGATGATATCAAGCGTTATGCCACGCCGATTCTTGGTCATCGCGTGATCCTGCAACCCGAATATTGGATGGCGCGTTCGGTCACCGATGATGTCATCCGCGATT
>JBDTWO010000047.1:0-28957 GCA_040006635.1 Chloroflexota bacterium
GTCAGCATCCGCACATCATAATGCCGTTTTTACTATTTCGGATAATGTCTATTGATCGAGCGGCATCAGTTGCAAGATCGCATCCAGCATCGTCGCGCCGCCCAATCCATCCGCACGCACCAGTCGCTGTGTCACACTCGCCGCCGGGAAATTTCCATCAGCGATCACCAACTCATCGCCGTGCCCCATCTCCATTAAAATTTTCAGCAGCTCGGGCGAGATCACTGGCGGGATTCCTTTAAGCATAACGTCTCCCTACTTTTGGATTTTCAACACTGGGATTTTTGACTCAACCGACAGCGTGACGAAAACCTTATCAGCGCTTCTTTCTACTTTCAAGCTGGCTCCTGTTTCAAGCAGCGTGACACTCCCCTCAACCTCCTTCGGAAATGCGATGATTCCATCTGCGGGCATTGTTGTCACGATGACATATAACGAATCGCCTTTGGATGTGTAACGCACCTCCGCGCCTTTCACACTCGAATCACTGAACCGTATCCACGGGTGCGTGCCATAAATGGACTCGCCGTTCGCTTTCAGCCAGGTACCCAGCCCCTCGAGCGCCTCCACCTGCTGCGGGTGGAGAGAGCCGTCGGCACGTGGTCCCACGTTCAGTAATAGATTTCCATTCTTGCTGACGATATCCGCCAGCAGACGAATCAGGTCATCCGCCTTTTGATAATCGTCCGCATCTTCGAATTGGTTGTAACCGAACGAGTTACCGATGCCGCGACAAGTTTCCCATTTATGCGGCGCGATGTGATCGAGCATGGCATATTCGGGCGTGCTGAAATCGCTGTGTGGGACTTTCAACTCACCCTGCCCCATGCGCTTGATCATTTGCGTGAGAATAGAACGACCGAATTTGTTGAAGAAGAATTTCGGCAATTGCATCCAGCGGTCATTGACCACGCCATCGGGTTTGCGGTTATAGAAATCTGCAAAAAGTTTGGGGAGTTCAAAACCGGGCGGGTAACCGATGTCGCTCCACAGAATCCAGGGATCGTAACGTTCAATGAGCTCGCGCCAGTGATTCTCGATGTACGTGAGATATTCACGACTGGTGTCGCTGCTGGCGATGAGTTCAGCGAGACTGTTGATGGGCGTTTTGGTGAAGCTCCAATCGAGCAGGCTGGAATAATAAAAGCCCATCTTCATGCCTTTGGCATTGACCGCCTGATTCAGTTCGCCTGCCACATCACGCACCGCCTGCCAATTTTGATTGCGCGGATTTGGATGTTTGCTGTTCCACATCAGGAAACCATCGTGATGTTTGGTGACCAACACCACATACCGCGCACCGGCGTTTGAAAACAAGTCCGCCCATTCATCGGGATTCCACTTTGGGAGTTGTTCGTTGAACATGGGCGCGAATTGCTCATAACGAAAATCTGCGCCATAAGTTTTTGCATGATATTGATGTGTGGGGCTGCCTTTGAGACGCAGGCTGTTTTGATACCATTCGGCATATGGCGATTCGGCAAAGCCCAATTGACCGCTGATCAATTTCTCGGCTGTCAATTCGCCGTGCGGCGCAAACGCCGGAACGCTGTACATGCCCCAATGAATAAAAATGCCAAACCTGGCATCGTTGTACCAGTTCGGCATGGGATGAGTCTTGACCGATTCGAGGGTGGGTTGATAGGTCATGCTGTGATGCTCCTGTTAAGGGCATTATAGCAAAGACATATAAAGATTGCTCACGGGATAATTTTCAATTGCTGCTTTAGCCACTGAAACGCCGCCGTCTGCATCTCCAGATTAAATTTATGCGTGCCGGGATAGAACTGTCCAACATATGCATCGGGTTTGCCGACACCGGCATAATGATTCTGCAAACGCGCGTGCGCATCTTTCATGCCTGCTTCTGTGAACAGGTAATCCTGCAGATCATATTGAACCAACAACGGCATGGGCGCACGGCACGCGGCGATATCGGGCCAATCGCCATGACGTGCCCAGCCGAACGGGAAGAACATCCACGTATGCGACATATTATGATCGAGCAGTGCTTGATAGGTGGTCATCAGTCCGATAATGACCGAGGCTTGTATGCCTTCATGCGTGGCGCTTAACAAAGCCGCCCGATTCCCTCCGCCAGATAACCCGATGCACCCAATGCTTTGAGTATCCACATCTGGGCGGGAGAGCAGGTAATTCAAGGCAACGCGATCTTCGAAAGCAACAACCCCTGCCATGCTCGTGCCAAGGATATTGCAGTACTTTGACATCCAATGCTCATGGAAATAAGCCGAGACGTTATAACGCTCGATCTCATCCGGAACTGCGGACGTGTTTCGATGCGCATCCAGCAAACTGATTGTTTTATCGCCCATCATTTCCAGCATGGTCTCCAACGGGAAGCGCCGACTGCCCCACAGAAACACATCATGGACCAGCACTACGAAGCCCTCGCGCGCCAGGGCATTGGCGTATGCCCGTCCGCCGTATGGGGTTTGGCGGAAATCAGTTAATACAGGCAACGTATCATCGGGACCATCCGCGATCTTTTCCTTGCCGTAATATTTGAAGTCACTGTGATCGTGCAGGGCAACGATTCCGGGTAACGGTCCGTTTGCGTTGGTGGGTTTCAGCACATACGCATGCGTGCGCGGACCAAACCCCACTGACCAGGAAACTTCCTGTCCGATCACGCCATCCTTTTGCCACTCACGCTCGAGCTGAACATCCGCAGGAGCTTCGTCAGTGTGGCAGAAGCCCAGGGTTTCGCGGATCAGCTTCTGGGTAGCAAGACCCGGAGCCGCAGTCGGGTAAAGCGGCTGTTGTCGGCTTGCGGCGGCAACCCAGTCGCTGAAAATCCCAAGGTGTTGATAATGCTCGGTCATGGCTGGTCTCCTGTTTTGCCGTGAACAAGATCGAATGGATTTTTTCCTGTAAGGATTATACAACCGCTCGTTTCAACTCAGGAAAGCACGTGTGCTTCGTGATAAACTCTTTATGAAATGTCTGTATACAAATTTAAAGAGGAACACGATGTCATACACAAAAGATGAACTCACCACATTGCTACAGGGTTCCAAGCCTCTGCAACTTGCCAACTATGATCTCAGCAAAGCTGACCTCAACGAAGCTGAGCTGAGTAAGGCTGACTTAACTGGAGCAAACCTGAGCGGCGCTTTCCTCGATCAGGCACGGTTGCGTTATGCTGACCTGACTAGGGCAAACCTGGAAGATGTCAGTTTTCGCAAGACCAACCTGCACGGGGCAACCATATTGGAAGCTGACTTAACCGATGCCGACCTGCGCGGCGCTGACCTAAGCGGCGCAAATTTGAAGCGTGCCAATCTGTGTTTTGCCAATTTCACCGACGCCAACTTGACTGGTGCCGACTTGACTGGCGCCAAATATAATCGGCACACGATCTGGCCCGCCGGGTTCGAACCGGAGACGGCTGGATTGATACACGTCAAATAAAAACCATTCGAACGATTCCTTCCTGATAAAATCGACGTATATTGCTCATCGCTGACATGTTCCATCCAGTCAGCAGCCTTGCCATCGAGTTGTTCCACAATCGCCGGGTCAAAAGCGTATCGCCGACAACAATTCGTATTGGCGTTTCTCCCGTTGTAGTTTGACTCGCGTTGTTTCGTTCCATGCGTGAATTCCTTTTTAATCGCCGACTGTTCTTAAAGTCCTGATATAGCCGGGATGATTTCTTTTGCAAAGGTTTCAAGCGGTGTTATGGTGTAAACATCGGGCATATTGAAGATCACATGGGTGAAGCCCATTGCAGACAATTCCTTGATGCGGCTGATAGCGCTCCCTATCGTATCTTTTTCAGAAAGATGCACAGTGCAAAGGGAAGTCTTCTCGATTGTGTTGTAGTCCCGCCCCAGAGCATCACAATGTCTCTTTAGATCGTCGAGCGCTTTTTGCATGTTCGCTTTCCCAACCCAATCACCGATATTGCAGGCATCCGCATATTGAGCGACCATGCGCAGGGTTTTGTTTGGACCTGTGCCGCCGACCATGATGCGCGGATGCGGATTTGAAAGCGGACGCGGATTGCTGGTCATCGCCGGGGCAGAAAAATGTTTGCCAGTGAAAGAAATCTCGTCACTGTTCCAAAGCGCCTTCGCCAGTTTGAGGCTGTCTTCCAATCGCTCGAAGCGTTCAGAGGTCGGCGGGTAGGGAATGCCATTACCCTGCGCTTCATCCTCATACCATGCTGCGCCGATACCGAAGTAGGCCCGCCCGCCAGAGAGGATATCGAGCGTATTGACCATCTTCATCAACACGGCAGGATGGCGATAAATGACGCCTGTCACCAAAACACCAAGATACGTCTTTTCGGTTAAGCCAGCAAAATATCCGAGCGTGGTATAGGCTTCCAGCATCGGGTCGGTGTAGGCTTCTCCGAACAACCCCTTGATTTGATAGTAATGATCCATTACCCAAAGGCTGTAAAAGCCAGCGCCTTCTGCTGTGGTGACGACTTCTTTCAGTTTGGGTCGGATGTTAGCCGTGCCGCCTGGAACTTTGAAAGACGGAATTTGTAATCCAATGTGCATTATTTATCTCCTGTTTTATATTGGTCATCGCTGACCTGTTCCATCCAATCAGCGGACTTGCCATCGAGTTGTTCCACAATGGAGATATGTGTCATCGCTGTGGTTGGCGCTGCTCCATGCCAGTGCTTCTCACCCGGCGGACACCAAGCTACATCTCCTGAACGAATCTCTTCGATTGGACCATCCCAGTTTTGTACCCGTCTGCAGCCAGCCGTCACGATCAGGGTCTGCCCCAGCGGATGACTGTGCCAGGCTGTCCGAGCACCCGGCTCGAATGTGATACTCGCGACAGAGACTCGCGCCGGAGCAGGTGCCTGGGATAGAGGGTCAATCCGTACATTACCGCTAAACCACTCGGCGGATCCTTTGCCGGAAGGTTGTGTACCATTTCTTTTAATTTCCATTTTTAGACTCCTTTTATTCATCTATTGAAACAATCCTTTTCTCGTTCTTCAAAACGGCATTTTCATATACTTCAATTTTGTGATTCAGAATGTCCAGTGTTTTTTGCATTTCCTGCATTCGGGCTAGCAGCAGTTCCCGCTGTTCGATCAAAATTTCTTTTCTGGCTTTAATGGTTTTGTCGCCCTGCTGAACCAATCCCATATAATCGATTAGCACTTCAACAGGCAGCCCCGCACTCCGCATACACTTAATGAAGTCAACCCGCCTGAGATCGAGATCGTTGTAATCCCGGATACCGCTTTCAGTTCGATTGACGGGCTGGATGAGACCAATCCGTTCATAGTAGCGCAGTGTATCCGCGGAAAGACTATACTGTTCACTCACTTCAGCGATTTTCATAATGTCACCTCGAACCAGAGTCTATCACTTAGAGTCGACTCCAAGTCAAGGGTTTATTATCAGTAGTTTATGATTCTGGAGTCAATCAGCTTGCTGATTGACATTTCTGGCAGCAAGCTGCCAGACTCCAGAGTCTTTCGTGAAACGAGAATCTGAAGCAGAATTTCTACGTTGGGATTTGGTCGGGCTGGGGTATGGAAAACTTTCTTTGCGGTATTGGGCATGGACTATAATCGCACTACCCTCGTATAAAGGGTTCTATAGATCTGCATAAGGAACACCAAAGGGTAACACCATGACGCATGCTCCACCTGAATCATCCAAAATTCTAGAGATCTATTTGCTGATCGCCCAGTATCCCATCCTGGCATCAGACATCCGCCGCCGCATGCGGGAGGAACTTTTCCGCCGGGGGATCATTACACCGCAACGCTTCGATGCGGAGGTGAAAGAGAAAGCCATGCAGTCCCAGCAGCGGGAGGGGATCCACAATGGACTCCTGGAAGAGGATGCTCAACAGTGGGAACTCCGCTGGAGCCGGGTGCGCAGAACCCTGACCGATTTCTACTTCGCTTATAACCTGCCTGTTGAAATCCTTCACCATATTCTGGATGAAATGCTGACGCCTCAGGCTGACGGCAGCAGTGTTTCGCCAGACCACAGCCTGCCGTTCAACCCGGAGCTGGCACCGTTGGAAATGGTGTTAAGGCAGGCTGAAAAATTTGAATCCTTGCAGGGCGAAGAACGCGCCGCCATTAACCACCACCTCCAGGAACTGCGTGTGGTCCTGCTCAAAAGCCTCGTCAGCGACCAGTTGTCTTTTATTCATATTGCCCGGCGCTGGTTTACTGCCGCAGACTTCAATATGATTTTGGAACACCGTATCGGTACCGGAAAGATCGGCGGCAAAACCGCCGGTATGCTGTTGGCATACAAGATCCTGCAAAACACTGCACCGGAGATTTTCGCGCAAGTCAACTTACCGCGCTCCTACTTTATCGGTGCGGATGTTTTCTATGACTTTATGGCAGCCAACGAATTGGAATTCCTGAATCAGAAATACAAGACCGCCGAACAGATCCGCAAAGATTACCCCAAGGTTCAAGAAAAATATGCCTCGGGACGTTTCCCCGAGGAAATTGCTCATCAGTTGCGTGAGATCCTGCGCGAAGTAGGCAACACGCCTTTGATCGTTCGTTCTTCCAGTTTATTGGAAGACAATTTTGGTATGTCATTTGCGGGGAAATATATGAGTATTTTCTGCCCAAATCAGGGAACGCTCAAAGAAAACTTGCGCGACCTCACGCTTGCCATCCGTCAGGTCTACGCCAGCGTCTTCGGTCCCGATGCGCTGATCTATCGCCGCCGCGTAGGTCTGTTGGATTACGATGAGCGTATGGCGATCCTGCTGCAAGAGGTGCAGGGAGATCGCCACCGTCAATATTATTTCCCCGCATTGGCGGGTGTGGCTTATAGTTACAGTCCCATTGTTTGGAATCCGCGCTTCAAGCGTGAAGATGGCTTTATGCGGCTCGTGATGGGATTGGGAACTCGCGCGGTCGATCGCATCGCCGGAGACTATCCACGTATGATCAACCTCAGCCACCCGCAATTGCGTCCGGATGTGACTCCCAAAGCCATTCGCTACTATTCACAGCATTTCGTCGATGCCATTGATCTGGAAAAAAATGCCCTGACCACGGTGCCGGTCGAATCGGTATTGGGGTCAGATTATCCGCCTCTGCGTTGGCTGGTCTCAGTGGACGATGGGGAAACGGTTCATCCGCCGCTGACAATTGGTCGCAGTCTCGATCCGAAGCAACTCATCCTGACATTTGACGGGCTGCTCCAACGCGGAGGCTTTGTGCCGTTGATGAAAACAGTTTTGACCCGCCTCGAGCAGGAATACGAACAGCCCGTGGATATTGAATTTGCCGTTTCGCTGATTCCCGGAAGCGGTAAACCAACCCTTAATCTTCATATGCTGCAATGTCGCCCGCAAAACCAGTTTAGTGCTGAAAGCCGTGAGACCCAGTCCCTTCCCACCGATCTGGCAGCTCAGGATAAGATCATGCTCTGCACACGGATGGTGCCGCAAGGGCGTGTGAGCGGCATCGAATACATCGTGTATGTTGACTCCGAAGCCTACTATCAATTGAATACGCTCGAGGATCACACCGAAGTAGCCCGTTGTATCGGTCAACTCAATAGTTCATTGGAAGGCGTGCCTTTTATCCTGATGGGTCCCGGCCGCTGGGGGTCATCGGATTCCATGCAGGGCGTGCCGGTCTCGTATGCCGACATATTCAATTCGCGCGCCCTGGTGGAAGTAGCCAGTAACAAAAGCGGCTTCGCGGCTGAACCCTCCTATGGGACGCACTTCTTTCAAGACCTGGTGGAAGCACAGATCTACCCGCTGGCCGTCTACCCGGATGAACCAGGCGACCACTTAAATTTGGATTTCATCGAGCAGTCTGAAAACCAGCTGCAAGATATCATTCCCAACCCAACAACAGCCAGCCGCTGTATCAAAGTTATCCATATTCCAACCGAACGTCCCGGCTATCAGTTGGAAATACTTATGGATGGACAAAGCGGATTAGGCTATCTGACCCGTTCCAAACCGAAATAACCACAGTCAGTGTTTACCCAAAAACCACAAAGTCCAAAGGTTCGATGGTGATATCGCTTTGAGCTGAAACCTGACTGATCCCATGCAGGTGCTTTTTGCTTTGCACGGAATATTGTGCGAATACCCGTGCAGGAATTATTTGTGGAGTCTCTGAGAAGTTGGCAAAGATGACCGCGCGGTTGCCTGCGTGAGTCCGCATGAAGCCGAGGATGTGTTCATTCTCGGTGGGGATAATTTCCAACTCGCCGCCTGCGAAGGCATCGTATTCTTTACGTAACTTAATTAAACTTTGCAAACCTTGATAAACGCGCCCTTCGATGGAATTGGGGTTATTGCGTTTGGCGTACTTCTCCCAATCCGCGCGCGGACGATGCACCCAGCGGCTGTCACGTTCGCGGGCAGGGTCATCGCGGTAGGTGTAATCGTTGAGTGTGCCAATTTCATCGCCGAGATAAATCAATGGAATGCCGCCAGCAGTCAAGATGACACCGTGAATTAATAAGATGCGCCGAATGGCAAGCTCAATTTCGTTTGACCCTTCTTCCTTGAGCGCTTTCTCCAAACCTGTGAGCGAAGCACAGGTGCCGCTAATGCGGCAATCGCCGGTTTTGGGATTCTCCTGGAACGGCAAGCCGCGTGAGAAACTACCCTCGAAGCGACCGCGATAGAATTCGTTCAAGAAGCGACGATGGTCATTGCCATTCATGCCCAGGGTCGCCGCGTCTTCATTGGAGAATGTCCAGCCGATGTCATCGTGTACGCGCACGTAATTGACCCAGGCAGTTTCAGGATGGATCTTATAGCGGGCGGCAAGCGCCTGTGATAGTAATCTTGTTTTGCGGGTTGCCAGTGAATTCCATAGCAGTGCCATCAAAAGCGGATTATAAGAAAGTTGACATTCATCCGGCGCGATGTATTTGACCACGTCATCAGGATGCACGATCGCTTCTGATTTAAATAAAAGTGCGGGGGATGCGATACGTGACACGGCATTGAAGGCTTGAATTAATTTGTGCGCGCCTAGCAGGTTCTCGCAGCTAGTGCCCATCTCTTTCCAAATGAATGCAACCGCATCGAGGCGGATCACTTCCACACCCTGGTTGGCGAGGAACAACATCTCCTCCGCCATGCGATTGAAGACGGCGGGGTTGGCATAGTTCAAATCCCATTGATAACTATGGAACGTGGTCCACACCCAGCCGCCAGTTTTGAAGAGGTTTGGGAAAAAGGTAAAGGCTCCCGTGTGTTCGTCGGGAAAGATCTCCCTGAGATTCTGCTCATAGCGGTCGGGCAGTTCGCGGGTCGGGAAGATGCGGTAGAAGTCCGCATATTCATCATCGCCAGCCTTGGCGTGTTCCGCCCATGTATGTTCATCCGCAGTGTGATTGAAAACCAGATCCACAACGAGACTAATGCCCGCATTACGCAACTCACGTGCGAGTGAAGCAAGTTGTTCCATCGTGCCCAGCGGCGGATGGACTTCGCGATAACTGCTGACGGCATAGCCGCCATCATTTTCGCCAGCGGGGGCTTTGAACAGCGGCATGAGGTGCAGATAGGTAAGCCCAAGTTCTTTGAAGTATGGGATCTTGGATTTGATGCCTTCGATATTATTTGCAAAGAGATCCACGTAGCAGACTCCGCCCAGCATCTGATTCGATTGAAACCAAAGCGGATTCGTTTCCCGAGCCTTGTCCAGCGTGCGCAGATCGTTGGGTCGTGCGAACCATGAACGCGCGAGGCTGATCAGAAGATCTTCAAGATGGAAGAAAAAATCATAGCGTGTGCTGTATAAGCCGAAATATAAATTGAACAATGACGGGAAATATTTATTCAATCGTTCAGTGAATTCATACCAGCCTCGCGGGTCTGCGGAAATTGATTTGGATAATTCCTGCTCCACGCGTGGGAGCAGACGGCGGAGTGTACGTTTTGATTCTTGTTCGAGGTTGAATGTGAGCATAGCTAGTTCTCTTTAGTTTGAAATATGGCAGGGTTGATATGATAAATATCGAGCGTAGTAAGAATGACATTGCCGCCTTTGGCAAAGAGTTCAAGCCCGTGGCTTTTTTCAGCTGAGAAAATGCATTCAGTGAAAGCAACCAAGCCATCGTTGGCGAAGACCTCCACCGATGAACTATCTACGAATGTGTGCAGGCGGATGGTGCCGTTGATGGGCAATAATTCGGCGGAATGCATACTGGCGAAACCATCCTTGAAATCGACCTGACCGGAATGAGTACGATCTACAAAAAGCGTTTTGTCTTGCGGCTTGTACCCGATGGTTGTGTATTCACTTTGGCTGGCGCGTACACGAAAACCAAAACATTCAACAGCCTCCGTGATCTGAAACTCCGCCATGATCTCCAGGGTTTTGTCATTGATATTTTCAAGTAGGTTACTGCCGGGTTGGATAGTTTCCTTCTGCCAGTGATCGTGTTTGCCGCGCAGTGTTCGTGTTTCGGGAATAGGTTGATGAATGAGGCGAATGCCATTTTCAGTCTGCTTCAGGGATAGTTCCCGGATGAGGCTGAAACTGCCGCGCCAACCCGATGTTGGAACAAGATTTGCGTATTGCCAGTTGTTCATCCAGCCCAGCATGAGGCGACGTCCGTTCGGTTCATCGTTCCACGATTGCGGAGCATAGTAGTCCGCGCCATGATCAGCCCAGAGAATGGTCTCTTTTGAATTCTCAGAAACAAAATTCCTGCCGTCAAAATCGCCAATGAAATATTGAGTCCCTGAGCCGCCAGCGGGAGCGCCATTGCCAACGCCAACGGTCAATACCCAGCGTGTTTCTAGTCCATCATCGATGGGGAGTTTGAACAGATCAGGTGTTTCCCACACACCGTCTGTGGAACCATAGCCGTTGCCGAAACTTCCGCTTTGCTCCCAATGTTTTAAATCCGAGGATATATAAAAAAGAATCGCATTACCAGCAGCGAGTGACATGACCCAATGATCCTCATGCCAGAAAACTTTTGGGTCGCGAATATCATGTAAATGATCTGGATGCGGAACGATCGGGTTGCCTGCATACTTCGTCCAGGTACGACCTTTGTCTGTGCTGTATGCGAGGTTTTGAGTTTCGATGTGATCTTTGTTGTAAGTGAAAATTGCAACCAAGGTCTTTTCACCAAAGCCAGCCGTATTGTTCCAATCTATAACGGCGCTCCCAGAAAAGATCATGCCGTGTTCATCGGGGTACAAAGCAATCGGTAGATGCTGCCAATTGATCAAGTCGCGGCTGACCGCGTGCCCCCAATGCATGGGTCCCCACACGGCACTCTCCGGGTGATATTGATAGAAGAGATGATATTCGCCATCGTAGTAAACCAGTCCATTGGGATCGTTCATCCACATCTGGGAAGGCGTAAAGTGATAACGAGGGCGATATAGTTCAGGCATCGTAGAGAAATCTACCGGATCAACTTTAACCAGAGATAAGCATACGGTTGCAGCGTAAGCGTCGCAGCGATGTGTTGTTCTGCGTTTGAGATCAAGTCAATATACTGCGCCTGATGTTCGCGGGGGAGCGAAGTTGTTTGCGATGAGTCGCTTAAGTTGTTGATGATCAACAGAGTTTCATGCTGATATTTGCGCACGTAAATAGCCAGGGCAGGATTCGCTGTGATGACCCATTCCATATTGCCGCGACCAAAGGTGTGATGTCCTTTACGGATGTTGACCATGTGACTGATGGAATGGAACAGCGAATCTTTATCGACCATTTGGCTGGCTACGTTGATATGCTGGTAGCTTCTCGCCCCTTTGACCAATTCGGTGAATGGCTTGCCGGTTGTAAAACCGGCGTTGGGCGAGTCATCCCATTGCATCGGTGTGCGGACGCCGTTACGGTCGGGCAGGTCGAGGTTATCGCCCATGCCGATTTCATCGCCATAGTAAATAATCGGCGAACCGGGCAGTGTGAATAAAAGAGAATTTGCCAACTCGATTTTACGTTGATCATTATCGAGCAGAGACGATAAGCGTCTGCGAATGCCGAGGTTTAATTTCATGCGCGACTCAGGTGCGTATTCCTGCCACATCCATTGGCGTTCTTCTTCTGTGACCATCTCAAGCGTCAGTTCATCATGATTACGCAGAAATGTACACCACTGACAGTTATCTGGGATGGGAGGTGTGCGGCGGAGGATTTCGATCATATCGTTTGCGCGACCTTTTTTGAGCGCCATGTAGATGCGCGGCATGATGGGGAAGTGGAAGCCCATATGAAATTCATCGCCATCGCCGAAATAGGGACGTACATCCTCGGGCCATTGATTCGCTTCACATAATAATATTTTGCCCGGATAGTTTTTATCCATGAACTTACGCAGTTGTTTGAGATACACATGTGTTTCAGGCAAGTTCTCGCAATTCGTGCCTTCACGTTCAAAGAGATACGGGACTGCGTCAGCACGGAAGCCGTCAATGCCCATATCCAGCCAGAAGCGGGCGATGTTGAGCATTTCTTCCTGAACTTTGGGATTATCGAAATTCAGGTCTGGCTGGCTGGCGTAGAAACGATGCCAGTAATATTGACCGGTCTTTTCATCCCAAGTCCAGTTGGATGGTTCGGTATCGAGGAAGATGATGCGTGTGTCTTGATATTTTTGATCGGTATCGCTCCAGACGTAGTAGTCGCGATAGGGTGAGTTTTTATCGGAGCGGGAAGCTTGAAACCAGGGATGGTCTTCAGATGTATGATTCAGCACAAGGTCCATGATGATGCGGATGTTCCGGGCATGAGCTTCCCGAATCAGAATTTTGAAATCTTCCAGTGTGCCAAATGTCTCTGCGATGTTGTAGTAGTCGGCAATATCGTAGCCATCATCGCGCAAAGGCGAGGGATAGATCGGCATGAGCCAAAGACAATCTACGCCAAGTGTTTGAAGGTGTTCTAGTTTTTCGGTGAGTCCGTGCAGGTCGCCGTGCCCATCGCCATTTCCATCCTTGTAGGCGCGCACGGCTACTTCATAAAACACTGCATCTTTGTACCAAAGCGGGTCAATAACCATTATCATCCTGTGAAAAAGCCGGGCTTCCTAGGAGAATAGAAGCCCGGCATCTAGTTTGCCGGTTGTGGTATCCGGCACATGAAGAGCAACTATCCTTTTACAGAGCCTGCTAATAAGCCGCGCACGAAATAACGCTGTAAACTGAAGAACACAATGAGCGGAATGATCAGGGATATAAAGGACCCAGCCGCTACGTCCCGCCAGCCTTGTCCGAATTGACCCAGCAGCCTCAGCAATCGATAAGTCATTACCGGCTTCTGTTCACCAACGAAAATAAAGGCAATCAGGTAGTCATTCCAGACCCAGAGAAACTGAAAGATCGCAAAGGAAGCGATGGATGGAATGGACATCGGCAAAACCAATTGCCAAAAGATTTGATAACTGGTGGCACCGTCCACTTTGGCGGCTTCAATCAATTCTTTTGGCAGGGTCATCATGTAATTACGAAAAATGTAAATTGCCAATGGCAATGCGAAAGCGCTGTGTACTACCCAGGCGCTGGCGTAAGTTCCGGTAAGCGGAATGTGAAATGTTTTCTGAAACCAAACCATGCCTCTGAGCACAGGTAGGAGTGAAGACTGCACTGGGATAACCAACAAACCCACCAGGACGGCGAAATACACTTCCTTACCCTTGAAATCCAGGAAGGTAAATGCATACGCGGCATTGGCTGCAATCATGAGCGGCAGGATGGTCGCAGGGATGGTGATCGCAAAGGTGTTGATCAGAGAATCCAGCATACCGCTTTGAAGCGAATGCTGGTAGGCATCCAGTGTCCAAACCGTGCTGAGCGGGTTTAGAAAAGCATCCCACCAGGGCGAGGTTTGAGCCATTTCATTCGGCCTTAAGGATGTGATGAGCAGACCGATGGTGGGAGCCAACCAAATCGCAACCAAAATGAGCAAAGCAACCGTACTGCCCAGGTTCAGTCTTCTAACTAGGTGAGCAATTTTATTCATCGCAATATCTCCTGCTGTCTGGCTGTGTTAATTTGCAGCCACATCAGCGGCGCAATCAGTATTACCAAGACCGTCACAACAGCGGAGGCCGACCCAAGGTTGGAGTCCACGAAGAACCGGTTATACCACTCAAGGGCTAGAACGCCGGTCGTGAAGTTTCCCCGGGTCATGGCAAGTATGATGTCGAAGATCTTCATGACAAGAATTAAAACCGTGATGAAGACCGACATCACCGTTCCCCAAATTTGAGGCAGGACTATGCCAGCAAAGAGCTGCCAGGCATTCGCGCCATCCAATTGAGCGGCTTCAATTGTCTCTTCCGGCACGGCTTTGATCGCAGCCGAAATGACGACCATGGCATAACCCACCTGCAGCCAAACCAGAACTGCCATGAGTAAAAAGGAATTGAGGCGGCCCTGATCGATGGTAATCCAGGGTTGTGAACCAATACCGAACCAGCCCACAATCGCATTAAGTAAACCAATTACTGGCCGGCCCGGTGGAGTATACGCGTAAAAATAAGCCCAGATGGTGGAAGCTGCTACGAAGCTGATCGACATGGGCATGAAGATCAAAGACTTAAAGATTTTCTCGAGCGTGGGCCCGACTTGATTGGTAAGGGTAGCCACGATTGTTCCAATCGCCACGGTAACCGCCGGCACCACCAGCACCCACAAGAAGTTGTTGAGTAGAATTGCCAGGAAGTGCACATCTGTAAAGATATTAACGTAGTTTTTGAATCCCACCCACTCCTTTACGCCCTTATCCTTAAAAGACCAAATCACAGTCTGGAATAAAGGCATAACCAGCACAAGAATCACCAAGACTGCGGCCGGGGTTAAAAAGGCCAGCCAGCTGTTCTTCTGATAAATACGTGCCGGGAGCAGGGAGAGCAGGAAGTTAAGCAGCCCAAACAGCCCATAACTGGCAGCGATGCCAATCACGATGGCAACTATCGCGAAAACTATGTCGCCCATGATTCAATCTCCTTTATTTGGATGTCTTAATTTGCCATATAACCGAACATCACTTGGTATAGTTGAGCGATTACTACCAGACAGGCGTGGCACCGACTTGTGAGAGTCGGTGCCACGATTTATTTAGTTAAGAATCCAAACTATGGGGTGTACTTGCTGTCGATGCGCTTGGCTGCATCTGCCCAAGTAGCGCGCCCTATAACGAAGTCGGTGCCAGCAGCCCAGAACTCAGCGTTAACCGGAGCTGGCATTTGGTCAGATCCGTCGAAGCCGAACAGAGGTGCTTTTGCCATAGCCTCACCGATCTTCTTCTGCATCGCATTCGGGTAGAGCGAGAGATCGAAGGTCTTGTGCGGCGAAATGTCACCGGTGGCAACCTGATACTTCAGAACCTCAGGGCTGAAGATGAACGCAGCCACCTTGGCAACGTCTTGGTCGACGTGGCCTTTGAAGACAGCCGCGATATCACCACCACCGAGGACACCAGCCTGACCACCCTCAGGAGCTGGCAGCGGGAACACGTCCAGGTTGGTGTAGTCACCAGCTTTGAGTTCAGCTTGGACGGAATCTGGCATGAAGGCCGTGATGAACGAACCCTGGCGCAGCAGGAAGCACTGACCATTCGCCTTGCCGTCTGCAAATAACGGAGCGGTATCCTGGAAGGAGTCGGTTGCCATGGCTATGCCGCCACCGTTGACCTGTCCGTCAGCAAGCAGACGCTTGGAAACCTCGTCAGCAGCCTTGGTAACTTCGGGGGATGCGAAATGAACTTCGCCAGCGACCCACTTGGCGTAAACGTCACCGCCATTGTAGTCGAGAACATATTGCTCGACCCAGTCGGTGAGCGGCCAACCAGTAGCGCCACCAGACTCGATACCTGCACACCATGGGTAACCAGCACCGTCAGCCTTGATCTTTGCCTCAAGGGCAACCAGCTCGGCATCGGTAGTTGGTACAGTGTACCCGTGAGCCTTAAATGCCGATGGATTGTAAAAAACCAAACTCTTCATGTTTGCCGATACAGGCAAACCGTAAATGTCGCCGTTAACCACAGCTAGCTTATCCCAACCAGGAACCAAAGTGGATTGCGGCTTGCTGAGGTCGATGACATCCTTGAGTGGAACGAGTTTGTCAGCCAGGTTCTTCAAACCACCCGGCTGAGGCCACATGGCGATGTCTGGCTCTTGCCCGGATTCGATCTTCACCTTGATATCGGTGTCGAAGCTGGCGAGCGAGGTAAAGGTAACCTCAATGCCGTTGGCCTGACCGAATTCGGTCAGTGCCTTCTGGAAGGCAGCCGCCTGAGCTTCTCCATAACCACCAAGGATTGTTACCTTGCCGTCACCAGCAGGTACACCACCAGCGGCAGGTGCTTGGGTGGCGGCAGCGCCGCCACAGGCTGCAAGGATCATGGAAGCCAAAACCATCACGCTTGCCAGACTCCAAAACATAGATTTTTTATTCATTCTTTCTCCTCGTAAAGTTGTTTGTTTGGTTAGAATTCGTTTCGTTCTTCAATAGTAGTGTTTATATAGTATTTCACCTCCAATTCATAGCCACAACTTGCGGCTTGACTTACGCACAACAAGATGAGTTTCAATGATCTGTTGTTTCACTTTGGGCTCTTTGCCCTGTAACAGATCCATCAACACCAAACAGGCTCTGCGTGCCATTTCCTCAGCCTGTAAGTGCACAGTAGTGAGTGGCGGGTCGGCATATTGTGCCCACGGGATATCATCAAAACCCACCAGTGAAATATCTTCAGGGATGCGTAACCCTGCTTCCCGCAAAGCGGCTTTTACACCCATGGCAACGTTATCGCTGGCAACGAAGATGGCTGTGAAATTGTTGCCAGATTCCAACAGAGATTTTGTTTGGATGTAACCACTTTCGGGGTCGAAATCGGCATAGCGGATCAAGTCTTCATGGGGCGTGATACCAGCAGCGATTAATGCATTTTTATAACCAGTCACCCGGTCAGGAGAAGCTGCGTATGATGGGGGGGCGTTCGTGATACAGGCTATTTGAGTGTGTCCAAGTTCCAACAAATGCTGAACCCCTTGTTGGGCAGCAAGTTTATTGTCCACATCTACGGAGTAGAAATTGCTTCCTTCCAGGTGACCCATGAGCACAGTTGGAATATCAACCTGTTCAAGCTTTTTCAAGCCGGCATCATCCAACCTTGGAGTGAGGAGGATCATGCCATCGATATGTTTTGCGCGTGCCAGTTCCAAATAAGCGCGGTCCTGATGTTCTACTTCCACATATTCGATTAACAAGCGTAACTTGTTATCTTTAATCACTTCCATCAAGCCGCCGATAATCTGTGGCAGAAAAGCGTCAGTTGCAATATGGTGTGGACTGCGCGTCATGACCAGTCCAATTGCTTTGGCGCGCCGGCTTGCCAAAGCCTGCGCCGTTGCATCAGGAACATAGTTCAGGCTTTCAGCCGCGGAAACAACCTTTTGACGTGTTTCCGGGCTGATGCTAAAACCTTTAGCATCATTGAGAACGAAGGAGACCGTAGTGCGGGATACTCCTGCGAGATTCGCAACATCCTGACTAGTAACACGTTTCTTGGTCATTTTTTGTGATTTGATAATAAAAATTACAACTATTAACGCGCGTTATTAACACGCGTTAATAGTTTAGCAAAAATACTAGGAAATGTCAATACTGTTTTGAGAATACTTCGACTATTCATGGCGAAGCTTGACCGTCCCTGTTAAGCAATGATTGCTGGATGAGCAATAACATACAATGCACATCGTGATAAACTAACTTTGAAAAGGAATAACTTTATGACCACTGCCACCTCTCAAGCCCATCCCAACATCGCCTTCATCAAATATTGGGGCAATCGCGATAATATTTTGCGCCTGCCCATGAACGGTTCCATCTCGATGAACCTCGATGGACTGACCACGCGGACAACGGTAAGTTTCCAACATTCACTGGCGATGGATGAACTGATCATCAACGGGCATGAAGTGACCGGCGCAGGTTTGAACCGCGTCGCGTATATTCTCGATATCATCCGCGGCATGGCGAACATCACCGACCGCGCGGAAGTGATGACCGAGAATAATTTCCCCGCTGGTGCGGGGATCGCCTCTTCGGCCTCGGCATTTGCGGCACTGGCTTTGGCGGGAAGTAAAGCGGCTGGACTTGACCTCAGCGAGCCAGAACTCTCGCGTCTTGCTAGACGTGGGTCTGGTTCGGCTTCGAGATCGATCCCCGGCGGCTTCGTGGAGTGGCAGGTCGGCACTACGGACGAAGACTCATTCGCCTTTTCAATCGCCCCTGTTGAGCATTGGCAGTTAGCAGACTGCATTGCCATCGTCAGTGCGGCACATAAGAAGACCGGCTCCACCGAGGGACATGCCATTGCGCCGACTAGTCCGCTGCAAGCCGCGCGCGTGGCTGATACGCCGCGCCGACTTGATCTCTGTCGCAATGCGATCCTCAACAAGGACTTTGAAGCGTTTGCTTCCATCGTTGAATTGGATTCAGATATCATGCACTCGGTGATGATGACCTCCACGCCTGCGTTGCATTATTGGAAACCCGCCTCATTGGCTGTGATGAATGCTGTCCGGCAGTGGCGCAGTGAAGGATTGCCAGCCTGCTACACGGTGGATGCAGGTGCGAATGTCCATGTGATCTGTCTTGAAGCAGAATTGTCAACGGTGAATAAACGTCTGCGCGAGATCAATGGGGTAGAAGATGTGTTGGTTGCTCACGCAGGCGGTGCGGCAAAAATCGTTGTGAACGGGGATTAATACAAAGAGAGATTAACGCAAAGACGCGAAGGCGCAAAGAGATTTCTTGATTCTCTTTGCGCCTTCGCGTTAAAACAAAACTCTGCGAAAGTCTTGGCAAAGTACCTTCGCAGAGTGAGTACAAAACCTTTGTGAACTTCGTGCCCTTCGTGGTAAAAGTTTTTACTCCACCGAGATAATAAACTGATAGTGCGGCTGCCCGCCCTCTTGCACTTCCACTTCCTGTTTAGGATATTTAGCGCGCACAATATCGGCGATGCGATTCGCTTCGTTGCGTTGCATATCCTGTCCATAGAAGAGTGTGATGATCTCGTGCTCCATCGCGCTCGCTTTATCCAGAAAACCCAAACAGCCTTCTTCTACTGAACCTGCTGAAACCACCAGCTTGCCATCGAGCAGGGCAATGACCTGTCCGTCTTTGACGCTGACACCATCGATCTCAACGGTGCGGGTTGCCACGGTGATCTCGCCGGTCTTCACAGCGCTCAAAGCTTTGGTCATTTTTTCGGCAACCGCATCAACTTCCCCGTCGGGTTGAAGCGCGAGCATGGCGGCGAGTCCCTGTGGCACAGTGCGACTCGGCACCACCGCCACCTGTTTCACCGTCACATCCTTGGCTTGGTTCGCCGCCATTACGATGTTTTTGTTGTTGGGGAGAATGATGATTTTATCGGTTGGCAGGTTTTCGAACGCCGCCAGAATATCCTGTGTGGAGGGGTTCATCGTTTGCCCGCCCGCCACCACTGCGGCGACGCCGAGACTTGCGAAGATGCGACTCAAACCTGCACCCGGCGAAACAACCACCACGCCAATTTGATTCGGTTCTACGGCATTGAATTTGATGGGCTGCTGTTGCGTGCTCTTGGAAATATCATCCATTTGCGCCAAAAGATTTTCCATAGCCACTTTGGTGATCGTGCCAAGTTCCATCACATAATCAATCGGCTCATAACGTTTTTCAAGCGGCACGTGGATGTGCATGCGATACATGCCGTCGCCTTCGCCCACTTGGATCGACGTGCCCATTTCCTCCAGCCGCCCATAAAACTTTGCCAGGTCGAATTCGCCCTGCGGGAAGAAATCCACGACCACTTCGTAGTCCTGTCCTTCTTCCACTTCCTGCATCGCATTCTCAAAATTCATCGCCGAAAGTGCATGCACGCTAATCAACGGTGTATCGAGCGCCTCACCATACACATGCCGCAACATGCCTTCGAGGATGAAGAACAAACCCTTACCGCCTGAATCAACCACGCCGGCCTGTTTGAGGACAGGGAGCAACTCGGGAGTTTGCTTGACGGATTCGTCTGCCGATTTCACCGCGATCTCAAGGATATCAATCGCATCACGCTTCGCGGCCGACGCCAAGCCTGCTTCTGTTCCTGATGCAATTCCTTTGGAGACGGTTAAGATCGTCCCCTCCACTGGGCGCACGACTCCTTTATATGCTGTATCGCGCGATTCAGCAAAAGCTTTCACGAGCGTTTCTGCATCGAGCGTTTCATGGTCTTGCACGGCACGTGCAAATCCGCGCCATAGCTGTGAGAGGATCACGCCAGAGTTTCCGCGTGCGCCCATGAGTGCGCCTTTTGCCACCAAATTCGCCATCTTGCCAAGATGCTTTTCGCCTGAATCTTTAATTTCATTATAGGCCGCTGTCAGCGTGAGCGACATGTTCGTGCCGGTATCGCCATCGGGCACAGGGAATACATTCAGAGCATTCACGATCTGTTGGTTGGTGCGGAGCCAGGTCATGCCCGCCTCCACCAGCCGCTTCAACGACTGACCGTCAATTTGTCTTTTACGCAATTTTTGGACGCGCGCGGTATTTACAGCCATAATTTCTTTCCTCCTAATCGCTATCGCTGATTCTCAGTCCCGCCACGTGAACATCGATCTTGTTCACCCTGAGTCCCAGCGCCTTTTCCACATGGAAGCGGACGGTGTTCCCGACGCTCTCTGCCACAGAATTGATGCGCGTGCCATACTCCACAATGATGTGGATCTCGATATCGATATCCTCGCCGTTATAGCGCACGGTCACCCCGCGCGCGGGATCACGGGTGATGCTCTTGACGATACCGTCCGCAATGTTCTTCGGTGCCAGCCCCACGACGCCATATGATTCTAATGTGGCATGATAAGCAATGGTCGCTATCGCGCCCGGGGATATATGGATCCCGCCCAATGATGTTGTGTCTTCGCCCATAGGTGCCTCTCTTTTAGTAATTGTATCCAGCAATTCTCCTTATGGATAATGTCGCTGCGAGGCGCTCTTGGTTTTTGCCGAAGCAGTCTCCTAATAACAGGGGATTGCTTCGTCGGGAAGAGCAAGATCCCTCCTCGCAACGACATATTGAGAATTGCTTGAATTGTATCATCCTGTCTTGAGCACGGGGAGTTTCTATGGTAAAATGCCGTGCCCTCGAAAAGGGCAATCAGTACTCAAAGTTCTTTCGGAATTATAGCAAGAAAGGAAATTATCAAATGGCTAAATGCGCTCACTGTGGTAAAGCCACAACCTTCGGACACTCCCGCTCGTTCTCCCAGCGTGCCACCAATCGTCCCTTCAAGCCCAACTTGCAGAAGACGATCGTGATGGAACAGGGCCGCGTTGTGCATAAGGTGCTCTGCACCAAATGCATCAAGGCGATGGGCAAGTCCGCTGCCTAGAGTTTCAGAATAAACAACAAAAAATCACGGCTGCGGTCGTGATTTTTTGTTTAACGATCTATCGTAAGGCTTGGATGCCAGCCGTGATACCCTGGGGATATTTGAACACGGCGGTCGCTGCAACGAAGGCGGTTGCTCCGGCTTCCTTCAACCTCTGTATATTCTCAGCGTTGACTCCGCCGTCCACTTCGAGCCAGGCGGATGAACCGATCGCATCCAGCCGCTTGCGGACCTCTGCCACTCGATCAAAAGATTCGGGGACGAATTTGCCGCCCGAAAAGCCGGGATTCACGCTCATCACCAACACCAGGTCTGCGAGGTGGAGAACAGACTCTAACGTCGCGACAGGCGTACCCGGATTCAACGTCACACCAGCTTTACATCCCAGCAGCTTGATAAATTCCAGCGTCCGATGTAAATGCGGACAAGTCTCCACGTGTACGGTGATATGATCTGCGCCAGCTTTGGCGAAGGCTTCAAGCATTTGTTCTGGTTTTTCGATCATCAAATGGACATCGAGTGGAAGTTTGGTCGCACGTTTGCAGTGCTCGACGATGAAGGGTCCCATGGTGATGTTGGGGACGAAGTGACCGTCCATCACGTCGATGTGCAGCCAGTCAGCGCCCGCAGATTCGCAGGCGGCGATCTCTGCGCCGAGGCGGGTGAAATCTGCTGAGAGGATGGAGGGAGCGAGGATGTGTGGGTTGGGCATAATGAAAATATAAGTGACAGTCACCTTTAAGGTGACTGTCACTTTAGTTAACGAGGATTATAAAGAAAATAAATATAGATCCAGAATGGGATCAAGCCGCCGACTGCGGTGAGCGCCAGCAACCCAAGCGCCACCGATGCCCAATCAACTTCCACTTCGGGGATGTTGATCTCGGGCATCGTGATCTCAGGCAGGGAAATTTCCGGGAGCGAGATGGCAGGCCGAGGCTTGGAGGGAACCGCATCGGTCGCTTTTTGATAGCTCGCAGTTTCAGGCGTCAAACTTAATGCGGATGCGGGCGGCACGTCGCGTTGAGTCCCAAAGCGCAGGAGCACACGTCCGAGTTGATCGGCGGTGCGATAACGTGCGGCGGGTTCCTTCGAGAGCACCTTCATCACGATCTCTTCGAGCGCGATGGGGATATCAGGAATGTATTCGCTCGGCGGGATGGGATTTTCTTCGAGGTGCATGCGTGCGAGTTCTTCGCTGGATGGCGCAGTAAAAGGTAATGCGCCGGTGAGTACTTCGTAAAGCACAATGCCGAGTGAATAGACATCGGAGGCCGGCGAGGGCGCTTCACCGACGGCTTGTTCGGGTGAAAAATATTGCGGCGAGCCCCAGACCACATCGGCACGTTCGTCGGGCTGGATGGTGGAGAGGGCACGGGCGATGCCGAAGTCTGTGACTTTGAGACGGCCATCGGGCGTGACGATCATGTTGTGAGGTTTAATGTCGCAGTGGACGAGTCCAGCACGATGGGCGTAGCCGATTCCGGCGCAGGCTTGTACCATAAGCGGAATGGCTTCTTCTACGGAATATCGTCCACGCTGACGAAGAATCGTTTTTAGATCCTTGCCGGGGATGTGCTCCATGACGATGAAGAGTTGACCGTGGTCAAAGCCAAAATCATGCACGGTAACAATGTTGGGATGGGAAAGATTCGCCGCGGCGCGCGCTTCCTGTTTGAAGCGGTTTTGGAAGGATTGATCGTCTGAATAGGTTTCGTGGAGAATCTTGATGGCGACTGAACGCTCGAGCATTAAGTCGCGCGCCCGGAACACATCTGCCATGCCGCCTGTGCCGATGCGTTCGAGGAGTTGATAACGATTGTTGAGTAATGCGCCTTCTTCCATATCTGAAAAGATTATATCATCTAGGCTTAGCTCTGGAGTCGGTCAGCTCACTTGCCCTGTGGGTGCTGTCCGTTTTTCTACAGCTAACTACTGAGACACTGGGTCACGGAGTTTTTTTAGAAAAATATTTCTCGGTGTCTCTGGGACTTCGTGGTTCAAAAATACGTAAGGGTATAATACTTACATGCGAAGTGCGATCATTGTATACAACCCGGCGGCGGGACGATTTTCTGTAAAGCCTTTTATTAAATCAACCGTGAAGGAATTGGAGTCCCAGGGTTGGCGTGTGGATGCGGCCGAGACTCAAAGCGGCGCACACACCATCGAGTTGGCGAAGCAGGCAGCGGCTGAGAAAAGGGGCGCGGTGTTCGCCGTCGGTGGTGATGGCACGATCGGGAACGTCGTCAACGGTTTGATCGGTTCAGAGACGGCGCTGGGCGTCCTGCCGGGCGGTACGGCGAATGTGTGGGGTTATGAGTTGGGCTTGATGCCGTTTGCGTGGACGAATCCGTGGGCGTTGCGTAAGAATGCGGCTATTCTTGCGAATGCTCCAATTCACGCGGTAGATGTCGGCACGTGCAATCAATATTCATTTATGATGTGGGCAGGTATCGGGCTCGATGCGCTGACGATTCAATCGATGGAGCCGCGCGTGCGGCTTGAAAAGTTTTTTACGATGCCTGAATATACGGCAAGAACGATCTGGAATGCCGCGCAATGGGGTGGTGTGCAGTTACGCTTGTGGGCGGATGGTGTGGAAGTGGAAGGACACTTCATTGTGGCAGTCACGACCAACATCCGTCATTATCTTGGCGGGCATTCCAAACTTTCGCCGGATGCGTCCATCGATGACGGCTTGCTCGATATTTGGTTGTTCAGCGGCAGGAATCTCGGCGATGCGTTGCGGCACGCGTATGATATGTGGCGCGGCAATCATCTGACTTCTGATGCGGCGCGCAAGATCACCTTCAACACGTTGCGTGTCGAAGGCGAGGCTCCGTTCTGGATCCAAACCGATGGTGAGCCGCGCGGCTCGGCACAAACTGCCGAGATCAAAGTTCAAACTCGTGTGCTGAAACTGCTCACCCCGCCTGGTGCGCTGGATCTGTTGAAACATAAATAGGAAACCATGAACGCTCGTCAACTTTTTAATCGTTGGGTAATTCTCGGCGCGATTTTATTCGCGGGACTTTTGACTCTGCTCACCGCCATGTCGATCGGATTAACCACTCCGCTTCAAACTTCGACCATTGGGTTTGCTCCGGCCGACCTGACCATGATCCCCGCCCCAACCTCCACCTCCAACGCGCCTGCCACTCCAACCATTGATCCCTTCGCGCCCTCGCCCACCCCAACTGGCGGACTCGCTCTCGGAAATTATGCCCAGATCACCGGCACAGACGGTCAGGGACTCCGCATCCGCTCCAAACCTGGCTTGGACGGTGAATTCGTTTTCCTCGGCTATGATTCAGAAGTCTTCCTCGTGAAGGACGGTCCGCAAACGGTAGATGGTTATGTATGGTGGTATCTGGTCGCGCCATATGATGATACCCGCGCAGGTTGGGCGGCTTCTGATTTTCTGACCTATATTCCAGCGCCATGATTATTAACCGCGAAGGTGCAAAGGGCGCGAAGAGTTTAAGAAAAAAAAGAAGAAACCTTTGCGTTCTCCGCGCCTTCGCGGTTCAAAAAAACGGAGAATTGAAATGAACGAAAAACCAACCGGCATTACCGCCAACAAAAAGATGAAAGAATTCACTGTCACCTGGAGTGACAATCACACGAGCGTCTATCCGTTTGAATTATTGCGTGCGGCTTGTCCCTGCGCCTCCTGCCGCGGCGGACATGAGAACATGAAATCCGAACCCGATGCGGATGTGTTCAATGTCAAACTTGGTGATACACAGTCCACGCGTATCGCGAATGTAGTGGCAGTCGGCTCTTACGCGTTGACCATTGTCTGGGAGGATGGTCACGATTACGGGATATTTAATTGGCATTATTTGCGGGCGTTGTGTCCGTGTGCGGAAGATCGTGCGAAGTATGGAAAGAGATAATTCTCTCACCTATCAAACGAGTCACTTTTTTCTGCAATACATTATCCAAATAAAAGATGACGACTCAATCTTCAGACATATTAATAAACGAATATAGCGAACTTGAATTTGGTGACATGCATCCCTATGGGATTGCTGTAGGTGATGTTCAATCGAACCATGGATGGGGGAACCCGTATCCATTTAAAAATTCACCTTCCCCTTCCGATGAGAAAATTTCATTTCTTTGGCGCGGTTATGTGTCAGTTTATCGATTAAATTCTGATGGGCAGCTCATTCTTGAAAAATATGAGTATCCAAATCTAGGCAAAAAGCGTGAACCAGATATTGTGAACGAAATTATGGTTGGAGACTTCTTTCTGATTATGAAAACTGAATTTAGTGGTAATCGAACTTATATCCCTTTTAGGGATGGTCGAATTGTTTCAAGCCCAGAGGAATGGATTGTCGAACATGATTGATTTGCTATAAGTGATAACGAAGAAGGCGACTGAGAAATCAGTCGCCTTCTTCGTTTACTTCGTCGGAGTTTGTGTGACAGTTGGTGTCCGCGTGGGAGTGACTTTCTTCGTTGGCGTGGCAGGTTTGGTGTTCGAAGGCACCGGGCTTGGCGTTGGGGTATGGATGGCTGCCAGATGTTCTTCGGCTTGTTTACGTAGTTCGGCAGTCATGGCTGATGCGGGCAAGTCCAGAAGTAACTGCCAGGACTCAATAGCCTTCTTGGCATTTTCGCGTTTCTCGTACGTGATCCCGGCCCAGTAATAGATCAGGGCTTTTTGTTCATCGGTCTCAGCCAGCGCAATGGTATTTGCCAGGGCTTGTTCAGCACTGCCATAACGTTCATTCAAGATATGCGCGCGGACGAGCGCCAGATTTGCATCAAAGAGATCAGGGTAATACTTCATTGCCGTATCGAGATCTTTATCCGCTTCGGCGCCTTTACCCAACTCCACGTTGGCGAGGAAGCGGTAGAGATAGGCTTCGGTGCGCGTCCGTTCCAAGGCTGTCACACGGTCCATCATCGTGACCGTTTGTTCGTATTCGCCCATATCGAACAGCAGTTTGCCAAAGGTCACACTGGCAACAACATCATTGGGAGCGTATTTGAGGTAGAACTGTAAAGTCTGGATGGCTTCAGCGTTTTTGTCGGTTTCGATGTAGATCTGCGCAAGCAATAAATAGTTGGGCAGGAGCGTGATATCCAATTCCCTGGTTTTTAGCGCCGCGGCGAGTGCGCGCTCGTAGTCGCGAGTTTTGAGATACACCTGCGCGAGGTTATAGAACACCAACGGATTATTAGGCAGCCGGTTGTTTGCCTCACCCAGGTCAGCAACCGCGCCCGGAATGTCATTGTCCCTGATCTTGACGCTGCCACGGAGTAGATAGGCATCGGCAAAGTTTGGGTCTATTTGAATTCCTTGATCCAGTAGGGAGAGCACGTTCGCGTTGGGGTCTGCGCTCAGGCGGGCACGCGCCAAGCCAACATACATGGGACCGAAGTTCGCATCCTTTTGAATGCCTTCGTTGAAGGCTTGAATGGCACTGCCCGGGTCGTTCTTCTGGAGATAGGTATCTCCGAGATAGTAGTAAGCATAGGTGGCGGTCGGCTCGGCAGTGAGCACGTTACGCAGTGCCGTGATGGCATCATCCCATTTTTTGGCTTCGACAGCTTTTCTATATTGAAGCAGATAATCGGATGTCAGCGGTGAACGTTCAACTTCCACATAGAGTGCAGTGGGTGTATAGGGCGCGGACAATAGTTCTTCTATCCCACCAGGTGTACCGGCTGCCTGAGTAGCTTGAGGTTTTGCGCCGATCGAAGTGGGGGAAGGTGTATAGGTTTGCGCGGTGCCGCGTACAGCGGTGGGCGCACGCTGAGCGCGGAGTGTGCTTGGAATCACGAACCCAAATACCACACCGGCGATCAAGCCGCCGACCAAAAGGATCACGAGTCCCAGCCGGAAGACCGGGCTTTGTTTGACCGCTGCCCAGCCCTTGGGTTTGGGTTTTTCATGCGCGAGTAAGAGTCTTTCCTCCCACGCGCGCGGACGGTTCAATGCAAAAGGCTGAATGGTTTCATCGGCCGGTAAAGCCCCCAGCATGATCAAGCCGCGTTTGGCAGTGGCATTCGCAGGGTCCAGTTTGAACGCGGTCTGCAAACAGTAGATGCGCTCCTTGGTGGTCTCCATCGCGCCGCTTAACCAGATCCAATACGTCACATTGCCTTGGTCGGTTTTGATCAGAGCGGTGAATAGATCACGCGCCTTTGCTTTATTCCCCGCGCGCAGGGCTTCTACTGCTTCCTGGAATGCTAGATCGTCAGCCATGTTCTGATTTTACCCTACTCATGTAGTTTGTTTGCGTGCTCGTGAAATTCATCCACTTGATATACAAGCACGTTTAGATGTTTGATGCGCCAGGTGTTGTCGCTCACGCCCATCTTGTAGCAAAGGTTATCCATGAATTCGGCGGGATCGGGAATCTTTTCCCAGACTTGCGGCAGAAAAGTTGCGCGTCGTATTCCATCCCGCAAGATGACGCCATCCACGTCCGGTCTTAATTTTGACATTAGATCAGCCGCATCTGTATACTCAAGCGGGACCGGGCGCGTCAACCGCGAGACTTCGATCTGGATCCTGCTTAATTCATCTTCTCTCACCGGAGGAAAACGCGGATCTTCCAATGCGGCAGAGACGGCATGTTCGCGCACGTCTTTTGCCAGCGGTTGATACGCTTCCAATGCGCCAATGCAGCCGCGCAGTTGTCCGTGGATGGTAAGCGTCACGAACGATGCGCCCTGTTCACGCAAGTGAGCTGGCAGCGATCTTTCATCCAGCGGTGCTAACTTTTTACCCCGCACGCCACTTTCCATGGCTTCACGTGCCATGCGTAATAACGTCTGTTGTTCTTCAAGAGAGAGTTGAGCGTTCATATATTTAGCTCCATTCGAAAACGGACATACACACTAACAGAATCTTTATCCGCTAATTTAAAAAGATTAGCGTAGATTAGTGAAGATCGGCGGAAAGAATTTAGGCTTTGTGACTTATTCATCCTTCACGCCTACACTTGCGCCAGGTGCAAGTGCCATTCAACATTCATCATTGCTTTGCCAGCTTCCAATACACGCGATTGTGATACACCAGCGGCTCACTTGTCCCTTCAACTTGCGCGGCGATGACCTCCGCCACGAAGAGCGTATTCTCGCCTACTGCAATCGAATTCACCACGCGGCAATTGAAATAAGCACTGCCGCCTTTGAGCAAAGGCGCTTGGATCGCAAGCGTCTCGGTTACCACACCTTCAAAGCGATCCTGGATCTCCGGGTGTTTACCAGCAAAACGATCGGATAATTCCTGCTGGTCTGATGCGAGGATCGTCACCGCAAACTCTCCAGATTTTTCAACCAGTTCGTACGTGTGAGTCAACTTTCTCAAAGCGACAGAAACCAATGGCGGTTCCAGCGAAATGGATGTAAACGAATTAACGGTCATGCCATATTGTTGTCCGTCGTGGATCGCAGTGACGACGGTCACACCAGTTGTCCATGCGCGCATGGCGCGGCGCAGTTGTTCTGAGTCGAGGGTCATGTAAGCTCCAGTCTGATTTCATCATACTGAGGACGAATGTGTGAGTCAAGCTAAAAAATGTCTGAAGTTCATATGAAACTTT
>JBDTWO010000048.1:0-28533 GCA_040006635.1 Chloroflexota bacterium
GTCCGAGCAGGATAAAAGCCAGATAGTAAGCGACCGTCGTAATAAGTTTTTGGTTGTTCGAAGGCATGGGTTGTGTCACCAATTTCTACAGAATTTTGATCAGTACAAAAACGGAATTAATTTTTTCGATGTATGCCGCCGCAGGGGCCAGACGCGTTTATATTTATCGGCAAAGATCTTCTCCAGTCTGTTAATGCGGTTGAGAATCCCCAGGAGGAGCGGAATCATCAAGAATAACCCGACCCACGAACGGAACATGAGCGCGAACCCAAAACAATAGAAGGTTAGAACAAGCAGCGACGGATAGCGGATCCAATGGAAGGGACCTTCGAAAAGTAGCACAGGTTCTGCAACGGCGCGCTCCGCTTCTCTACGCAGATGATTGACCCAGGTGAGATTAGACCAAATTGAAAGCCCAGCCCCGATCAAATAAATTCCCAACCCGACCCAGCGTAATGCCGGGTTCTCGGTCCATGCCAGAATGCCGCGCCGGTCACCGAACGCCGATAACACAAAAATGGTTTCGAACATGTAAGCATGCCAACGTCCCAGATCGAAGCGCTGTTCCTCTTCTGACTGGGGCGGTGTGATGTACGTCAACCAGCCTGAGAAAAATGCCGATGCGATCACAACCACCGCATAGCTTGCCCGCACCGGGTTGGATAAAAACCCAGCCAGCCCATAGCCGCCCCAGGCGAGCAGTGGCAGCCCCAAAAATATCCAACAAACACTCAAGCAACGCCAAAGCGCCGACCAAATTTTATGTTTGAGAATTCGATCAAGCATTAGTTACCTTCAACACTTTCGCGCCGCGAATTTTGCCGTGCTTCATTTCGAGCAGTGCCGTGTTGGCATCTTCCAGATCATACTCTTGAAATTCGGGTTTGATATTTGCATCTGCCGCCAGTTGTAAAAACTCACGCACATCGGCACGCGTCACATTTGCCACGCTCTTGATCTCTTTTTCCATCCACAACTGCGACGGATAATCCAACTTCAACAGGACTTTTTTATCCGACTCTTCTTTGCGGATGGCATTGATGACCAATCTGCCGCCGGGACTCAAAACCTTCAGCGCCTCATTCACTGGACCCCAAACTGGAGTGGTGTCAATAACAGCATCCAACCCCTCAAGCGGATTCTGATCAATTGCGCCCGCCCAAGCCGCGCCCAGCGCTAAAGCAAATTCTCGTTCTTCGGCATTTCTGCTGAATACAAATATTTTTGAGTTTGGAAATTTATGTTTTGCCAATTTCAACACCAGATGATTCGACCCGCCGAAACCCATCAAACCTAAATTTTGTCCATCTTGTAGATTACTCAACTTCAATGACCGATATCCGATCGCACCAGCGCACAACAATGGCGCGGCTTCTGAATCTGAAAGCGGATCGGGAATCGGATAAACAAATTCGGAGCGGACTTTCATGTACTCCGCATATCCGCCGTTGACATCGCGCCCCGTCGCTTTGAATTCGGCGCAAAGATTTTCGTTGCCTGCTAAACAATGCTGGCACTTGCCGCACGCTGATGCGATCCACGCCACTCCAACTCTCGCACCGGACTCCAAAGTCTCCTGACTTTGGAATTGCCCATTATCCAACGTCGGGAGACGTCGGACTCCTTCGACAATCCCCACCACTTGATGCCCCAATATCACCGGCAACTGCAGAGGGGGAGTCCGCCCTTCGATCTCGTCCAATTCCGTGTGACAGACTCCGCAACGCGTCACGCGGATCAGTATTTCGCCGTCAGCGAGAGTCGGCTTGGGGACATCGAGCAGGCGTAAGGGAGTCGGACGCGTTTTTAAATCCGCAAGCGACTCTAAGATCATTGCTTTCATGGTTTAAAAAACATAAGGGATGAACATTTTTGTATGTTTGATGTATTCCTGATATTGGTTGCCAAAGAACTGAGTGCATTCGGTCTCGTCTGCTTTGGCGGTGAGCGTCAGAAATAATGTGGATAGGATTGCAAGAGCAATTCCAGCGATGGCAGGGGATTTGAAGAAAATTCCCCATGTGAGCAAAAACAAGGAACTATAAAGTGGATGACGAATGTATTTAAAGATGCCGCTTGTGACCAGTGTAGTTGTTTTTTCGAAAGCCAACAGCGATGCATCACCTGCTCTTTGCTGAGTAGGTTTTCCGCGCGTGCGCAGGGAATGAACCCCGAGCCCAAGCGGAATCAGACAGATAAACAATAGGAACCAGGCAATGATTTGATTCCATGCCAATGGTTTGTAGAACCAGAACTTTGCGTTGCTCAGCAATAAACCCAGAATGCATTCCCATGCGAAGAAACGATAAAAACCATGTGAACGCGGATGACGCAGAGATTTCCATGAGATGGCGATCAGAACAAGGGAACCTGTTGCGAAGAGTATCCACTGTGTCATTGCATGTCTTTCATTTTGGCGGCAGGGTCAATGCAGACTCAACTCCAGTTTTGATCCATTGGGCGAGTTGTTTCTGGGTCTTATAGCCTGCGGGCTCCACCATGATCCAACCTTTCATGGCGCGGGGACCGTTTTTCATGGTGAAGATCTTGGCATGGGCGCGTTTGAGGAACTTCTCATATTCAGTGACCGGCACACGCACGATCAAATCTTCGCCGAGGATGCCGCATGCCATATTACCCTGCAACATATAGCCCACACCGCCAAACATCTTTTTTTCAATGGCGGGTATACCGGTCAGTTCAGTTCGAATCCGTTCTGCTAATTTCAAGTTGTAAGCCATACAACTCCTAACAGCTAAGCGCTAACAGCTAAAAGCTAACCCGTCCCAAACTGACGATCACCCGCATCGCCAAGTCCCGGCACGATGTAGGCGCGTTCGTTGAGATGATCGTCAATCGCGGCGATATGGATATCAATATCGGGATGCGCCGTTTGCATGGCTTTGATGCCTTCGGGTGAAGCAATAAGCCCGACGAATTTTATTTTCTTCACGCCCCAGCGTTTGAGAATGTCAGCGGTTGCCACAGCAGAGCCCCCGGTGGCGAGCATGGGGTCAAGAATTAAACAAACGGATACTGTAGGCTCGGTGGGGAGTTTGTTGTAATACTCAACCGGTCGCAGGGTATGTTCGTCGCGATACAAACCAATATGCCAGACCTCTGCCACGGGCATAAGTTCCCAAATTCCCTCCACCAATCCTAACCCTGCGCGGAGAACGGGAATCAGCCCGATCTTCTCTTTGAGTTCTGAGCCAATCATTTTTTCGAGAGGTGTTTCCAATTCGCGCGGTGTAACGGCGAGATCGGCTGTCGCTTCGTAGGCGAGCAGCGCAGCCAGTTCACGCACGAGTTCACGGAATTTCTTGGGTTCAGTCTTTTTGTCTCTTAAGCGGGAAAGTTTGTGAGCCACGAGCGGGTGTTTGGATTCGTAAACGTTGGACATGCATTGCCTCCGAAAATAGGTTAACTGATTATACCCAGCGCGGTCACAAATTGCGGTTTTTCGAAGGTGGGAAACCGCAATTTGTGACCGTGGGCATTAGACTTTATCGGTAAATAAGAAAAGAGTCAATTTTTGGACGCTGACAAACTCTAACTTTCGCTGATTCAAAAAGAAAAATCTGCGTTTTCTGCGTGAATCAGCGTCCTGATTTAATTTCCGATAAACTCTATTATATAGTCTGCGATGTGATTTTTGACACATGACTCGCAGGCGTATTTCGTGTACAGTTAGTGTGAGCAAGGAGTCGACCATGAAAATCTCTGGCTTACATATCCTGTTGACCTATCAATGCACTTACGAATGCGATCACTGTTTTGTGTGGGGCAGTCCGCGGCAGACGGGCACGCTCACGCTGGATCAAATCGAGAACATTCTGCATCAGGCAAAGGATGCGGGTGTCACCTCGATTTACTTTGAGGGCGGCGAGCCGTTTTTGTATTATGCCATTCTCAATAAAGCTGTCCACAAAGCGGCGGATATGGGTTTCTCGGTGGGCATTGTCTCAAACGCGTATTGGGCGAATTCGGTTGCTGATGCTGAAGAGTGGTTACGTCCGTTTGTTGGGCGGGTGAGCGACCTCACTGTGAGCAGTGACCTCTTTCATTGCAGTGAATGTTTGGGCGAGCGTCCGCAGAACGCGGTTGTTGCGGCGAAGTGGTTGGGAATCCCGACCGGCATGATCAGCGTTGCGCAGCCAGAGTCAGAAGCCAAACAATCGCATGGTCAGATCGCAGAAGAGGAAAGCGCCGTCATGTATCGCGGTCGGGCGGCGGTGAAGCTGCCAGAAAAAGCGACCAGCCATCCCTGGGAAAGATTCGATACTTGTCCGCATGAAGATCTGCGCGAGCCGGGGCGCATCCATCTCGATCCGCTTGGCAATCTGCATGTCTGTCAGGGAATTTCGATCGGTAACATGTTTGAAAAAACGTTGAAGCAAATTTGTGAGGAGTATGATGCGGATGCTCATCCGATTTGCGGACTCTTGCTCGCGGGCGGACCTGCCGCACTGGTGAGCGAGTACAACCTGCCGCACGCTTCTTCCTACGCCGATGCCTGTCACCTGTGTTATGAAGCGCGGACTACGCTGAGAGCGCGTTTTCCGCAGATCCTAAATCCTGATCAAATGTATGGAGTGAATGTATGAATGGAAATGATTTTATGAGTTGGGTTTTACGCTCGCCGTTGCATGGCATGTTGAGCAATGGGATGATGTTGCTCACGGTTACGGGATGTAAGACCGGCAAGCAATATACCTTGCCGGTTGGTTATTATCGCGAGGACGGTTATCTTTGGGTGATCACCAGCCGTGACCGAACCTGGTGGAAGAATCTGCGCGGTGGCGCAGAGGTCGCTTTGTTGTTAAAACGCAAACCTGTGAAAGCGCTTGCCGATACTGACCTGGATGAGAAGGCAGTTGAAGCGCGGATGGTTGAATATGTCAAACATGTGCCGCAAGCCGCGAAGTCATTGGGCATCCGCCTTGAAAATGGAAACGCCAACGCAGAAGATATTGCGCGCACCGCGAAAGACAGATTGTTCGTCAGGCTTCGATTGACATCTGTATAAGGGTGGTGAGAATTTCCTCCCAGCGCGGAATTAATAACATGTGACCTTCACCCTCGCAGACCGTAAGTTTACCGTTGGGGATCTTGTTTGCCATATAACGCGCCATGGTGATGGTTGTGGAATTGTCTGCGGTGCCATGCCAGAGGTGGACTGGAACTTTGATCTCGTCCAATTTGAAACCCCACGGACGCGTGATCAAGCGGACGTCCCATGCGAAGGCAAGCAGACCGTGGCGGTATGCCTCCGTATCGCTTTGGATGCATAGCTCCCGGATTTCGGGAATATCGAAGATCTCGTTATCTACAAGTGGACGGGCGTCTCTGTCACGGTCAATGGCTTGGGCGGGGTTCGCAGCTGCTTCCTGGAAGACCCGCCTGGTAATTGCATAGCCCACTGACCAGGGTAAATACTGCCCAAACTTGAACGCGAACCAATTCAATAAGACCATGCCATCTGTCGCGCCGGGTGCATCGACTGGACCCGCACCCGCAACAACCCCCGCAGCCATAACGCGTTCAGGCAATGCATAAGCGCAAGCGAGCGTATGCGGACCACCGCCAGAGTGACCGACGACTGCGAACTTGTCGAGTTTCAAAGCATCGGCGAGCGATGCGATATCGTTGGACCAATCCAAGATGCGGCGGTTGGGTTGGAAAGTTGAGTCACCGTAGCCGGGACGTTCGGCACAAATGAGGCGCACACCTAAACGTTTTGTCACCTCATCCGGTGGATGAAATAGGCGTGAGCCGGGACTACCGTGAATAAAGAATACCGGTGTCCCGTGTGGGTCGCCGTATTCAGCGTAGGCGAGATCGCGACCGTCGGACAATTGATGTTTCATACCAACCTCCTTGCTCTTTCCTCTTATAACTTAACTTTTGTGTATGTCAACTCTTTTGCTTCTTTCATCGCTTCAGCGTGGATGGTAATGGGGAAGCGCCCGTTCAGTGGACTCAGTCGTGCGCCGAACATGGTCGGTTCATAGAAGCCCCAGCGTACCAGCCAGCGGACGCCACCTGTCAACGCGACGGCGTCTTTCAATTCGGCGAGCGTATCTTTATCCCAGCCGCCGAATAAACCATAGAAGAAAATGTAGAGCGGGAAACTCGGCAGGATGCCTATGAAGAAGATCAGCACACTGGTGACCTGGTCACCTTTCCAAATGAAGTTACTGAGCAGTGATAAAACTCCGAAGTGTGCAATGGCAGCTAACAGTGGTGCGACCAGTGATTGCCACGCGTAAAACCTTTGTGGGTAACAATATTTATGATTGACGATGTAGGCTGTGATCCCCTTGGCAAATAACCCGACGAAATAGGCGATGATCAGCGCGGTCACTTGGAAGCGTGCCAGCAAAATCCATGCCAGGGCAACGCGGATGATCTGTTCTCCAAACACCAGTATGGATTTGAGATATGGCTTGTTCGAACCGAGTTGGACGTTATCGCCCACCCAGGATGGGAATTGCACCGCACCCCAGATCGTGAGCGGGATGACGTACACCGCAGCGCGCTGGAACTCCACGCCGGTTGAACCGATGATGAACTTGGGCGCCACTGCCAGTAACACCGCGCCGATAAATGCGCTCGTCAAGGCGTTGTATTTGTATGCCATCGTGCTGTAATACTGGCTGAGAATCTTTTTCCCGTTTGAGATCGCCTCCGAGATGGCGGGCATGACCCCGTCGTTCAGAGTCTGCGTCACGTTGAAGGCAAAGATAAAATTTTGTGCCAAGCCCCAGTTGCCCCAGATCTCGGCGTAATTGATCAGGCGTGTCTGTGTGATGGCGATCTCTGCTGCTTGACCAAATGACCATGCCGCCGAGCCGAGCATCTCGAACACGCCGAACTTGAAGGAGGTTTTGATGATCTCCCAATCAAAGTGCGCCAGGAAAAGAATCTTTGCATTGAATCCGATTCGGCGATATAGCCACAAGCCCCACAGGAACGTGATGAGTTCTCCTGCGTATGCCGCGATGCCAAGTCCGAGTAGTCCGCCCACTGCGCCGCCAAAGTTGGGATGCGCTCTGCCCCAGGCGAACATAATGCTCACGAAGACCGGCTGTACCAGCATTGGTAACATGACATTGAGCGATATATCCAGCAGGCGTGAATAGTCATTACGTTGAAAGCCGTTGAAGGCATGCCGCATCACCTGATAAAAGCCAGGGACTTGAATCAAGGAGTGGATAATTACGCTCCAGGCGTAGAGTGCATAAGCAGATTTCGGCGCGTAGGTACTTGCCAATCCGATCACGATGGCGACTTGCACTGCACCCGATAACGCCTGCCACCAGACAAAGACCTGTCCGTATTGGATGCCTTTTTTCGGGTCATTGACACGGTATTGTGAAAGGTACTTGATGAAGGCGATGCTGGTGCCCATGTCGAAGAATTGCCAGGCTAGATTGAAGAACTGTGTGACCCGTCCCCAGATGCCCAAGGCTTCAGCGGAGGGCAAAATGTACGCAGGCAGAATCAGGTTCTGATATATGATGAGCGGGATGAAGAGGACGAGTCCAATGGACAGGGCGACGAGAAATCCACCCAGCGGACGATGAAAGCCAACGTTCTCCCAATCCGTATTTTCTTCTTTCGTTTCGAAGCGCGCATGATTTGAAACGATGTTGTCCAACTCTTCGGGGTGACGCAAGCTGTAGCGCCGCACAAGAATAAAGGCTGTCGTTGTGGTGACGATCATCAACCCCATCACGATCCATAAGATGTTTCGTTCGGTTGCGTGGGGGACAGGCGATGCCGGGTAATCGGCAAACGATAACGGCGTATGACCCGCGGCGCGTTCTGTCAGGTGATAGATCAGATAATTGAAATAAGCCCAATCTTGAATTTGCGGATTGGCAGCATTGAGAAAAGCATTGAAGACAAAAGTTTTGCCGCCGCGCGCAGACCACAGCATCCATTCGCCGGTTTCATAGGTGGTCACCAACGGCTGGACGGAGGAGATCGGCGTCAGGACATCGTAGCGTTCCCGCACTTGCGGAGCGCCGTTCCAGATGATTTCTTTGAGAAGTGGATCGTCCAGTTTCTCGATGTGAGTAATGCTGACTGCGTTTGTTTGCTTGGTCAACTCAACCGGGATTTGGAGAATCGCGTTCACAGCTTCTTGCGAGGTGGATTCGCCAAGGATCAATACCAACCCCGCGCCTTCATTCAATCGTTTTAGGATGGCATCTGTTTTGGGAATATCCCCGTTGAGAACAAATACATCAGCCTGAGTAGGGTCGTCCACAAACGTAAATGTCCCTTTGGGAGCCAACCCCAAGGCGATGTAGACTTTGCTATTTGGATCGCCTGCATAATAGAGGCGTATGTTCGTATCCTGTGCAAAGACAGGCACTACCAACGTAAACGCCAGAACTAGAACAATTCCCGCGATACTGAGTCTGCGCATGGTCTTCTCCATGTTGATAAGGATGAAGTGCAGGTGTTGCATTAAGCGTACTGGATATTCGTCTGTAAAGCAAGTGCAAATTTGAGAAAATTGCCACAAACTGAGTACGGGGGTAAAATAAAGGTCGTATCACACGTCAATCAAACGGTTGCTTACGGCAACCGTTTTGTGTGTCTATAGCATGTCATTGCGAGGAGCGGAGCGACGAAGCAATCTCCAAGTAGGCATGTGGTAATTTATTGAAAATAATCGTGGTAAGTCGGGGATTGCTTCGTCGGGCTAAAGCCCTCCTCGCAACAACATAATCAACTATGAAAACCAAGTCTTACACTCAACCTCTCATCGAAATGCGCGACGTGGTGAAAGTCTATTCCACTGCGGCGGGTGAATTCGACGCGCTTAAAAGTATAAATTTGCAAGTGGGCGCGGGCGAATTTGTCGGCATTGTTGGCAAATCTGGCGCAGGCAAATCCACGCTGCTCAACATGATCACTGGTGTGGATAACCTCACCTCTGGTGAAGTCTTGATCAACTCCGACGGCGCGGCAGTGGCTATTCACAAATTGAGCGAAGATGAAATCGCATTGTGGCGCGGGAAGACGCTCGGCGTTGTCTTTCAATCCTTCCAACTTTTGCCGATGCTTACGCTCGTTGAAAATATCACCCTGCCCATGGACCTGTGCGGCAACTTCAATCCCAAACAATCGCGCCTGCGTGCGGTTGAACTTCTACGGCTCGTTGAGATCGAAGAGCATGCCGATAAACTGCCCGCCTACATCTCCGGTGGACAGCAACAACGCGTCGCGATCGCGCGCGCACTGGCGAACGATCCGCCCGTCTTGATCGCGGATGAGCCAACAGGCAGCCTCGATTCGGTCACTGCCGACCACATCTTTGACGTCTTCGAACACCTTGTCACTGAACAGGGCAAGACCATTGTGATGGTGACGCATGACCAATCGCTTTCAGCGCGTTTCTCACGCACACTGCGGATCACAGATGGGGAATTGGACGCTTCAACTGCGGCGCAGGAGACAGTGAAATGAACACGCGTCAATCGAAGCGGAAAACTGTTTCTGACCAACATGCCATGACCTCCGCTGAAGCCATGATCGACATGCACGGCATCGTGAAAAAATTTAAGAACGCAGCGGGCGAATTCACTGTGCTCAGAGGTGTTGACCTAACCATCAACCGCGGTGAATTTGTTTCGATTGTTGGTAAATCTGGCAGTGGCAAGTCCACGTTGCTGAATATGATCACCGGCATCGACCATCCCACCGAAGGACGCGTGGTCATCGGCGGCACGGATATTTATACCAACGTGACCGAAAGCCAGCGCTCAAAATGGCGCGGACGCAATTTGGGAATCGTATTTCAGTTCTTTCAGTTGCTGCCCATGCTGACATTGCTCGAGAACGTGATGCTCTCCATGGATTTCGCGGACATGTACGATTTTGATGAGCGTCCTGCGCGCGCCATGGAAATGCTCAAACTGGTGGGGCTTGAAACATTTGCGACTAAATTGCCGATACTGGTCTCCACCGGACAGCAACAACTCGCGGCAATTGCGCGTGCGCTGGCGTGTGACCCGCCGCTATTGGTCGCTGATGAACCGACCGGCAACCTGGATACTAAATCTGCCGATACGATCATCAATCTATTTGAAGAACTGGCGCGGCGCGGCAAGACCGTTGTGATGGTGACGCATGATCCATCGCTCACATCGCGCACGACGCGCAACATCATCATCGCTGACGGTGAGTTGATCAACGAGACGGTTGCAAAGTGTCTGCCGCAACTGAGGCATCGTCACATGATGGAGTTTTCCAAGCTCGCGCAAACGCAGATCGTTCCCGCGAAGGCGACTATTCTTTCCCGGGATGAACATGTTGAAAATTTCTTCATGATCCACAAGGGTGAAGTGGAAGTGGTCTTGCAGGATCGGAAACAAACAGAGACGATCATCTCACGCCTCAAGCCGGGTGAATTCTTTGGCGAGATCGAATTGTTGAAGGGCGGCAAGTCCATTGCGAATGTGCGTGCCAGCGCGGCTGGTCCGGTTGAGCTACTGACCATCAGGCGCGACGATTTCAAGCGGGTGATGGATCAATCCCCGATCACGGCGGAAGCGGTTGGCAAGATCGTGCAACAAAAAGTGGATGCCCATCGCGCCGCAGACAGCAGGACGAACCGTCCGTTCTTCCTGTTCCGCAAAAAAGAATAAGAAGCATAGATTCCCATGAAACCACGTTGGCGAAAAGTATTACACGATCTAATTGATAATAAGGGCCGCACCCTGTTGGTGGTCTTCTCCATTGCAGTGGGTGTGTTTTCCATTGGAGTGATCGCGGGTGCCTATCAGATCATCTCGAATGATATGAGCGCTTCGTACTCCGCCAACCGCCCGGCAAACATCGAGATGCGGATGGCGAACTTCAACGAGGATGTGTTGACGTCCATTCATAACCAGCATGGCGTGCTGGAAGCCGAAGGGCGGCGGGTTTTCAACGTCCGTGTGAGAGTGCCAGGCACCGAAAAATGGACGACGCTTGATATCGTTGCTTTCGAGAATTTTGAAAAGAATAAGATTAACTTATTGACTCCCATCGATGGGTTAACAATCCCGAAAAAGCGTGAAGTCTTGCTGGAACAGAAAGCGCTCAAGTTTGTTGACGTGAAAGCGGGCGGCACGCTGGAGTTCCAATTGCCAGATGGTTCCACCAAGATTTTGCCGGTGGTTGGTATTGTGCAAGATACTGCCGCTGGCGCGGGGGACTTCCTAGCCTCACCTTTTGGGTATGTCACCATGGATACCCTGCAATATTTGGGACAACCAAAACTGTATAACCGTGCTTATGTCACCGTTGCGACTGGCGGCGATGATATCCTGCATGTTCGTGAAATTGGAGCGCTGCTAAAAGATAAGCTCGAAAAGAACGGAACAACAGTTGTCCGGTTACGTTCGGCATTGACCCATAAACATCCGCTGGCAGATACGGTCAATGCCATTCTTGGTATTTTGATGGCGTTGGGGATCTTGATCGTGTTCCTGTCCAGTTCGTTGATCGCGAACACACTGAATGCTTTGCTCAATCAACATCTGCGCCATATCGGCGTGATCAAGCTGGTGGGCGGGCAGCGCAAGCAGGTTTTCCGTATGTACCTCACGCTGATCATGGCGTTTGGTATTTTAGCGCTGTTGATCGCAGTCCCATTAGGCGGACAGGGCGCCTATGGACTGGCATTGTTTATTTCAAGCCAAATGAATTTCAATCTGTTGGGTTATCGTATTGTGCCGATGGCGTTTGCAATTCAGATCGCGGTGGGATTGCTGGTCCCATTGATCGCCGGGCTGGCGCCAGTTTTGAACGGCTCGCGCATCACGGTGTTACGCGCTCTCAGCGGCGATGTGGCTGATGACGAGGTGCAGGTATCGGGTGGCGAGAAGCGGCTTTCCTGGTTCGATTGGATGCAGGTCAAAGTGACGAATCTGCTTGCGCTGCGCGGCATCCATGTCCCGCGTCCGTTCGTGATCTCGCTGCGGAATACGTTCCGCCGCAAGAGCCGGTTGATGTTGACGCTGTTCACACTCACGATGGGCGGCGCGATCTTTATCTCGGTTTTCAATGTGCGTGTGACGTTGCATGAATATATCGGTCAGATCGGGAAATATTTCCGCGCGGATGTGACGCTCGATTTTGACAAGTCGTATCGTCTGGATGAGATCCAGCAGTTGGCAATGAAAGTGGATGGCGTTATCAAGGCGGAGGGTTGGCAGTTCGCCAGCGCTGAAATGCTGGACGCAAATGGTAATTTGATCGATAACCTCTTTGTGTTAAGCCCGCCTGCGCAGAGTACGTTGATCCAGCCGATCCTGGTTTCGGGGCGTTGGATGCGCCCAGACGATGTGCGCAAGCTGGCTGTGAGTGAAGGGGCGTTGAAGTATTTTCCAAATCTTCAGCCAGGTGATAATTTGAATTTAAAGATCAACGGGCGCAAGGAAGTTTGGGGAGTGGTCGGCATCTTTCAGTTCATTGATCGCGAAGGCGTGTTGGCGTATGCGCCTTATGAATATATTTCGCAGATGAACCATCTGGCGAATCGCTCTTCTTCGTTCAGGGTTGTGACCAATCAACATGACCGCGCCTATCAAGATGCTAAAGCGGAAGAATTGGATCGGTATTTCCGTGATCACGGATACAAGGTGCGTGTGGCTCAAGCGGGGAATGCATCGCTGGATACCGCCGTGGAAAGTTTGGATACGTTGGTGGTCTTCCTGCTGATCATGGCGATCTTGACCGCGGTTGTCGGTTCGATGGGACTCGCCGGAACCATGGGTATGAACGTTCTCGAACGCACGCGTGAGATCGGGATCATGCGCGCCATCGGCGCGGACGACCGCGCCGTCATGCGGACGGTGATCGCTGAAGGCATTGTGATCGGATCCATTTCATTTGCTTTGGCGATTGTTTTGTCGATTCCGTTCACGTACGGCTTGTCTTATATCGTCAGTGTGGCTGTGTTCCAAACCCCGATCACGGTTGTGTTCACGTATCTGGGATACGCGATCTGGCTGGGACTGGTGTTAGTGTTGTCAACGGTTGCTAGTATTTTGCCTGCACGGAATGCGGCGCGTTTGACGATCCGCGAAGTGCTGGCGTACGAATAAAAAATGATAGGGACGGGCTTTCCCCGTCCTGGGGCGAGACGCTTCGCAGCCTCACCCCCACGAAATTATTGAACAAAAAAGAAGGAATATACAATGAAGAAAAAAATCTATAACCTTATGATGTTGACGGTGATCTTTGCTCTGGCGCTGACCGCCTGTGCAAGTAAACCAACGGCAGCGACTCCATCGTCCGCCGCGCCAGTTGCAACTACGCCCGATGGTATTATGGCTGAAGGGAAGCTCAGACCCATCCATGCCTCGAATCTTTCATTTCAAGTGCGTGGAATCGTGGCAGAGGTTAATGTGAAGATCGGTGACCAGGTCAAAAAAGGTGATGTGCTTGCCCGGCTCGCCAATTCTGATGTGGCGACGGCACAGCTTACCGCCGCAAACCTTGAACTGCTCAATGCGCAATATGCCCTTGATACACTCAACCGCACCGGCGGCGCCAACCTTGCCGCCACATGGACCGCCTATCAACAAACGCAGATCGTTCGCGCGGTTGCCCAAAAGGCGTGGGATGATATCAACCCGACCGATATTCAGACGCGTATTGACGATCAACAAGCCACGGTCAACGATAAAAAGAAAGCTGTGGATGATGCGCAGGATGAGTTCAACAAATATAAAGACCTTGATGTAAACAACTCCAAACGCAAGAGTGCTGAGGATAAACTCCGCACCGCACAAAAGGATTACGATACCGCCGTCGCCGACCTCGAGGCGATCGAGCGCGAACATGATGGCGTCCGTGCGGCGTTGGATGCTGCGTTGGCAAACGAAGCGGAAGCCAAACACCAATACGAGCTCTCCACCGCTGGCGTGAACAAAGATCAACTAGGGCTGACTGAAGCCCGCTTGGAGAACGCCAAGGCACAAGTTGCTGCCGCCGAAGCGAATCTGTCCAATTATCAGCTCACTGCGCCGTTTGATGGCGTCGTCGCTGAAGTAGCTGTCAAAGTTGGCGAGCAAGTTACGGCTGAGACCCGAGCCGTGAGTGTCGCCGATACTTCATCCTGGATCATCGAGACCACCGACACTACCGAACTCGAAGTCGTCAACCTGGTTATCGGTCAAAAGGCTACGTTCACTGCCGATGCCTTGCCCGGCGTGACCATGGATGGCACGGTTACCGAGATCAGTCAGTCGTCATACACACAGGGCGGCGACGTGATCTACACCGTGCGCCTTGAGGCTTCGAATATTGACCCGCGTATCAAATGGGGCATGACCGTCGAAGTGACGTTCGAGCCGTTGCAATAGCAATTTCAAAATTAGAACATTTGTTGGCTTGAAATCGAATGTAGAACGTGCAATAATAAGATTGCTCCGATAAAGAGCAAAACCGGGAAAACCCGGCGGCGCAAAGTCTTGGACCTAAAGCTGAACTGAGTCATGGTCGTCAGACTACCGATAAAAGCAAAACCGTCAAAAGGCGGCGGCACAGAGTTCGGCATCTAAAATCAACGCAAGTTGTTGATCAAGATCGACCAACCGACCGAAACGCAAAACCGGGAAAACCCGGCGACGCAAAGTCATGGGTCTAACGTCATAATCATTTTATTTTGACAATGATCGCCAGACTACCGAAGAGCACTTGCAGGGATGACTGTACGTTGGTCATCCCTGCTTCTTTATTTGGATGAAGTGCTCCGCTTCTTTCTTAACCCGAAGTTGCTTCTGGTCAATTGACCTTTCCCTCACTCAAGCTTAATCCCCAGAATCTGTGCCCGACGCTTCTTCATATCGAACGAACAGCCCTCCGTCAGCACATGGATTCTCAATCCACTCACCGCAACGGGACGTGAACCTTCCACTTCTGCGACATTTGTAGAAACCATTTCTTTCCCATCTACAATCGTGATCGCATTTTTTCCAAGCACGGTTATTCTAGAATCGTCTTCCACAATCGCACAGGTATTCTCATCCACGCCGACGCCGAGCAAACCCGGGTGCATGGATATCGCATATGCCAGCCGCCCCAACCGGTCACGTTGACGGAAGTGCTGATCAAAAATGATCTTGTCTGTGAAGCCCAAGCCGGGAGAAAAACGCGCCAACCCTTCACGTGGAGTCGAACCCCCGCGCCCATAAGCGATCATCACCTTCGACATCACCGCCGTCCCTGCGGAAGTCCCTGCAATGACCGCGCCACGTTTGAATGCAGAGAGTAACTCAGCCTCAAATTCTGTCCCGCCGAAAATAGACGTAAGCCGCATCTGAGTCCCGCCTGCGATGAAGATGCCAGTTGCGCTGCGAAGTGCATCCAGATGCTTTTTCTTATCGGCATCTTTGCGCTCACGAAACTCCAATGAGATTGGTTTTTGTTTTACACCCAATTTCTGAAATGTCTCGCAATATTCTCTGCCAGTACTTTCCACGCCCGAGGCCTGCGGTAGGACAACAATCCTTGCTTTCGCACCTCCGGCTCGGTGAATAAATTCCTTGAAAATGATCGGTTCTTCAAAGTCCACCGCACCGCCAATTGCCATGAGAGTTGTCATTGTGTCACCTGTGGTTGAGAGTATGTCACAAGGATAATCGAAAAGGGTAGACAGGTAAACAAATACACAAGGTATCACGTGTTTACATGTTTTCGTGTCTACGTGTGTACGCGCCTTCATCCTTCTGCCTTCATCCTTTATCCTTTATAATCCTCCCCATGCCAACCCCCAAATCCCGCCCGCTCGACCCCGAATCCAAACCCGATGACCGCGTGGACAATGCCCTTCGTCCGCAAAAGCTGCATGATCTGATTGGTCAGGAGAAAGTCAAAGAGAATCTCGGCATCCTGATCTCTGCGGCGGTTAAACGCGGCGAAGCCCTGGACCACGTCCTGTTTTATGGACCTCCTGGTTTGGGCAAAACGACTCTTGCCAATGTCGTCGCGAACGAGATGGGCGTCAACATCAAAGTGACAGCGGGACCGGTCATCGAACGTGCCGGAGATTTAGCTGCTATCTTAACCAACTTACGTGCAGGTGACGTGCTGTTCATTGACGAAGTTCACCGCCTCGGACGTGCCGTTGAAGAAGTGCTCTATCCTGCCATGGAAGATTTCGCCTTGGACATTGTCATCGGCAAGGGACCGTCAGCGCGCTCGATCCGCTTGAAGCTGCCGCACTTTACCGTTGTCGGGGCGACGACGCGACTCGCGCTGGTGACAGCTCCTCTACGGGCGAGATTCGGAGCCGTCTATCGTCTCGATTATTACGAGCCCGAAGCTATGATCAAGATCGTTGAACGTGCATCGTCCATGCTTAAAGTCCCTGCGGATGAATCAGGGATCGAAGAAGTGGCGCGCCGCGCGCGTGGGACTCCGCGTATTGCGCTGCGTTTGCTGCGCCGCGTGCGCGACTTCGCCCAGGTGCGCTCGGATGGGACGATCACGCAAAAGGTCGCGAAAGAAGCGTTGGACTTGCTGCAGGTTGACCCGCTTGGACTCGATGATGTGGATCGCCGCGTGTTGAAGACGATCATCGAAAAATATAACGGCGGACCGGTTGGACTGAACACGATCGCCGCGTCCATCAGCGAAGAACAAGATACGATCATGGACGTGGTCGAACCGTATCTCCTGCAACTCGGCTTTCTCGATCGCACCCCGCAGGGACGCGTCGCCACCAAATCCGCGTATGAGCATTTGGGGTATGTGTATACAGAAAGTGGGCAGGCGAGACTTTTATAGACCACGGACGACGGACCGTGGAATCTGGTTTCATGGTCAAACGTCCTCGGTCTTCGGTCTGAATTTATGGAATCCATCGCCCGTTACTTAATGCTCGGCGGAATTGTTTTATTTCTTATCGGTGGGGGAGTATATCTCGCCGTGAAATTCGGCATTCCTCTCGGACGCCTCCCCGGTGACATTCGCATCGAAGGCGCGAATGGCTCGTTTTATTTTCCGGTTACGACTTCGATTTTGGTATCGGTGGCGTTGACGATTGTTTTGAATGTGATTGTGCGACTGATTAAAAAATAATGCTGGTAAGAATTTGACTGAATTTAGGTAAAATAGAGGTGGAGATAATAGGCTTCCATGAGCGCACTTCACCCCGTTGATTTGGATGTTTATCGCAAGGTTCTTAAAAGCCGCAAGTTGCCCAAGAGCCTTGCGGTTGCGCGTCTTAAGCAGGCACGCAAGACTGTGCGTCGCGCTGTGTTGACTTTGAAAAAACAGTTTGGGGTAAAGAAAGTTGTTTTGTTTGGCTCAATGATTAATCCGAGTTTGTTCCATTCGCGTTCAGATATTGATATTGCTGTCTGGGGCTTGAAGGGACGTGAATACTATCGAGCGGTTGGAGTATTGCAGGCTCTTGACACTGAGATCGGAATTGATTTGATTGCATATGAAGATGCTTCTCCGTCTCTACGAAAAGTCATTCGTATTGAAGGTAAAGTATTATGAGCGATTACGCCGCACTGGCAAGCCGTATACGGACTTCGCTATTGGATGTGAGGAAAAGCGTTGAGCGCTCATTGGAACTCGGCAAAAAAGCGCGGATGACTGGCGATGATGGATATTGGGACGGGGTCGCGTTAAATTTGCACAGTTTTTATACCGGCATTGAACATATACTGGAAGATATCGCGCGGACTTTGGAGAATAGCCTGCCGTCTGGTTCAGGCTGGCATACCGATTTACTGACCCAAATGAGCGGGGAGATCGAAGGTGTTCGTCCTGCCGTGATTTCACGCGAGACCCGGAATAGTCTTGATGAATTTCGGGGACTTCGGCATGTAGTGCGGAATGTGTATGCTTTTAATTTGCGTTCGGCAAGGTTGGATGAATTGATTGCCGACTTGCCCGCCTGTTTTGACGCTGTGCAAAACGACTTACTGGAATTTGCAAAATTCCTTGAGAGCATATAAACATCCGCATCGCAGGCGAGAATGGCTTGTTTTATTTCCCGGTCATAACCTCGATTTTAGTTTCGGTGGTGTTGACGATTGTGTTGAATGTAATTTCCAAATCACTGAAAAAATGAACCTGCAGACGTTTGAACGTTGAGACTTTTAAATGTTCAAACGCTATGAAGACAACTCACATGAAACGCCTTCCCATCATCCTCGCCATCCTGATTCCCCTCACCGCCTGCGGACGCCTCGACACGCTTCCTTATACTCCCGCACAGACTCCCGCAACCTGGCTCCAGATTCAACCCTACGCTGAATTCAACCTCGGTTCACAGCGCATCATCTTCGTTCAGCCCAGCACATCATTCATCGTGTATCTGCTTGGCATCCTAACCATCGCAATCGGTTTGTACTTCCTCAAGATTCGCGAAGGACACCGCTCCCGCCTCTGGTGGGGGATTGCCCTCCTGCTCTGGGGCATCGGCGCGCTCCTCGCCGGGACAAGTTACGAAGCCTTCAGTTACGCCATCAAGTGTGCCGGGCGTGAAGTCTGTCTCTGGACGAGTTGGTGGGAAGCCCTCTATCTCATCGTCTCCGTCTGGAGCATCGACGCCATGATGCTGGCGGTTGCGTATTCGAGTGCCGACGGCTCACTCCGCAAGTGGCTTTCGATCTATGCCATTCTCAACGCCGTGATCTATTTCATCATCGTCATCGTGGGTGTGTTCATCCCCGTCAAGTTCCTCATCTCGTTTGAATTACTTCTCGCCGTCGCCGCGCCCAGCATCATCGCCTTCTTCATCATCAACGGCGTGCGCTATTTCAAATCCAAACACAATCTCGACCTCGTCTACTTGGGCACCTGGCTTTGGCTCGGCGTCACCATCGCCGCCTATCTCCTTTATCTCATTTCAGGTAACACTGAAGCCCTCTGGACAAAAGGTCAATGGTTCTCCGCCAACGACGTCCTGCACCTCGGTCTCATCCTTTGGATGCTCTACATCCGCTTCATCCTCGCCCCGCGCCTGAGCGACCTCCCGGTCAACGCATGAAAACTTCCGACTTCGATTATCACCTCCCTGAATCATCCATCGCGCAGACTCCTGCCGAGCCGCGCGATTCTTCGCGACTCCTTGTCCTGCATCGTGATACGGGGGATGTGGAACACCGCCTCTTTCGTGACGTGAGCCTGTTTCTACAACCCAATGATTTACTCATCCTGAATCAGACTCGCGTAATCCCCGCCCGCATCTTTGCCCACAAAGAAACCGGTGGGCGTGTTGAACTCCTCCTCCTGCGCCGCCGCGATACTTTGACTTGGGAATCTTTGGTGGGCGGTAAAGGCTTACGCGTGGGTAAGAAGGTGCGCGTGGACGATGGACCCGAAGCCGAGATCATTGAACTCCTCGAAGGCTCAGAACGCCTCATCAAATTCTCCGAACCCATCGAACCCTATTTTGCCAAAGTGGGGCATGTTCCGTTGCCACCATATATTCACGAAAAATTGACTGACCCCGAACGCTATCAAACCGTCTACGCCAAAGAACCTGGCTCCGCCGCCGCGCCCACAGCTGGACTCCACTTCACGCCGCAATTGTTGGATGAATTAAAAACCAAAGGCGTGAACATTGCGTATGTCACTTTGCATGTCGGCTTGGATACGTTTGCCCCCGTCACCGAAGATGATCCTGAGACTCACGTCATCCACACCGAGTGGTGCGAACTCTCGCAACAGACCGCCGACCTCATCAACCAAACCAAACAATCTGGCGGGCGAGTGATTGCAGTTGGTACCACCTCCGTCCGCACACTCGAGTCTGCTACGGTAGGACGAGATACTATCTCGTCCTACACTGGACCAACATCTCTTTTCATCCTTCCAGGCTATCAATTCAAAATTGTCGATGTGATGATCACGAATTTTCACTTGCCCAAATCCACGTTGTTGATGTTGGTCAGCGCATTCGCAGGACGTGAGAAGATTCTCGAAACCTATGAAATTGCCATCAAGGAAGGTTATCGTTTTTATTCGTTTGGGGATGCGATGATAATCATATAGCGTCATTGCGAGGGCAGCGCTCTTCTGCCCGAAGCAATCCCCTACAATGTGTGGGGGATTGCTTTGCTCGCTACCGCTCGCTCGCAATGACGGTACAATATTGCCATGCAATCTCAACTAGAAATACTAAACCAAGAAATCATTGCCTGTCGCAAATGTCCGCGGTTGGTGGAGTGGCGCGAGGAAGTGGCGCGGGTCAAGCGTAAAGCCTATAAAGATGAAGAGTATTGGGGCAAGCCGGTGCCGGGATTTGGGGATCCGCAGGCGCGTGTGCTGGTGGTGGGACTCGCTCCCGGCGCACACGGCTCGAACCGTACCGGGCGAAACTTTACCGGCGATGCCTCGGGCGGGTTTTTGTATCCAGCGTTGTATAAGGCTGGGTTTGCGAATCAGGCTTTGGCTGTGTCCCGCAGCGATGGTCTCATCCTGAAGGATTTGTATATTACGTCAACCGGACGTTGCGCGCCGCCGGATAATAAGCCAAGTCCCGCAGAGTTGACGAAGTGTCAGCCCTATCTCGAGCGTGAACTCGAAATTCTCAAACCCAAAGTGATCGTCTGTTTAGGTCGGATAGCTTTTGATAGAGTGATGAAGATATTATCCGCCCGCAATTCAGCATGGAAGTTCGGTCACGGTGCCTGCTATCAATTACCAACTGGCAACTGGATCCTGTGTTCCTATCATCCGAGCCAGCAAAACACGTTGACCGGAAAATTGACCGTGGAAATGTTCGACGATATTTGGAAGAAAGCGAAATCACTGTTACATGAAAATATTTAAACGTATCCTGCTTGGACTTTTGATCGTTGCTGTTATTGGGACTTTGGGCTTTGTCGTTTGGGCTGAGACCCCGCTGGGTCCCGCGCCTGAGGCGCTTCAGGCTCTTCAATCTGATGCACAGGTAACAGTTACGGAAAAATCTGGTCTTATTGTTTTCCAACCTGCCAACATGAACCTCGCTGATATAAAAACCGGTTATATCTTTTATCCCGGGGGTCGGGTGGATGCGCGCTCTTATGCCGTGCCGCTTCGTCAAATCGCTGAGCAGGGTTACCTGGTTGTGCTTTTGCCAGTCCGACTTAATCTCGCCTTTTTTGATGTCAACGCGGCTGACCGCGCATTTTCTGCGTACCCTGATATTCAGCATTGGGCGCTTGGCGGACATTCATTGGGTGGAGTTGCAGCCGCGCTCTATGCCTCAAAACATACGGGGCTGGATGGCTTGGTTTTCTGGGCTTCGTATCCTGCGGATGAAACGCTGAAAAACACGACAATGAAGGTTGTCTCGATCTATGGCACAAATGACATGGGCGGTATGGAGCAGTTTGATAAATCACGGGCTTTGCTGCCTGCCGATACTATATGGTCAATTATCGAGGGCGGTAACCACGGACAGTTTGGCGATTATGGTTTGCAGCCCGGCGATAAAGTAGCGACGATTTCGCGCGCTGACCAGCAAAAGCAGATTGTAGATGCAACGGTCAAATTTCTGGAGTCGTTAGGCAAATAGTTATGAAGCGTTGGCAGAAAACATTGTTGATCATCCTTGCGGTCATCTTGGGCATCGTGCTCATTGGACCGTTCCTTATCCCTGTGCCCGCATTGACCGACACCGTTCCCGCTGCGCAATTAACTGACTCAGATAGCAAGTTCATCAAGATCAATGGCTTGAATGTTCACTACAAAGAAGTGGGGCAGGGTGATACGACTTTTATCTTGCTGCACGGTTTTGGTGCCAGCGTCTTTTCATGGCATGAAGTGCTGCAACCCTTTTCTCAATATGGACGCGTCATCGCCTATGATCGCCCGGCATTTGGATTGACCGACCGTCCCATGCCGGGTGAATGGACGGGGGAAAGTCCCTATTCCAGCGCTGCAAATGTTGAGATGCTTGCCGGGTTGATGGATGCGCTCAACGTTGAGAAAGCGGTCCTTATTGGCAACTCTGCCGGCGGGAGTGTCTCGGTTGCGTTTGCTTTGAAATATCCTGAACGCGTGCAAGCTTTGATTCTGGTTGACCCGGCTCTGGGCGACGAAGGTGGACGCTTCCCCTCGTGGTTGTTGTCGCTTATGGCAACACCGCAGATGCGGCACGTCGGTCCGTTGTTGGTGCGGAATATTGCGCAAACTGGCAATGACACAATTCGACAAGCCTGGCATGATCCAAGTTTGGTAACAGATGAGATCATTGCGGGATATCGCAAGCCGCTCAAAGCCAATAATTGGGATCGGGCTTTATATGAGTTCACCATCGCATCCCGTCCGCTGGGTTTGAAGGGACGATTCGTAGAATTGAAAATGCCGGTTATCGTCGTTGCTGGTGATGATGACCGCATCATCCCAACCGCATATAGCATACAGGCAGCGCAGGATATTCCCGGCGCGCAGCTTGCGATCCTGCCGGGCTGCGGACATGTGCCGCATGAAGAATGTCCCACGGCTTTTATGGATGCCATGGTTAAATTTTTGGAAAGTGTGAAACTGAAATGAGTTCGAAATTAATCACCCCGGGGGAGCTTGCGCCTGAATTTGAATTGGAAGATATTGAAGGTAAGCTGATTCGATTATCTGATTTCCGTGATAGCAAACCAGTCGTACTTGCCTTTCTACGCGGCTTCATGTGACCGTATTGCCGCGCGCAGTTGGCGCGCTTGCGCAATGAGTACGAAAAATTCACCAGTCGCGGTGTAGAAATTTTGGCGATCGGTCCGAATACAGCCGAAACCTTCGTGCAATATTGGCGGAATGAAAAAATTCCCTTCATTGGCTTGCCCGATGCTGATCATCAGGTTGCCAGAATGTACAAGCAGGAAGTAAATCTTTTCAAACTGGGACGTATGCCACTAAGCTGTGTTGTCGATCGCAAAGGCTACATTCGTTTCGCACATTACGGTGCTTCGATGCAGGATATTCCCTCTAACGATGAACTTCTCCATGTAATAGATGAACTGAACGCAGCATCCAATTGACATGGCACTCGGACAAATCGCTTTTCTTGGCTCAGGTGAGACCTCTCTTGCCGGTGGACGAATCTTTGAATCGTTAGCCCGTCGTTTTCCCCAATCTCTTCGTATCGCAATCCTTGAAACGCCCGCGGGTTTTGAATTGAACGCCAACCTGGTTGCGGGGCGTGTGGCTGATTTTCTCAAGACTCGCCTGCAAAATTACAAGCCAGTCATTGATATTATTCCGGCACGCAAACGCGGCACAGAGTTCAGCCCGGATAATCCCGATATTCTCCAACCCTTGTTAAATGCAGATATGATCTTCATGGGACCCGGCAGCCCGACGTATGCCGCGCGTCAATTAAAGGACTCGCTCGCCTGGGACATCATCCGCGCGCGACATCGCCTCGGGGCTACGCTGATATTTGCTTCTGCTGCGACGATCGCCATCGGCGCCTGGGCATTGCCCGTCTACGAAATTTATAAAGTCGGTGAGGACGTCCACACCAAACAGGGACTCGATCTCTTCTCTGATTTTGGTGTGACGTTATCATTCGTCCCGCATTGGAACAATGCCGAAGGCGGCACCGACCTCGATACCAGTCGCTGCTTCATAGGTATGGAGCGCTTTGCACAATGGTCCAATCTTGTCCCAACCGAAAACGTCATTCTTGGTCTGGATGAACATACTGGTATCGTCATGGATTTCGAATCAGGGATGTGCGAGATCATGGGCGTGAGCAGTGTCTCACTGATGCGCGACCGTAACTTGATGATCCATCCCTCTGGGGTAAAGTTTGCGCTGAATGAAATTGGTGATCTGCATGTGCCGGATCCACTTCAAAGCGGAATTTCGCAACAAGCCTTAGATCTGATCTCGAATGCGCCTGCCTTGGAGGATGATGGTCCGCCTGCAGATGTAATCGCTCTGGCAGACCAGCGCATCACCGCCCGTGCGAACAAAAATTGGGCTGAGTCAGACAAATTGCGCGATGAAATTTATGCGCTCGGTTGGGCAGTGCAGGATAGTAAAGACGGGTATAAGCTGGTTAAGAACTGAGCTGGGTAAACTAGTATACATGTAAACACGGAAACATATATATACCGGTCTACTGGTTTACGTATTTACTCTCTTACAAAGTGGGATAAAATAACGCAAGACAATCAAGGAGAGTTTCCATGCGTGCAGTAGATATCATCATCAAAAAACGCGATCAGGGTGAATTAACGCGCGAAGAGATCGGATTTTTTATCAAGGGCTTTACCGATGGCAGCATTCCCGATTATCAGGCTTCCGCGTTCGCGATGGCGGTTTTGCTCAATGGCATGACCCCGCACGAAACAACGGACTTGACTCTCGCCATGGCGCACTCCGGTCAGATGCTGGATTTGCGCGATGTAGTGGATATTGCCGTGGATAAACATTCCTCCGGTGGTGTGGGCGATAAGACCACGCTCACGGTTTTGCCTGTCGTTGCCGCATGTGGATTGCCTGTCGGTAAAATGTCCGGGCGTGGACTGGGCTTCAGTGGCGGCACGATCGATAAAATGGAATCAATTCCCGGTTATCGCGTCGATCTCTCGACAGATGAATTCAAAAAACAACTCAAAGAAAAAGGCGTCGTGTTATCCGGTCAATCGTTAGACCTGGCACCCGCCGATGGCAAGATGTATGCCCTGCGTGATGTGACGGGGACTGTGCCATGCATTCCGTTGATCGCCTCATCCATTATGTGTAAAAAACTTGCGGCTGGCGCCCAAGCCATCCTGCTCGATGTCAAAACCGGACTCGGCGCTTTTATGGAGACGCTCGATGAAGCGCGTGTCCTTGCTAACCTCATGGTGGATATTGGCAAACTCGCCGGGCGGGAAGTTGTCGCTTTGCTTTCAGATATGAATCAACCGTTGGGTTTTGCGGTGGGCAATTCACTGGAAGCAGTCGAAGCCATTGACGCGCTCAAAGGCGGCGGACCAGCGGATTACCGTGAGCATTGTCTGCACGTTAGCGCACATATGTTGGTGCTGGGGAAACGCGCCAAAGATTTGGAGGAAGGTCGTGCCATGGCTGAAAAGGCGATTGCGGATGGTACTGGCTTCGAGAAATTCCGGGTGCTGGTGCAGGCGCAGGGTGGGGATGTCTCTTATGTGGACGACACCTCGAAATTTCCGCGCGCAAAATTCGTCGAGGTGGTCAATGCTCCTCGAAACGGATTCATTTCCGAGGTCCAGGCAAGAAGCGTGGGCGAGGCGGCGGTGATTTTGGGCGCAGGGCGTGCGAAAAAGTCCGATGCAGTGGACCATGCTGTCGGTTTTATCATCCACAAAAAGGTTGGTGATCAGGTCACGATGGGTGAGCCGTTGTTTACCATCCATGCCAATGACGAAGCCAAACTCACCGAAGCGCGCGAGGCAGTGCTTGCCGCGCATTCGGTGAGTGATACTGTTGTACCCCCTTTGCCGCTTTTTTATCAATAGAAAGGTGCGTTATAATACGCACAGGAGCACTGATTCATGGCGAAAGTATCCCTGCGGAACTACAACCGCGAAATCGAAACAATGATCGACCGTGGACAATTGGACGAGGCAATCGCACATTGTCAGCACATTCTAAAGACCTTCCCCAAACATCTTGAAACCTACCGCCTGTTGGGCAAGACGTTTCTTGAGTACAAGCGTTATAAAGACGCGGTGGATATTTTTTCGCGTGTGCTGGTGGTGGAGCCGAATGACTTCGTTGCCAATGTGGGCATGAGCATCATCCGTGATGAAGAAGATAAATTGGATGACGCCATCTGGCACATGGAACGCGCGTTTGAAGTTCAATCTGCCAACCCCGCCATTCAGGGCGAATTACAAAGATTATATGGTCGTCGTGAAGGGGTACAGCCGCCGCGCATCCGCATGACGCGCGGCGCACTCGCGCATATGTACATGCAGGGTGAGTTGTATCCGCAAGCGATCTCTGAAGTCAAAAGTGTTTTGAATGAAGACGCCGGTCGCACCGATATGCAGGTGCTGATGGCGCGTGCCTATTTTAAGAGCGGAAAGAAAAATGACGCCGCCGATGCTGCTTCAGCTGTGTTACGTCGCTATCCATATTGTCTCGATGCTAATCGTATTCTCGTTGAAATTCTCGGCAATGATCGACCTGAGAATTCACAACTATATCGTGAGCGCGTGATCGAGCTTGACCCGTACGCGGCGCAAGTCTCCGGATCGATCTTTGAAGCAAACGAGGTGGGGGATGCCGCCGTGACACTTGAACGTCTCGAGTGGAGCGGACAGCCTGCTGATCGATCGGATTGGCGAACTGCGCAAGCCATTAGTTTGGAAAGTGGAAGTGGTCAAGGACCACAGGCTCAACCGGATTGGTTGAAGAGTGGCGGCTTTGCGGATGCAACTCCGGCTCCGCTTCCACCTACGCCGAAAGTTGCTCCGCCTTTACCAGCCTCTACTTCCAACTTTGATTTCCCCGCTTCGACCTCCTCCTTCGAGAGTCAACCTGTTGCCGAACCGACCCCCGAAGCCGAGATCCCAGACTTTTTGCGTGCGGCTGGTTGGGGTGAGTCCACGGGCACATTTGATGAAAGCAAACCGATCTTTGCCGATGAGCCAGTGGCACCGCCTGCTTCAACATCGGATGCGATGCCCATTGCGCAAGGCGACATGCCTGATTGGCTCAAAGCCATGGCGCCTCCACAAGCAGCACAACAGCCCGCTCAGCCCGCTGAGGAAGAAGAAGTATTACCAGATTGGATCAACAAAATCGGCAAGAGCGCCTTGCCTGCCGCGGGAGCCGTAGCAGCAAGTGACGAATTTGATTGGCTAAATCCGACAGACGACCAAGCTTCCCCAACATCTGTTCCAACCTCAGACGATCAGCCAGATTGGATGAAGCAACTCGATCAACCGACTTCAGCGCAAGCCACAGACCAGCCTGATTGGATGAAGGGCTTTGGTGAAGAACCTGTGTCCAATTCATCTGCATTGCCTGCCGACGATCAATTCGATTGGCTGAAGCAACCCGATCAGCTTGCTCCAGCGGAACCTACAGACCAACCCGATTGGATGAAGGGGTTTGGTGAAGAACCCGCTTCTGCACCTGCTTCCGCGTTGCCTGCCGATGATCAATTCGATTGGATGAAGCAACCCGATCAACCAGCCTCAACGCAACCAACTGACCAACCCGATTGGATGAAGGGTTTTGGTGAAGAGCCCGCTTCTGCACCTGCTTCCGCATTGCCTGCTGACGATCAACCTGACTGGATGAATCAACTCGATCAACCGGCCTCAACGCAACCAACTGACCAACCCGATTGGATGAAGGGCTTTGGTGAAGAACCGGCGTCCACACCGACATTACCTGCTGACGATCAACCTGACTGGATGAATCAACTCGATCAATCAGCCCCGGCGCAATCCACCGACCAACCTGATTGGATGAAGGGTTTCGGTGAAGAACCGGCATCCACACCGGCATTACCTGCTGACGATCAACCTGACTGGATGAATCAACTCGATCAACCAGCCTCAACGCAACCAACTGACCAACCTGATTGGATGAAGGGTTTCGGTGAAGAACCCGCTTCCGCACCGGCATTACCCGCTGACGATCAACCCGATTGGATGAAGCAGCTTTCAGGTCAATCGGCAGAACCAGCTCCGGTAGCACCCATGCCTGATGAATTTGATTTCTTGAATGAGTTAACTACACCTGTCCAACCCGTCGCTGAACCGACGCCTGCGTCTGTACCCGCCGCGAATGTGGAAGAACTTGGCAAGAGCCAATCTGAAATTGACGACTCACTGGCGTGGTTTGAAAGCCTCGCTGCGAAACAAGGCGCGACCGAAGGTTTGTTGATCAAACCCGAAGACCGCAAAGACGTTGAGCCGGATTGGGTAAAAAAGATCAAGAGTTCAAACGGGCAATTAAGTGAACCAAAAGTGCCTGAGCCAATTCCTTCACAACCAGCTGCGAATGTCGAAGAACTCGGCAAGAGCCAATCTGAAATCGATGACTCGTTGGCGTGGTTCGAAAGCCTCGCTGCGAAACAAGGCGCGACCGAAGGTTTGTTGATCAAACCCGAAGACCGCAAAGATGTTGAACCTGATTGGGTAAAAAAGATTAAGAGTTCAAATGGGCAATTAAATGAACAAAAAGTGCCTGAGCCAATTCCTTCACAACCTGTCGCGAGTGTGGAAGACTTAGGCAAAAGCCAATCTGAAATCGATGACTCATTGGCGTGGTTTGAAAGCCTCGCTGCAAAACAAGGTGCGACCGAAGGTTTGCTGATCAAGCCGGAAGACCGCAAAGACGTTGAGCCCGATTGGGTGAAACAAGTCAAGTCTGCGCCCGTTGCTGACTCAGCTCCTGTACCTGCACAACTCATTGTTGAACCAACTCCTGCATCCGTTCCCGCTGCAAATGTGGAAGACTTAGGCAAGAGTCAATCTGAGATTGATGATTCGCTGGCATGGTTTGAAAGCCTCGCCGCGAAACAAGGCGCGACCGAAGGTTTGCTGATCAAGCCGGAAGACCGCAAAGACGTTGAGCCCGATT
>JBDTWO010000049.1:0-27603 GCA_040006635.1 Chloroflexota bacterium
ATGAACACCGTTTCAGCGGGCCACATGCGATACAAAATATAACCACCCCAAATAAAATGATTGAACATCTTTCCGTCTTGCGGATTTTGCTCAAGCCAATCCACCGCCTGCACCGGCATTTTATTCGGCAGGAAAACATTCCCCGTGCCTTGTTGATCGAGCGGGACGCCGCGCCACAAAAGGAATCCAAAAAACAGGACTGGGACGACAATCCAAACATAGCCGCGCAAGACTTCCTCGCTCTCACGCGGACCCTGAGCCTGCTTCGCCCAATTGAGCATTTTCTCAGCCCACGGCTGGATCAACGCACCAAAGATCGGCGCAGTGATCACCGCGAATAACGGCATGTTGCGCACACTATAGAGACTCATGATCGTCCAGCCTGCCAACAACAGTGCTTCGCGCACTTGTAGCTTGCGTTCCTGCAGCAAGGCAAACAAAGCAAACGCTACCATGAACATGAAGGGCCACATATCTTTCTCATGAAAGTCTGGTGAAAGATATTCAACCGTATGGCTGGTCATAAAGCTATTACCAACATAACCAAGGCTTGTCCCCCACAAATAGACCCCCGCTGGGTTGATGAACGTCACGGCAAAAGAGAGCAGACCGATCAGAAATAATTGTTTCCCCATTTCTTTTGTGCCACGTCCCTGCAAAAACTCCGCGACCCAGTCCACGATATAAGTTCCCAAGACCACAAAACCGGCAATGAACGCGCCATGCGTATTGACCCAGATCAACATCAAAAATGGGAAAAACCAGATTGCCTTGTTTTCGTTCTTATAAAAACGCTCCAGCCAATACGTCCATAACACTACAAAGAAAAACGTGAACATGTGCGGACGCGCCAGCCAATGGACTGATGATACGACTGTTACTACAGTAGCAACGAATAACGCCACCAGCCGAAAATTTCCACGTTTGATCAATTCTTGATAAACGATCAGGATCGTGAATGCGCCAAGCAAGGCGGCAAGAAACACATCCCCGCTCAAACCCATCAGACGATGCGCCAGTGCAAGGAACACCTGCGCCAGCCACTCGTGCGGCACCAGCCTTTGCCCGGTCATAGTATGCGAGAAGATATCACGCGTGGGTATCGTGCCAGTATCCAAAATATAATTCCCGATCGTGATATGCCGTCCCAGATCGCCATCATTGTTGAATAACTTGGTCCCGCCGAAGAGCATACTGAAAAGTACACCGATAAAAAGAATATCCCGCGGGCGCGGCAGGAGATAAGCAAGGATGGGATTTGTCTTTTTCATACGCGTATTTTACAGTAAAAGCACATCTTTAGAAGGCAGAGAGTAGTTAAGCTACATAAAGGTCTGCGCTTTCGATGGGCTTTGAGTTTGTTACAATTGAGCAAATGCATGAAAGGAAGAATAAATCAAATGCAACTTATCAGTATCAATATCGGCACAGAACGAACGCTTCAACGCAAAGACCATGTTGAACAGACGGGTATTTTCAAAATCCCCACAGACAAGCCAGTCCAAGTCACCAAGCTCGGACTAGATGGCGACGTGATCATCAGCAAGAAGCACCACGGCGGACCTGATCAGGCTGTCTATATTTATGGCATGGCAGATTACGAATGGTGGGCAAAGGAAACAAGTAGGGAGCTCGCGCCTGGAACCTTCGGCGAAAACCTAACCATCCGTGAATTGGAAAGCGCGCAATTCAACATCGGCGATTATATGCATATCGGCGAAGTGACATTACAAGTCACCGCGCCGCGCATCCCGTGCGGGACGTTTGCCGCACGCATGGAAGATCCGCAGTGGGTGAAGAAGTTCCGTGCCGCAGAACGACCCGGTCTCTATTGCCGTGTCATCAAAGAAGACATCCTGAAAACTGGAGTCACTGTCGCTGTTGAGAAATATGCAAACGCAACGATCTCCGTGCTGGAAATGTTTCGTGATTATTATGATCAAGATAAAAGCGCAGAGATGATCCGCCGTCATCTCAATGCGCCCATCGCCATTCGCGACCGCGAGGCATTGGAAGACGAATTGCAAAAGCGACTGGCGCAGAGTTAGCGTTAAAAATCTGCAATTGCATTTTTAGAATTTTTGTTCTATAATCAACCCCACACACTTACCCCAAGGAGTTGATCCCATGATGACCTCACTCGAAAAAGCTGTCCAAACCCAATTAGTCAACATCCAAAAGAAGACCGGCATGACCCTCGCTGAATTATCCGCGCTCGCCAAGCAAAGCGGATTGACCAAGCACGGCGAGATCCGCGAGATGTTCAAGGAAAAACTTGAGCTCGGTCACGGTGACGCGAACGCCCTCGTGCATGCCATTTTTGAATCCGACGGTACGCGCGCCGCACAAGGCAAAAACGAAGATACCGTGCTCGATGAAATTTATTCCGGCGCAAAGGCGGGCTTCCGCCCTATTCATGAGGCGTTGATGAAACACATCGACCGGTTCGGCGAGTTTGAGATCGTACCGAAAAAGGGTTATGTCAGCTTGCGGCGTCAGAGACAATTCGCGATGATCGGTCCCAAAACCAACACGCGTTTTGAGGTGGGCATCAACGCCAAAGACTTCAAGAAAAATTCACGGCTGGCAGAACAGCCCAAAGGCAGCATGTGCAACTATATCGTGAGTCTGACCGATGTCCAGCAGGTTGATGCGGAACTCGTCGCGTGGCTCAAATCCGCATATGAAGGAGCAGAATAACTCATGTCTATCGAACAGGATTTCGCAAACAATCTCTTCGCATTCATGGAAGAAACATTTGAAGCCAAGCACCACGGCATTTATTTGGATAACGGGACATCGCTCTTTGAAACGCTGGAAACTGTTTCTGCACAAGAAGCCTCGATCCCCGTTGGAGGCAAGTGCGCTTCGCTCGCCGCCCAGGTTGCCCATGTGATCTTTTATATTGAATCGTTCGAACGGTTTGCGCTGCAAGGCGATAACAGTCCGCGCGATTGGGGTGAGATCTGGCGCACCGTGGAAAGAGTGACGCCGGAAGAATGGGCTGATTACAAAAATAAATTGAATGATGCTTATCTGCGCATGGATAAACTCTTCCACGAAAATAAATTATGGAATGATGACACCATCGGCGGCGCACTTTCTATTGTGGTGCATACAGCATATCATCTTGGCGAAATTCGTCAGGCGCTTTGCACATTGAAGTAAATTACTATCTGCATACAGGTCGATCTATGAAAACAACGAACTGGACAACCTGGCTTTCTGTGCTCCTAATTGCTTCAACCGCCGGTTGGATGGTTTTTGACGGCACGTATGCACTCATCACCGGTGATTACTTCACATCCCAGACTAGTGAATTCGCGGGTCAATTAGGACCGTGGGCGAATCTAATGCAGGTGATCGGCATTGATCCACATTCCATATGGATGAAATTGATCTTCATCACGCAAGGCTTGGGCACACTAGCTTTCGTTGTTTATTATATGCTCAACAAACCCTGGGCATGGACGGGGCTGCTCAGTGCCATGCTTTTGGGATTATGGTATTTGCCGATCGGCACACTGATCAATCTCATTGCTTTGATTCTGTTGTTACTTACCAGGAGAAAAACCATGCCTCCCCGCCCCAGATATGCAATGCCCGACTTTATTCAAGATGCCCTGCACAAACGCGGACTGATGGATGCGTATCTCACACGTCCACCCTATCAACGCAACGATTATATCGGCTGGATCACGCGCGCCCGGTTGACCGCCACGCGGCAGAAACGTCTGAAACAAATGTTGGATGAATTAAAAAAGGGGAATATGTATATGAAGATGAAGTGGAATGCCAAATAAATAACTCATCAACTCACCTTACGCAGTATGTAATCCCGAAGGGATGACATACTGTCACGCAAAACCTATGACATCCCTTCGGGATTACCGCGGTGAGTAAGGTGAGTCATTAAGATCAGTTCACAACCAAAGGAGATAACACATGAACACGACATCGAATTCCTGGGCGCAGAATATTTTCGCCATTACCTTATTTGCCGAAGATTTGGATAAAGCAAAACAGTTCTACCAGAATATCTTCGGCTTACCTTTGCTGTTCGAAGATAATAATTCGGCTGTATTCAAAATTGGCGATGCTCACATCAACCTGTTGAAAACCTCAGCCGCAGGAGAACTTGTGAGTCCTGCAACGGTGGGAAGCCCTGATGCTGGACCTCGCCTTGTCTTCACCATTCATGTAGATGATGTAGATGCCATGTGCGCGGAACTGACCGCACGCGGAGTGGAATTACTGAACGGTCCCATGGACCGTCCCTGGGGAATACGAACTGCCAGTTTTAAAGATCCCGGCGGTCATATCTGGGAAATTGCGAAATAATAAGTGCAAATCGAATAGTAAAGAAGCCAGCCTCGATCAGGCTGGCTTCTTTTATTAAACCGATCACACCACCGCGACAGGCACTGGCATGATTTCGGTGTCGCGGAAGAATCTCCACATCATGCCAACCGCGAGTAGATATAACACAGTAGTTGTGATAAACAATGGCGTGAAGCCATAACGCACCTGCACCAAGCCCGAAAGATACGGTCCCACCGACCAGCCGATCTGCCAGGCAACATTCATCACACTGCTGACAAAGCCCTGCTGGCGTTCAGGGGTCTGCTCCATGCAAAAAGCTGAATAGAGCGGTGCGGACATATTCATCAATGCGGCGCGCATGAGCAGCGAGAAACCAGCCACCCACAGCGAGGGGACAAATCCGATCAGCAGCATGAAGATCACACTGGCTAATTGTGTGAAAGCCACCGTGCGAATTTTTCCGCCCAACTGCGTCGTCAGCCGTGGACCGATGAGACTCCCGATACCGATGAATAACGAAGACAAGCTGAACAAGAGTCCCAGCAGTGAATCCGATATCTGATAACGGTCTTTGAAAAAGACGTTCATGTATGGAATCAGGATCGCGGCACCAACGCCGATCAAGAAATTGGGAGTCGCGAGTTTGACCGTCAAACGCGTCAGAACAGACTTTGGGCTTGTTGCAACCGAACCAGCTTCCGGTTGAGTCTGATGCGTTTGCGGTTCCTTCATCATCCATATCGGAATCAGTGCAGTCGTCCCTAATAAGACCGTCGTAATGAGCACGGCTTGATAGGCAACGGCGTTCGTCGGACCGACATGTAAGAGACTTCCAAACAGCGCAGGCAGTTGACCCGCAAAGAGACTGCCCACCGCGCCCGCCAGAGTTTGCAAGCCGTAATTGAGGCTGAAGAGCAAGGTACGATTCGTGAGGTTTGAAAGTTTCATCATCAGCGGCGAGATACTCACGATGAGAAACATATTGAAGACGCCCGTGAGCGCGGACATGATGAGGATGAGCGCTGGTTGTTTGAATGTCACCTGCCCTAAAAAGGAAAAACTCGACAGTGTGAGACCGATGATAATGGCGCGCCTGCGTCCAATGCGATCGGAGAGACGACCGATCGGGATGCCGAACAGCAATCCCATCAGCGACGGCAGGGAGTTGACGATGCCGAGAAATTCGCGGGTGACCCCGCTCTGCAGCATATAGATATTGAAGAAGAGCTGCCAGCCGCTGAAGATGATGCCGTTGATGACAGTCATCCTCAGGAACAGACGCGCGTCGCGGTTGAAGGTGCGGATGGGTTGAATGTAGTGCGTGTGGATATTTTGAAGCATGGGGTGATTATAAAGGTTTGAAGGTCATCTTGCCCCCATTGGAGTGCTTCGCAAAAAGGCTTTTACTTTTCGTCTGAAATCCTGTAACTTTTTTGCGTTTGGGGGATAATATCTTTGTAATCCAATGGTCACTAATTTTCACGAACTCTACCAAAAATACGCACAGGATGTCTATCGTTTTGCCTATTGGCTCTGTGGAAACGCCCAGGATGCCGAAGATATTACTTCCGAAACTTTCGTGCGCGCACTGACAGCGGTTGGAACGATCAAAGCCGAAACAGTAAAAGGATATTTGTTGACCATTGCGAAGAATCTGGCGTACAAAAAATCAACCCGCGAGAAGCGTTTCGTCCCATTGGAATCAGATATCACAGAATCGATATTAGGACCTGCGCAGAGCGTCGAAAATACTGCCAGCCTTCGAACCGCTTTTGAGTTCATCCAGACCCTACCGGAAATTGACCGTGCGGCGCTCGTCTTGCGGTTACAGGATGATCTGTCCTACGAAGAGATCGCCAACGTGTTGAATATTTCGCTTGCCGCAGCAAAAGTAAAAGTGCATCGGGCACGGCTGAAATTGACCGAACACATGCACCTACAGGAGCACCCACTATGAAAATCACCCGTGACATCATCACCGACTTGTTACCCGTTTATCTTGCGGGCGAAGCCAGCGACGATACCTGCAAACTGATCGACGAATTTCTTAAGCAAGACCCCGATTTTGCAAAACTTATTGCCGAGCAGGAAACCCCGCTCGCAGAAAGTCCAACCATTATTTTAAAGGAGAACGAAATGCAAACACTCGAAAAAACTAAGAAACTACTATGGCAACGCTCCATGTATATGGGCTTCGCCATCTTCTTTACCCTCTTCACGGTGGCATTCAAGTTTGGTCCCGAAGGCGTCCACTGGATCTGGGAAGGCACACCGATCCAAGCCGTCGTCTGTGTGGCAGTTGGTATTCTGATGTGGGTCAAATATGCACAAACATCCCGCACCCTGCAAGGTTCTGATCTCTAATTCTTTTTCAATCCTTTAAAAAAGAGGCGACCACTATCAAATTGGTCGCCTCTTTTTCTTTAATCAGCGGGTTGCGTTTCAGGAATCTTTGAACTTGCCTCATCCTCCGCATGCAAACGGTTGGCGCGTGCAATCAGCGGTAATGCAGGAAGTAGTAACAGACTGGCTCCGGTAATCGCAGCGCGGATCGACCAAAGACTGATCACACCGGCGATCGGACCACTGGCGACCTGCCCTATTGCATCCACCTGACCAGACATGGAGATCACCGTCGCACGGGTATCGGAATCCAAGCGTTGATTGACCCAGGCATCATAAAGCGGACCCATGACGTTGCGCGTGATGCTCACCAGCCAAACCGCCGCGATGCTGACAGCCAATGCTGGTGAAAACGCGAACAGCATAATCGCGGCTGATAACATGACCGTGATGCCCAACATATACCGCGCAACCGATGGAGCATGATTTGCATCGAGTCTTTTCTCCACGATACGCGTCGCCAGAATGGATAAAACCATGCCGCCCGCGCGCAGCAAACCGAAGAAGGCGACTTCATTCATGCCAAAGATACTGGGCAGGGTGAAATGATCGACAAGATATTTAACCCACAGTCGGTCCCAGCCTTCGGAATACAAGCCGTAGACCAAGCCCACACCCAGGATGGCAAGCAGCGTCGGACGCGCGCGAACCGCATTCAAGCCTTTGTTGAAAATATCGCCCATGTGCTGCCAGGTGTTGCGATCCTCACGCTGAACAGGTTTGAAGCCCTGTTCGGACATGAACAACGTCAACGCGACTGCGATCAGGGCAACCATCACACCGCCGGAAACGATGGGGAGATTGACCGCGATGTTCCCCAACGGGATGGCGATCAACATCCCCACCAACGCTCCAGCCAGATCGAATTTGTTGGCGCGCAGAAATGCGCGGTTGGCATTCTCCTCGCCTATCTCATCGGAGAGCCAGGCTTGGGTCGCGCCGCTGGTGAAGGTATACCCGATCCCCCACAACACTTGCGCCAACAGGATCGGCACAAAACGTGGAAACGAACCTTCCACGATGAATGCCAGCCCCATGATGAAGTAGCCGATGATAATAGACAACCGCCGCGAGTACGCATCGGCGACGATACCGGTGGGTATTTCGAAAAGCAGGATCGTTAATTCAACCGTCGTTCCGACCAACACCAACTGCAAGCCGGTTAGACCCGCCACAGTGGCTTCATAGAACGAAGTCACCACAAAGATCATGCTGAAGCATAGTGAGTTGAAAAATTGCAGACCAATGTAAAGTTTGTAAGCGTCTACTTTGCGGAACATGTTTTTTCCTTTACCAATAAAATGTGACTCGTAATGACCTATGCTTTCTTAGGCTATCGGGTAAATATTCGAAGTCTTTTTAGGAAATAAAATATTAAGCACCACCCGCACACGCTCATCATCACACCAACAGTCGGGAAAGGCGTAATGTATTTCTTCATAACTGCGATAACCAAAGAGCATTTGGAGAAAGGTCAGATTTGGGAAGGCAATATGTCCGCTATCGGGATATGGATTTGGTTTCCATGACTCAATGGTTTTGATCTGTCCGTTTTCAATGACCAGCCGCAAACCGGTGCGGTAAAAATTGATCAGTATCTCGCGGCTATCGCCTTTTGCGATCGATTCCGCCAGTCGCTTTTCGAGCACAGGTTTGATGTGATGCAGAAAGCCCGGCAGATCGGGCACACGGATATACCACGCATACGAACCACGCACATCCGGCAGACGGTCTTTGATGGCTTCATAAGCCGGATGCTGCTCACCCAATGCAAAGCCAAATGATGTGCAGGTTTTCCCAGCGCGTTTGGCGTATTCCTGTCCCGTTTGCCAGAGATAACGCACCACAGCCGGAGTCACATCCAGCCAGGATGCGCCCGCTTTCAATTCATAAAAAACCAAGCTGAGATTTCCATTGCCTATAAAATTTAAGTGCTTGAGATAACCGACAGGCTCGCCGGTTTTATCTTCAATGACACGCGCAACGGCAAAGGCGTTTTCGATATCCTGACTACCCAGCTCATAACGGAAAATTTCCGGCGTGCGTTCACAAACGATTAGATTTCGTTTACGAATCTCAGCATATGTTTTGGCGATGAACGGCAGGTCTGCTGTCTGCGCGACGCGCACATGATATGGCTCCTGTTCTCCATCTTTCAACTTTGGCACATGTGCTTCATATCCATAACGACGCCCATCCAAGTCAATCGCCATCTCATAACCGAACTGACGATAATAAAATGGAATGCCTGTAATGGCTTGCACCATGTGCCCGCGTTCTGCGCTCCATTTGTGCATCTCTTCGAATTGCAAACGGACCAACCCGCGATCGCGAAATTCAGGCAACGTCCCCACCAATTCAGGGCGCCCCACACCAAACTCGATCCCCTCATAACTCCAGGTTTGCAGGATCAGATTCAGAGACGAGACAATTCGTCCGCTGGAAGTTTCTTCGACCACCGTGAAATCTTCCGGCTTGAGGGTCGGGTGCGGGCGCGTCAACAGGTCACGCGTCCACGCAACAATACGCAAGCCATCTTCTTCGTCGTCGCCGTGAATGCGACCGTTGAACAAAGCCAATGCTTCAGCATCTTCAGATGACCCATGACGCAAGACGAGTCCGTTGCCAAGGTCGCGAATTATTTTTTTGGTTTGAGTGATCATGCTCTGTCCTATCGGACAACTGCCAGAACGATAGGACAGTTGCCTATAATAAAGCTTTCAATTGTTTGAGCGCGGATTCGGGACTCTTGAAATGGACGCCCTTCATCCCGAGCTTTTCACACGCTTCGATATTTTCCAAAACGTCATCGACGAACACTGCTTCTTTTGCCTTGACTTGAAGCTGTTCCAGCGCAAATTCATAGATCCTGGCGGACGGTTTTGCCGCACCCACTTCTGCCGAGATGGTCATGTGATGGAACGCATCATTGAACTTTTCACGGACAATATACGAACGCAGTCCGCTCCAGGCATTGCTGATGAGTCCCGTTTTATATTTCGGTTTGATGGAGCGGAGATAATTCACAATGTTAAGGTCAATGACATCACCGCCGAAGAATTCTGCTTCGATACGTTTATAGTCACTGACGGGGCGCTTGAGCATCTTCATTACTTGATGCCAGTGCTGCTCTTCGGTGATCTCACCAAGCGAAGCGCGCGCGGCAGTTGGACTAGCGAAGACGATCTTATCGATGTCTTCGTAGTCCATGCCGAATTGCTCAGCCAGATGCTGCCGCGGCGCCTGATATTCTGTGCGGAGAATCACTCCGCCCAAGTCAAAGAATACAGCCTTGATGCTCATGTATTGGTTATTTCACTTTTCATCAGTACTTCATGATTCTGGAGTCAATCAGCAAGTTGATTGACTCCAGAGTAGAAGAACCCTGGATGAGATTTATTTGCTTTTCTTGGCAGTAGTCTTCCCCTTCGGGGACAATGTCTTCGCAGGTTTTGCAGGCTCAGCCTTGACTGCCTCAGGTTTAGCTTTGGCATGTGACCGGGATTTATGCGCAGGCTTGGATTCGGCTTGGGCAACAGGAGCAGCCTCCGGCTTCGGAGCCGAGGCGGGCGAAGCTTCCACTTGTGTTTCCAATTCATGGAGCGCTTCGCGCCAGTTGGGGAAGGTGGCTTCCATCTTTTCTTTTTGTACCGGCGTAGCCTTGCGGCAGCGCGGACAATGCGCATCGTAGTGCGTCAACTTTTCGGCGTCCATATATTGCAATGCGATCAGTTTATCGATGCGTCCGAGGGTATAGGGTGTCTGGCAAAAAGCACAGCGCAGGTTCATGGTATCTCCTTGTTATTAATGACGATATGGCTAAAGTGATTGTACACTGATTTCTTTACCGGCTCGAATTTCTTTTTCAAACTGATCCATCGCCTGATGCACATGCATACCAGCGTTCTCGTACAGACGCAACGCACCGGTTAGGTTTTCTGCATCCACACCCAGACCAGCCTTGCGTTTGCCGCGCCGATAGAGTTCGCCAAAGGCGTGACGCAGCAGCGCGAGACCAATGCCGCGCTTGCGCCAGGGACGCAGCACCCCCAGAATGTTGACATAACCCACCTCGGGATCATCGTATGCCTGCGCCCGGCACAGACAAATGCCTGCAACCTGCTCCCCATCCATGGCGAGGAACCAAAGTGTGGGATCAAAACCTTCGTAACCAGTCATGAAATGTTTGAAGCGTTTCAAGCCCTCTTCAAAGGGTGTGTCCACATGACCGAAGTGATCGCGGAATGATTCATCATCAGCGCGATACACAGCCTCAAGATCGGTCTCTGGATTGTAGATGCGCAGAGTGATACCGGCGGGCCACTCAGGTGCGATGGGCGGAGTATCCATATCGATGCGCATGCTATATGAACTGCGGATACGCTGATAGCCCATATCTTCGAATAACTTTTTTGAGGTTTCAGCCTGACGATAGGCTCCCACACGCGGTGCGAAACGCAGATCAGCCGGGACACGGTCCAACGCTTGTTTCGCGCGCTCTTCGCCCCAGGTGAGAAGATACGTGCCGATGCCGAGACCTTCATAGCGCGGGTCAACACGCGCCCAGATCCACGGATGGACGGGCGGCTTCGCGGTGGTCCACACTTCGATGTAACCTGCCATTTCACCATTGGGTGCAACCCCGCTCGTTTCTTTGAATTTTTCTGATGTGGCGAGCAGGGCAAAGACCAGGTGAATATCCTCGGCCGGGTCAAAGCCGGGTGAGCTCCATTCAGTTCGGATCCCAACTGCATCGGTGATCTCATCTTCACCGATCACAGAGCGTGACCAGCGATTAAACATTTTCAGCGCATCTTCCACATCGTCCAGAACAGCGCCACGGGTGGTGAAGCCTGCGGGTAATTCCAGGATAGCGTCTTTTTGATTTTGGGTGTTCATTTGTTTGTTCCTTTCTTTCATAGAGACTCACTTCAAAAACACTACGTCACCCTGAGGGAGTGTTCTACGCGACCGAAGGGTCTCTCACTTTTGAGTAGAGATCCTTCACTATCGTTCAGGCAGACATTTTTGAGATGACTTGTAATAACTACGCATCAACATTGTGGCTGGGGCGCAATTCTTTTTCGTAGGTGACAAATTCACTGGCGGGAACCATTCCCGCTTTTTTATATAAGCGCGTGGCACCGGTTGGATTTTGCGCATCGACACCCAGACCGATAGTTTTCATGCCGCGTTTATAAAATTCGCCGAACGAATGTTGGAGCAGGGCAAGACCCAGTCCTGTATTACGCCACGCGCGGCGGACTCCGATGGTGCCGATCCAGCCGATGCCCATGCGGACACGATTCTGCGAAAACCCTGCAACCTGGTCTCCATCCCAGGCAACCATCCATAAGGTGGGATCAAAATTGGGGTTGCCAAATATTCTGTGAGACCAATCTTCATAGGTAGAGTCGTGACTGCCCCAATGATCGCGGAAGGCTTCATTGTTCGCCTGCCAAACAGCAATGGCATGTTCCTCTTTCAAGAACGGTCGCACTTCAATGCCAGCAGGGAAGGTCACAGCGGGAAGTGACTCCTGCAATTTGATCTCCATGCGCCAGAAGTAGCGGATAGGAGAATATCCTTCCGCCTGAAGAAGTGTGTGAGCTATATCATCCTTGTTATTGATCATGCTTTGGCTAACCACACGCACATCCGTCTCGGCACGTTCCATTTCAGCCCGCGCGCGTTCGCCAACTTTTTCAAGCAGGGACGTACCGATGCCCAGCCCTCTGAATTCGGGATGAACGCATCCATCTGCTTTAAATTTAGTGTGGTTCTGTTCACTATAAAATTCTTCACTGCCGACCACGCGTCCAGCCCGTGTTTCTACGACAAAGACGTCACGTTCTACACTGAAGCCTTCGCCCTTCCACTCGTTTGCCAGTTCTTCAGCAGTCAGCACAAAACTCGCATCACCTTCCATTACGGCAACATCGTGCGTGAGTTTTGCTACCGCATTGAGGTCTGACCAACGTGCAGGACGCAAATTCAGGCTAGGATCAAGATATGCTTTGGCTGTCATGCTGATCTCCTGTCAATCTGTCACGTCTAAATCTTTTCCGGGTCGCAGTTCTTTTTCGTAGATCACATCTTCAACTGCAACCTGCATGCCAACTTTTTGATACAAGCGTGTAGCGCCCGTTGGGTTGGACGCATCCACACCCAGACTAATAGTCTTTGTGCCGCGTTTGTAGAACTCATTGAACGAGTGCAACAACAAAGCTTCGCCTAATCCGCGTTTACGCCACGGACGGCGGACGCCGAGATTGGCAACCCAGCCCACGCCATTGCGAAAGCGGGTTTGGGCATATCCGGCGATCTGATCGCCATCCCAGGCAATGTGCCAGAGTGTGGGGTCAAATTCTTCGCGCTCGATCTTGCGCAGCTTCCAATTATTGAAATTGCCCGGCATATGTTCCCAATGGTCACGGAAAGCTTCATCCTCCGCGTCAAAGACGAGCCGATCCTGCAAGTCTTTATCGAACGGTCGCAGCTCAATGCCAGCCGGAAATGGAATCACCTTCGGCGCTTCAGTGAGGTTCGCTTCCATCATCCAATGAAAACGGATCGGTTTGTAGCCTTCGCCCTCATGTATTTCACGGGCGGCTTTGTCCGCAGCGGACATGCCATTGATGATGTACACGCGCAGATCGGGTTCGGCAAGTTCCATTTCTTTGCGGGCACGTTCTTCCAAGGCACGCAACAAGGTAGTGCCCATGCCAAGTCCATGAAAATCAGGGTGGACATATCCATCACCCTGCAAAGCCGCATGCGCATGGCGGTTTACAAATTCTTCGTAACCAACCACACGACCCTCAGCATTCGTTATGACAAACACATCGGTTTCAAGTACGAAGCCTTCAGTCTTCCATTCACGTTCCAATTCGCCGGGCGTGACCGCTGACACAGCATCGCCATCCGCAGTCAGCACCTCACGGACCAAATCTGCCACCGCGTTCAAGTCGCTCCACTGCGCGGTGCGCAAGGTCAAACTCTCATGGAGTGTAGAAATCTTCTTATCAAGCATCATATTCATAGCGTCCTCTTTTTCTGATAAGTCAACAATCTTTTATCGATTCGAAACCCGACCGATTCATACAAGGGGATCGCGGACTCGTTATCATGATTCGTGCAGACGTCCGCCGCGGTCATGCCCTCAGACTTGAGCCTGCGCAAGCCTTCGAAGAGCAGACACTTGCCGAGGCCTTTGCGTTGAAAATCATGATGTGTGCCCACCGGCTCAAAATGTCCGACCTTCGTTTGTTCATCCGTCCAGAGGATGCAAAAGGATGCCGCTTGTCCGTCTGGTGCGATGACGAAGATCTCGTGTTCGGGCACATAGATCGGCGCTTGCATTAATCGCCATGTGCGCCGCCAGTATTTCTCGAAATTCATTGTCGATCCAAAAGCCGCATGTGAAACTGCCGCCCGCAAACGTGCATCCTCTTCGTTACCACGTGAAGCTCGCAGACTGAATCCAGCCGGTAGTTGTGGAGCAGGCAACGGGTCGGATAAGAAGCGTTGGAAGTGGACGGTGTGTCCATCTGCTAATTGGAATCCATGCTCTTCGAACCAGCGTATCCGCACTTCGTCATGGTCAGCAACCCAAACATTATTCAATTCATCCAGATGTGACATTTCATCCACAACCGCTGATAACATCTCATCTTCTTGATGACTGCCGCGCAATTCCGGAACCGTAAACACATCGAAGGCATCTTCTTCAGGCGAGAGCAAAGCCCAGCCGATCAAACGATCGGACTCCATCCACAAACGGATGCGCGATTGCCATAATTCCGGCGACAGATCGGTATAGAACAACCACCATTGCAAGTCACCGCGATGGACATAATGCGTGCCGTTATTGGCGCGGCCGCCTTCAGAGAGGAGATCGAGCATGGCATGTAGATCGTTAAGTCCTGCGTAGGCGCGTACTTTCATAGTTGATCCTTTATTGATTCAGTTCCAGCCATTCTTCGCGCAGGATGCCCATGAACAAAACATCCCAGCGCCGACCTTCCTTGTTCAATGTCTGGCGGATACGACCTTCATGGCGGAAACCCGCCTTTTCATAGGAGCGGATCGCCCGCGGGTTGTATTCGAAAACGGTCAGCGTGACGCGCTTCAAATTGACTTCGGTAAAGGCATAGCGCAGGATCACATTCATCACATCGGTGCCGTAGCCTTTACCCCAGAATTCGCGTTCGCCGATCCCCAACCCAACAAATGCATCGCGACCTACCCAATTGACAACAAACAGTTCGATCTCGCCGAGCAAGGCATCATCATCCAATTTGCGAATACTGAACCCATGCTGATTGGGAGATTGCTCATCCAGATCCTTCTCCAGCCATTTTTGTATGGCATTGGAAGAGGCGGTTGAGCCAACATCGCTGTTGATCAGGCGGTTATATTCTGAATCACGAGCCCAGCGTGAAAAAGCCTTGCTGAGTTCAACCGCGTCCAACGCACTTAAGCGCACAAGTTTGCCTGTAAAAATATCTTTCATTTCTTAGCTCCGCTTTGCATCTGCAGCCATTCATCGCGCAGGATACCCATCCAAAGCGTATCGGTGCGCCGGCCTTCACGCATAACATCCTGACGCGTTTGACCCTCAAGCCGAAAGCCAGCCTTCTCATAAGACTTCAACGCGCGCGCGTTATATTCATGCAGACCGAGCGAAACACGATACAGCCCAAGCTCCATGAACGCGTATTGCACGACCAGTTTCATCGCATCGGTGCCATAACCTTTGCCCCAATACTCGCGCTCGCCAATCCCAATACCCACCCACCCTTCACCGTGGATCAAATTCAGCCACAAGCCCACAAAACCGATCAACTTGTCATCAGCCAGCGTGCGGATCGAGAATGGATAGCGTTCAGGCTTAAAGCCATTCTCCATTTGCTTTTCGGTCCATTCTTTTATTTTCTTCTCCGATACCATCTCAGCGGCTTCGTTATCCGCCAGGCGATGGAATTCAGTATCACGCTGCCAGCGGGCTTCCGCTTTGGCACGGGTCTCTGGCTCTTCAGCTGTCAAGCGGACAAGCTCTCCGCGAAATAAATCTTTCATCACATTCTCCTTGGGATGATGTTCTTCGACTTCAGGTCTCGACGTTCACTCGACCACGATTCAAACTACGCCTGCGCCTGCTTCAGCCATTCATCCTTCAACAAGCCGAAAACGAGCAGATCCCAGCGGCGACCGTCGCGCTCCAGTGATTGACGTCGGCGCACTTCTTCGACAAAGCCGAATTTCTTGAGCAGTGCAATTGCACCCTCGTTATATTCCGGCACATTCGCACTAACGCGGAACAGATTCAACTCCGCAAACGCAAAGCGTAGCAGCAACTTCAACGCCTGAGCGCCGTACCCCTTACGGCGGTCATCTGCCGCACCAATACCGAGCCGCAGGTCACAATTCCCATTCGTCCATTCGATGCGGCGAAGCATGGCTTTACCGATCAACCGGTCATCTGCCCTGGCGCGGACGGCAAAGTAATACAGGTTCTTACTTTCCTCCACCTGCTTCTCCAATTTTTCATACTGCTTCTTCACGATCGCCGCAGACATGGGACGCGCCGGTTCGGTCTCATACAACCTCATAAACTCCGCATTATGCGTCCACTTGGATTCGATCTCCGGGTCCTTTTCATAGTCAATGGGACCAAAACGTACATCCGGGCTTTCAAACAATTGGGTGGCAATATCAAACATGGGTTTCTCCTTCCCTCATCCCCTGCCCTTCTCCCAACGGAGAGAAGGATGAAGCGAGGGCAAAATAAAAACAGCCACAGGCATTTGCCCATGACTGTAAGCTTTAGAAAATAAAACAGCCACGGGCGAGTGCGCCGTGGCTGTTAAGTACACTGGGTGTAAATTAACGACTAGCAGGCGCACTCCGAGAATCAACAACGGCTTGGATACCGAAAGATTCTGCATAGATGGTTACGTTCTTCAAGACCATGAGTCGTGCGCCTCCTTTCTTTGGAATTTTTCTTACGGGTTCGAGTGTAACATGTGGACGGGAATCACGTCAAGTTATTAAGAAAACGAAAGGAAATCCTTATGGTTGCCTGGAAGTCCAACTCTGATACGATCCCCCTCCACACCGTGCTGATCATTTCCGATCATCCCGATAACATTGCAGCGTGGGAACCCCTCTTCAATCAACGCAATTGTATCGTGCTCCCTGAAACCAATGTCGCCGATGCCATTCAAAGCGCGCGGCTGGTCGGTCCGTCCCTGATGCTGGTGGATGTCAAACTCTCCAAATCAGAACGCGCCTCTTTACTTATGGGGTTACGTGCCGCCAGCCGTGGTCCGATCTTAATGACCGTTACCGCGAACACAGTCGCAGATATTGTCGAAGCCAATCAGGCGGGTGCGGATGAGTGTCTCGTCAAACCCGTGAACCCGGCGGTCTTGATCGTCAAAGCCATGGCGTGGCTCGGACACGGTGAGCATAGCGTTAATGCACGCTCCCCATTTGAGCAAAAAGTAGCGTTCTAAGTTTCTGTTTCTCCTCCTTCTTAAACAACACACCCGTGCGGCCGGCGCACGGGTGTGTTGGATTCTACGGGGTTACAAAACCAGATTGTAGATCCTGTAACATCTGCTCAACCAGACGTTGTTTTCCAGGGGAGAGCAAGGTTGGGTCAATATCGCTCAAGCCCAAAGGCGATTGAACCGCAAGTCCGCCCTGCCCGCTCATCAATTGGGGCCACGCAGCCTGGATCGCCTTGATCACATCCGGTTGAATCGTCATCACCCAACCCGCCGGGCGCTGTTCCGGAGTGACCGTGCCGATCATTAACGTGCCGGTCGTACCGATGTAGGTTTCAAGATCTAAGGTGGCAATATCGGGGTGAAGATAGATCGTGCGGACTTTAAATTGCGACATCAGAATATCGGAATACGCGTTATAGTTTTTCTTTTCTTCCTTGGCAGGGATATCAATATATTGAGGGAAGGACCAGTTCAAATAATAGAATGGACGACAGGTGCCGCAATAAAAAGTCATACCGCTGGCATAGGCGTTGAAGGCGCGGATCGCATCCGCATTATCTCGCGGCATCATCATGCCAATGCGGTAATCATCTGTGATAAGCGCCGCGGTATAACCTGCCAGAAAAGCCGCAATGTCAGATTGCGAATTTCCGCCCACCACACTGACATTACCTCCCGCAGTAATATCCGACATATTGATCGCCAGAAACTGCACCGTCGGCGCAGCCGCTGCCAGCGCAACAATGCCCGGATCAGGCGGCAACGCGATCACCACCTGCAAGCCCGGTTCAAGATCGGCAGCCGTTAAAGTAGTACGCACCTGAAATCGCATGCCCGCGGCTTGCGCAAGATCGTACACGGTCTTTTCATAAAGGTTTGAAGTGTCCTGATCCAGCGTAGCTGGTAAAACCAGGATCGCAAGCGGAACAACCGGTGTTGCCGTAAGCGTAGGCACCGGAACCGGGGTATCGGTTGGGAGTGACGTGGCAGTTAATGACGGCTCACTGGGGGCGCCGCAAGCGCTCAGGACCAGCGCAATCACAATACCAAAAAGTACAAGTCTTGATCGCACAAAGTTGCTCCAAAATTACAGGGTGCCGCTTAAATATCTAAACACTAGGAAAGTTCAACCTGCAATTTATTCCATGAGGTTTAGCAAACAACAAGATAAGCGGTAAGATTGGACGAATTATACACGTTGACGACAACAAAAAATCCCGCGCTTGAAACACGGGATTTTTACAACTGGACTTTTCGCTTCCTACCTAGCCGTAACCTGGATCTTCTTCGGGCGAGCGGATTCAGCCTTGGGCAGTTTCAGCGTTAAGATGCCGTCTGCGATCTTCGCTTCGACCGAGTCTGCTTCAATGGCGGAGGGCAGGCGCAAGGTCCGCGTGAACGAACCGCTGGGCAGCTCACGCACGAGATACTCATTCTCGTCTGCTTGATATTGATACTCGCCCTCAATACGGACAACATCATCCAAGACCTGAATGTTCAAGTCTTCGGCTTTGAGTCCCGGCACAAGCGAGGACAGCAAATAAGCATCCTCCTCTTCGCGGATGTTCACGCCGAGGGTGCGCTGGTCATTCGTGGGCCAGCGGCGAACGGTACGACGATAGGGCTGTGTGTGTAAATAGAAAGTCATGGTTTAGCTCCTTTGTTGATCATTTGAATTGGGTCTAGTTTACTGTTGTGATATAAACAAAACGATGGCAAAAGATAGAAATTTTATAAGAAGCTGGGGAACCTTTGATACTTGGGCATCGTCACAGAATAGACATATAGTAAACAACTTGATTTTGACCCCAATAAGGAGATAAGCTTATGAAAGCCCGTATAATTTCACTACTATGTCTGCTTTCGCTCGCACTCAGTAGTTGTAGTATTTCCGTGACACCAGGAGGTGAGTCACCAGACCTGCCGCCCTTGAATCCACAAGAGGTCCCCGCCCAAACATCACCTGCCAGCCCATTACCCGACTCGCCAACCCAAGGAGATGCAACTCAAATGAACCCAACCCCGCAGACGCCATTCTCATCCGCTTTGCAAGGCTTGATCGAAAAAGCAAAGGAAGATTTGGCTCAGAGATTATCCATCACAACGGCTGAAATCAATGTATCAGAAGCGGCAGAAGTTACCTGGGCTGATGCCAGCCTGGGCTGCCCACAAAAAGGAATGGTGTATGCTGAAGTCCTAACGCCGGGTTATCTTATTCGATTGGAATACGGCGGCAATGTATATGAATATCATACTAGCAGGCATGATCAGGTGGTCACTTGCAAAGACCCCTCCCCACCGGTTCCTGGTGCGCCCAACAACACGTAACCGTCGTTATGTCAGCGCATTTCAAATCGAATTTGAAGCGCGCAAGTTGCTCGCCGCAAAATGATACGGGCTGGCAGGATATCCTGCCAGCCCGTATTTCTAATTTATCGAACAACGACAAACTTTGTTACGGGGTATCCACGCGGACAAATGTAGAACCACCGCTACTGTAGGAAACTATACCCAAATACTTGGTTGCCGGAGCCAACCCGCTAAACGTGAGGTTGATCGGACTGACCGCGCCAAGTGTTGCTGTGGCAGGCGCACTGACAGTCATGTTGCCAGCTGCGGTCGAGCCAACCGCCCACGCGAACTGGGTGAACACGGAAGGATTGGCTGTTGCATAGCCAAATACGCAAGAGTGGTATATACCTGCCGCTGGATTAACCAAGTTAAACTCTTCATCGGAGGTTCCACCACCGCTGCCGCCTACAAAGCCCCAGGCGCTGTTATAAACTTCCAAGTCAAGATCACTGTTCGGGGTGGTTGTGGAATTGAACAGGGAGAAGCGGGCATAGGTTGTGCCAGCAGGGACGGTCACTACCTGGCAATCGGGGGCGTCCTGATACTGGCCATCGATAACCTGATCGGTGAGTGTTTGCGCAGGCACTAAACCACGCGTGGTTGTCGTGAACGGACCAGCAAATCCGAATTTCACGTTATAGCTGAGCGGTCCGCCATTACCAGACACGGCAGCCGGAGCCGCAAGCGCCACCGGACGAATCACAACCGGCATGCGGACAACGTGACCCTTATTGCCGGTCCAAGTAATGTAACCGCCAACATAGGTGTTAAGCGCCGCACCGGTGTTCGTGAATTTCACGGTATAGGTCTTGCTCTTATTTCCTTCAATGGTGAATGAGTTTACACTAGGCACCACAGTCATGCCAGCCAAGCCAGTATAAGAGAATGTATATGTCTCTTTCTTACCAACGTTGGACACAGTGCGTCTGACAGTTTGTGAGCCAGCCATATCGCCAATAGCGATGGAAGCCAGGTTCAAATCACTGGGGTCTAATGAATAACCAGCACCGGCCAGGGAACTGCAATAGGCAGGATTCACACCTGATGTGGCACCACATAGGAAGGCCAGCCAATCATTGTAACTCGAGTCATAAACCAAACCCGGATCAGCCGCATTGTTGGGGCGAACATGACCAGCACCCTGACTAAAAATCACCGATGGATTCGTAGCTGGTCCATCGAGAACATCATAGCCCGTGGTCATCAAAGCAGACTTAATCATCATCGGCGACCACTTGGGATGCAGGTCTTTCAGCAATGCCGCCAAACCAGCAACATGCGGGGATGACATCGAGGTGCCGCTGAGCAAATCAAAATCACGTCCGGCGATCGCAGGTGATACAGCAGCCAGAATATCCTGTCCAGGAGCGATCAGATCAGGCTTAAGCAGGTCGCCGCCACCAGCTCGCAAGGGTCCACGAGATGAGAACGAAGCGGTGAATGGAGCTGGATCAGTAAAGGTAAGCACTGCAGCGTTAATAGTAGCCGTGGCGCCAGCTGTAGCAGCATAGGCATGGACAGCAGCCGCGTCAGTATTCTGAAGATGCACGGTTGGTAAGTAATGGAAATCGGCATTCAATGAATTGGCGGAGGGATTCAACAGAATCATTCCAACGCCGCCAGCTTCTTGAACTGCCAGACTCTTATTCACACGAGCAGTCACACCGCGGTCACAAACCACGATCTTGCCAGCAACTTTAGCTGGGTCAAGAACGTTTCCGCCATCCGCAGATGAATAGCATAACGCCACTTGAGTTGCATCTGCGCCGGACAAGCCTGCATCAGACGAATTGATCAACGGTGCAGTAACAGCAGTAGCAGCCAAGGAAGCGCCATTATAGGTCACAGCATTACCGAGAGTCACAGAACCACTGCTGCCACGATTATGGGTACCAGCAGCCACTGTGGTGATCCATGGGCTGGGATGAGCCACTGTGCTTGGGGTAGGGCCACTATTACCAGCTGATGCAGCCACGAACACACCAGCATCCGCTGCATTCAAGAAGGCGATTTCTGCCGGATCGAGGAAGTCGGTCGAACTACCACTAATCGAGTAGTTGATCACATCTACGCCGTCGGCAACCGCCTGATCAATCGCAGCGACCAGATCAGATGTTGACCCGCTGGCGGTATCCCCGCTTTGCGTTGACCACAGAGCCTTATACATCGAGATGTAGGCATGCGGAGCCATACCGCTGATACTTCCAAACACAGCCGCAGGTCCGGTCGCAACAACGCCATGATTTCCACCGGCGGTGGAAGATGTGTGCGTTCCGTGCGCATTGTAATCACGCGCAGAAAGAAATTCCCATGGGCGAGTCGCAGCAATACCCGCATCGCCGCCGAAAGAGGCATTAAAGTGTTGAGCACCGATTAGCTTATTGTTACATGAAGCATCGGTGAAATCACACGCAGCATTCCACTTCTTGGGCTTTTTATAGACATTCTCAACATGGTCACCCGTAGCAAATGTCCACTGTTTAGTATCTTCATTGATACTATCAGCGAAGCTGAGACTCTCGGGCCAGATACCTGAGTCAATAATACCGATGACAACTCCCTCACCAGCATTATCAAAACCGCCAAGTTGATCCCAAAGTCCGCCTTTTGCATCGAGACCAAGGAAGGATGTTGTGGAGGATGTGTCCACTGTGAAGACCGCATCCGGGCTTACCAGCATAACGCCATCTACCGCGGCTAATTCGTTCGCCTGGTCGACTGTCATCTGCGCTGCGAAACCATTGAAACTATATGTGTAATCATATAATTTATCGCCGCCAGCTTGACTCAAAGCTGCGTTATGCTCATCTTCAAGATGCGCAACATATTTGGCAACATCCGGGTTGGCTGTATCAACTTTTTCACCTTGCAATGGTTTGGTTGAATTGTAGCCCTTGACATCACCTTTGTAGGCAATTACGGGTGCATGGATCATTTGAACGATATAAACCCCATTTGGACTCTCCCCAACTTTACCACCCTGTGATTTTAAACTAGGCTGAGCATAGGCAGGTGAAACGGCTGAAAGAGCCACTGCCAGAATCAGAATGAGCGAAAACACACTAAACATCTTTCGGTACATGATCTTGTCTCCTCTTAAGAAATATGTTCCTACTGAGTTATGGGCAAAACATCTTGATTGGTCTAATAGTACGGAAACCTCCTTGTAACAAAAAACCACCGAATAAAAAACTTCGGCGGTCTGGCGGTCTTCCAGCCTCTACGCATCAGGCTGGAAGATCCATGACTTTGCGTCCCCGCCTCGCGACGGGTTTGCCTTTTCGACAATCTTAGGCAATATTATCCTAATTCTCGCAAAAAAAGCAAGGTAAAAAGAGGCTATTTAAGAGCCATTTTATTAATGCAATAGGTATAATCCTGCCCTATGTCCAAACGCTTTCTATTAATCTCCATCGTGATCGTGGCAGTAATCACTGCGATTGCGACAGCGTACTACCTCTACCGACCCAATGCCGCGCGCATGCTCGCCTTTCGCCAATGGATTAACAACCCCGCCTCGCACCCAGACTGGAAACTGTCCGCTGGCTCCCAATGCGGCGGCACGGCCCCATTTCTTTTTCCCACAGATGGCATGGTCGGTTTTCTCTGGGGCGATTCCTTCCGACCCGGTCACTCCCACCAGGGCATCGACATCTTCGCCGGGACCAATATCAACATCACCCAAGTCATCTCTGCCTACCCAGGCTACCTCACCCGCCTCTCGGATTGGAAATCCTCCGTCATCGTCCGCGTGCCTAGTGACCCGTTGAATCCCGGCACTCAGATCTGGCTCTACTATACTCATATGGCAGACCCCAATGGCGACTCCTTCATCGCTGAAGAATTCCCGGCTGGCACTTCTGAAAAATATATTGAAGCCGGAACGTTGCTCGGTCATCAAGGCGATTACTCCGGCGACCCGAACAACCCTGTGGGCGTCCACCTCCACTTTTCCATCGTCAAAGATGATGGCACCGGGCATTTCAAAAACGAACTCGAGATCAAAAACACCTACGACCCCTCACCTTATTTGGGATTACCATTGAACGCATACGAGAATCGCGATAGTGTTCCAGTCTGTAAATAGATCTTATCCAACAATCCCGAAGGGCTGGCATGGGTTTTGCAAGCCATGACACCCCTGCAGGGTTGAATGCGCCACAAGACAAAATCTATAATCATTTGACCCCTTCGGGGTCTCTGGGTGCTTTATGTATGGTGAGCAAAAGGAAGAAAGATAATAATGATTGACCTTGTAAACAAAATCGTTCTCATCACCGGCGCGGGCAAAGGCAGCGGACGCATTCTCGCCAAAGCTTTCGCCGAACGCGGCGCCATCGTCGCGGCAAACGACATCTCCCCCATCAACGTTGAACAGGTGGTGGATGAGATTCAAAAACAGGGCGGACACGCCAAAGCCTATATCGAAGATGTTGCCAAAAAAGTGGGTGTTCAGAATCTCATCAATCAAGTGGAAGATGATTTCGGTCGCATTGATATTTTGATCAATCATGCCGCCGTCGAACCCAACGTCCCGCTGCTCAGCATGGATGAATGGGACTGGCATCGCGTACTCGATGTCAACCTTACGGGCGTGTTCTTAATGACCCAGTCTGTGGGGCGCGTGATGAAAGACAAAGGCGCAGCGATGACCCCGCTCGCATCTCTGAAAGATTCAATGGGAGCGAGCGGGGTGATCATCAATCTCGTCACCGAATCAACTCGTGATGAAAAGAGTGAAGCGGCTTTTGTCGCCAGCATGCAGGGACTCGCAGGCTTCACCCGTCAGGCGGCGCGTGAATTGAGTCCACATGGCATCCAAGTCTATGCAGTTGTAAATACCGGAGCTACAATCACCGACAGTGTTTTTGCTTTGTTTGAATGAATGGAGAATTATGAAAGAGTTAAATCAATATCGTACGCAATTGATCAATAAACTTACCATCACGGCAAAAGATTTTCAGGCGGCATGCCTGGCGGTCAAAGATCCATTTGCGGCACTGGATGAAGGTAGCTGGAACGTGCATCAGGTCGCCGCACACACTCGCGATGTAAACAAGTTGGTCTACGGCATGCGCGCGCAAAAGACCGCGCAAGAAGATAATCCCGAATTTCAAAACTTTGATGGCGACGAGTACACACGCGAGCATTACTCTGCCGAGGAATCACTGCCAGTGTTGTTAGATGGCTTTGTTCAAAACGTTGAGACACTCGCTGGAATTTTGCGTGCACTGCCCCCGGAAGCCTGGTCGCGGGTTTCGCGGCATGCCAAGTTAGGCGATGGCTTCACGTTACAAACCTGGGTGGAACGCGACCTCGCACACATCGAGGAACATTTGGAGACCGTGCGAAAGGCACAGTAAAACACAATAAAATCTCCGCGAGACTTCCTCGCGGAGATTTTATTTTTACGAACTACAACACAACGATATTTTTCACCACATGGGAAAACCGATCAAATGTGTCACCCACGCAAAGAACGGCATATAAAATTGCAGGAAGATCAGCGCGAACACGCTTCCAACGATCGCGCCTGCCACCACATCTGAAACATAATGCACGCCCATCGCCACGCGCGCCAGGGCTACCAGCGGCGCCCAGATCCATAAGATGATCGCAAGCCATAACGGACTTAATCCCGTAGCGATGACTGCGATCAAAAACGACCGCGCGGCATGACCGGATGGAAACGAGTGCGGATCAGTACTGCGATAGATGCCGCCCCACTCGCCTTCCGGACGCTTCCTCCGCACGAGGAATTTGATACTCATCACCAAAACTGCCAGCACGCTGATGCCGATACCCTCCACCACTTCCCATTTGCGCCAGAGCGGATCACTAAATAACCACGCGATCATTAACGCCGCCGCCCAAAACCACGAGTCACCGGAGTGGGCAAGGAATGCCGAAATAGAGCGCAATGCGCCTGGCTTTTCAGCCACGCGCATTTGCTCAGAGAGACGTGCATCCACTTCAAGGATGGACCGGAAGTTCATTTGGTTTTTGGTTTCGCTTTCGGTTTGACCAGGGTTCTGGCAGCAGCCAATGCCGCAACCTTTTTCGCGCCGTCTGAACTCTTCGCTGCGGGTTTTTCAGTTTTCGATGGAATGCTCTTCGCTTTGCCTTTTGGATTCGTCTGCCGTTTGGCTTCGGCTGCAGATTTACGCTGTTGCTTCACCAGGTCTTCGCGCAGCATTTCAAGTTGATTGGGTTTATCCACATCCATGCAGGGTTCGGCATACGGGAATCGGATCGCGCGACCCTTGATGTCAATGCGCTCTGATACTTTCACGACCAAGTCGTCAAGTCCAATGCTCCTTGTAAGAACCTGGAAGAAAATACTCAAACCAATGATGCTGGCTTGTTTCATCGGGCTCTTGCGATTACCGATCAACGACTCCCACATCTCCAAATGTTCGGTTGCCATGGTGACGTGCGATACGTGCATGTCTGCGCCGCACAGTTCGATGCCTTTGAGTTTGGTGTAGGTGCGCTTGGAACCGGGGAAACGCCCTTCCATCACATCGCGTGGACAGACGCCGTAATATAAATCATCCTGGGTTTCCTGTGATTTTTCCACCAGCCAATCCACCATCTCGGATTTGATCGTGGGAATATCGGAGGAGACGACCAGCACATATTCATTCTTCTTATCCAACTCCAGGGATTTTTTCACGCCCGCCACAATGTTGGAAAGCATGCGTCCCTGATTGGATATAAAGTGCATGGGTTTCTTGCAGGTCAGGTTGCTCTTCGGCGATAAGCCAATGATGATGACATTATCCACATGTTTGGCGTCGCTCAAGGCATCCAATACCCATTGGATCATGGGCTTACCGGCAACATCGATCAAGGCCTTTGAGTCGCCGTGTGAATACGTGTAGAGCGGGTCTTCCGGTTGTGGGATTCCGCCAGCGGTTACGATTGCATCCATAGAGTCTCCTTGTCATGTCATTGCGAGGGCGCTAGCCCGAAGCAATCTCCTGTCGCATAAAGAGAGATTGCTTCGTCGCAACGACAGGTTAATTCAGTTCCTGCAATTGCGGTTCGAAGCCGAGCTTATCGAGCATTTCGGTTAATTCGGGCCAGGTGAGCGGACGATTCTTTCCCGAGATGGCAACCAGTGCGGCCTCCATCATGTTCGTGCCGAACGAGCGGCCTTCCATCACGGGAGTGGTCGTTATAAGATATTTCACGCCGGCTTTTTTAAACTCAGCGACATCTTCAGGAGTGGTGGTGTTGGTGACAATGACCTTGCCTTTTAGATCATCAGGCATGAAGCGTTTAATGTAATGGCAATCACCGGCAATGACCGTTGCCCAAGCATAATGCTGACCCCATTTGGGCGTGCGCTTCTCCTGCTTTTCGCCGGTGGGATAGATCCAGGCAAAGGGTAAGCGCCCGGCAATGGGCATGAGCAGAGCGGCAAGCAGTTTGAGCTGGCTGATCTTATGAATGGCGATCGGGATATCCAACCCGAACATCAGGTCGCCGAAGACAGTTTCGTAACCGGCATCAACAAAGGATTGCGAAAGACCCCAGCGGTCCACACCCACCGTCACAAGGACTTTACGTCCACGGGCGTTGATGTAGTCGCCGATCTTTTTGTCTAAAAATGCGGGGGCTTTATTTTCAAGCGTGTTCTTGAGTCCACCGCCATCTACCAGAGGAGTCTTTTCTACAAAACGCACCATCGGGCGGACGGAATAGAACGGATACCATTTGCCATCCGCGAGAGCGCCGAGGTCCGCGCCGCCCACGCCGAAGGCATCGACCGTGCCATCGAGTTCCTTGTATTTTATGGCGGCGGCTTCCATATCGCCATCGGTGCCGATACGTTCAATGCTGACCTTTTCGCCCAGTAGAGTCACTTCGACAGCTTTGTTGCGTTTCGATGAACCAATACTAATACTTACTGCTCGTTTCATATCGTCCTCCTCAGATGAGATGAGATATTATACGTCTGATGTGAAATCAAATAGCGATCTGAAAAGTCTGAATGTTGATA
>JBDTWO010000050.1:0-27149 GCA_040006635.1 Chloroflexota bacterium
AGCTTTGCAGTTGAAGAAGATGTTGTTGACAACGTATCCTGCTGAGCATATCGTTAAGATTGTTGGTCAAGGAAAAATGAAGGAAGTAAGACTGGGCGAGATAGACGGTGGTGAATTTGGTGCGGATGCTTGTTTGTATGTTCCCGCGTTAGGAGAGGGGACATCCTTCGAATCGTTCGCTGAAATTGTCGCCCACTTGCGCGCACCTGAAGACGGCTGCCCGTGGGACAAAGAGCAGACACACGAATCACTGCGCAAGCACTTGCTCGAAGAATCGTATGAAGCGATCTCCGCAATTGATTCGGGTGATTTTGATTCCATGCGTGAGGAGTTTGGTGACATGTTGTTGCAGGTGGTTTTGCAATCGCAGATCGCTAATGATGAAAATCAATTCAACGTGAACCAGGTGGTTCAGGGAATTTATACAAAGATCGTGCGGCGACACCCGCATGTATTTGGCGATGTGCAATTGGATGGCGTGAATGGTGTGCTGGCTAATTGGGAAAAGCTAAAGGAAAAAGAACGCAAGGATAACAATCAACACGAAAAGGGACTCTTGGATGGGGTGCCATTAGCGTTGCCGGCCTTGTCCCAGGCGCAGGAATATCAAGACCGTGCCGCGCGTGTTGGCTTTGATTGGCCCGAGATCGAAGGCGTACTGGATAAGATCAAAGAGGAAATCGAAGAGATCAAAACTGCCGAAACCGATTTCGAACTTGCCGCTGAGATCGGCGATCTGTTCTTTGCGATTGTCAACCTCGCGCGCTGGAAAAAAGTGGATGCCGAATCCGCGTTGCGCGGGACAAATATGAAATTCAAGAAACGCTTTGCGCATGTGGAACAGGGCGCGAAGAAGCAGGGGCGGAATTTATCCGACCTGACCCTTGAAGAAATGGACGCGTTTTGGAACGAGGCAAAGAAGCGCGGGTTGTAATTTCTACGTGATCGACCGCTCTGCCTTATCGATTACATCCTTGGCTTCGGCGAGACCGACACCGGTCAGCTCGCGGTAAATTTTGATGGCTTCGATTTTGTTGCCGTGCCGTAATGCATCCTGGATCTTAGGTGCCATGATCGGGTCTGGTTTTTCAGGGTATTCAATTTCCAATTTGCTGTAGATGAATTTCAGGCGGTCTTCCAGCTCATTGATGCGGGCTCTGAGTGCAGCGATATCGGATTCTGAAACCATATTTTTCTCCTATTGTGCTTTAATAATTCGTGACATTAAATATTCATCGTAATAAATGCCTTCGTAAAAGATACAGCTGGGCTCGGTTCCGTAGGTGGTGAAGCCGCAGCGTTCGTAACAGCGGATGGCAGATGCATTGTTGGCAACCACACCCAGTTTTACGATATTGATCTCGCGTGACTTTGCCCAGGTGATGTTGCTCTCGATCAAAGCTTCGGCAATATGCAATCCCCGCCATTCCGGGCGGATAAATATACCCCAAATATAGCCGCCATGTTTCGTCTTTGGCGATTCGCCTTTACGGATGCCTGCCATCCCGATCAGCTTTTGATCGTGTTCCGCAAAAAAGATAGTCCCTAGTTCATTGGTCTTCAATCTGCCTTCCCAAAAGCTTATGGGATAATCCACGTTCATTTGGTAATCAGCACTGAACGCGGTGGGACTATCCTGTAGCGCACTGAGTCGCAACTCACGAAACTGCGTGACATCGGATGGCAATGCCTCTCGAATCATGACCGAGCCGCGGGCTGTTTCAAAAGAACGATTTATTGGCTGCATCGGAACCTTTCCAGTGCCGCATCGAATAAGCCCTGCGCGCTTTCAGCCTGTGGGCTGTAGACCTTCCAGGCGAAGGTGCGGTCGCCGCAGACCCAGGCGCCAGCCGCGCCAAAAGGCAGGACCGGCGTTGCGGTGGTGGTGATCGGGGTGTAGACCACGTTCATGTTGCGGATCAACTTCACGTCCAGAGTGCCGACGCGTGTGTCCACATCATCCAGAATCAGATCGAGCATGGATTGTGGGTCCGAAGTCCCCGGCGCGAGCTGCCACATCAACTGAATGAACAGATTGCCGTTGAAAGCCGCGGTCAGTCCTTGCGAATACGTGCTGGGCGAAGCCGGGTTATTCTGCGCACTAACATCAAAGAACGCCATATCGATCGGGTGCCCAATGCAGAATTGGTATTCGCAAAATAGACCCTTTAGATCAAAGGGCGTGGGCTGTGGGTACGGTGTTGGGATGGGATTGGAAGTGGCGATCGGCAGCGCTGCCACCGTAGCCGCCACTGCCTGTTGGATCTGCGCATTCGGGTCAGACTTGGGCGCACAGGCTGTTACAATTAATATAAATAGGATCAAGGTTTTGTATCGCATGGGTTGATTATACAGTTTTTCGGAACAAACCCTAGAATGGCTTCGTCATGTAACAAAGGAGTATGAATGAAAAAATATTTGTGGATTGTTATATTGTTAATTTGGATACTTGCTGCTTGTGCGCCAAAGTCACAGCCAACCGAGCAATCTCTGCTGCCAAACAATGATTCTTATCCGAATAGTTCCTATCCGAATGATTCTTATCCAAACGAGAACCCTTCCTCAACGGATTTGCCTATGAATTGGACTCCCGCCCAACAAGCCGCGATCACGACTCTTTCTGGGACCCTCAACCTGCCACCCGGACAAATTACCATGATCTCCACTGAAGCCGTGGAATGGCCCGATGGTTGTCTGGGTATCCAAAAGATGGGTGTGATGTGTACGCAGGCGGTTGTGCCGGGGTATAAGGTCCTTTTACAAGTGAACGGCGTACTGTATGAACTGCATACCAACCAGACCGGTTCGCAGGTAGCCCAGGTGGGCGAAGTTGCGCCAACAGGCGCTGTAGAGAATATAGTGACCGCGCAACTTGCCTCCAACCTTGGCATAAACGAAAAAGATATTTCCATCGTCAGTAGTTCGGCAATCGAATTTTCAGATGCCTGTCTCGGTGTTGCCATGTCAGAAGTGACTTGTGCACAGATGGTAGTGACCGGCAAGATCATCGTATTGGAAGCGAATGGCATGCAGTATGAATATCACACCAACAACTCTGGTTCGCAAATTCAGCCAGCTACGCTCGCATTGACATGGAAGCGCGAAGGCGGGATCGCCGGTTTCTGCGATAGCCTGACTGTTTTCCTATCAGGCGAAGTGTACGGGAATCAGTGCAAATCTCAACCCAATGGAACCATGGGCATATTTACCAATTTGCTTTCAAAAGATGAGCGCGCGCAATTCGATGCCTGGGTCAAAGAATTAGGTCAGGTTAACCTGGATGCCTCTGACCCCAAAGGTGTTTCTGACCGCATGGAAGTCGCGTTGATGTTCCAAGGGATCGGCAAAGGTACCTTGGAAAAGCCGGACGAGCAGGAGCTCTTGCTCTGGGCGCAAAACCTGTTTCAAAAACTTTACTCATGAACAAAAAAGCCTGCGATGTTCGCAGGCTTTTTTGTTGAATACTTTATTGGGTATTAGTGTCCACTACCGGGCATGGGGGTGCCGTTGAAGATCTCGGGCGCGGCAGGTCCATCTACGATCAGGAAGCCAGCCAGACCGCGTTGTAATCTTGAGAGGGCATGGTCCACCAGAATATAGCGACCAGGCACTTCAAGCTTGAACTCGACCATGGTCGCACCGCCGGGTGGCACAATGGTGGTTTGAACATCGGTAAGCGGTGCGCTGGTGAGCGACGCCTGATTGAACACACGATCAAAGATCTCACCGATCACATGGAAGGACGAAGTAAGGTTAGGTCCACCCACGCCGAAGAAGATGCGGACGGTTTCGCCTACATTCGCTTTGAGTGGCTTCTGAGTAGTGAGTGATCCTACTGCGCCGTTGAAGACAACGTATTCAGGGTCTTCGTTGAGTAGTTTGGTGACGTCGGTAGTTTGCTTGCCTTTATCACCATAGGCGCCGGTAGTGTAGATATCGCCTTGCATCACGTAGAACTCACGGTCAACTGGGGGCAATCCGCCTTCGGGTTCAACCAGGATCATGCCGTACATGCCATTGGAGATGTGGTTGGCAACCATCGGGGTTGCGCAATGATAGACGAAGAGTCCGGGAGCGATTGCTTTGGCTGTGAACATAGTCTCTTTACCGGGTTCGGTCTGGGTCATCACCGCGCCGCCGCCCGGACCTGTCACGGCATGGAAATCGACTGAGTGGTTCATCGTGCTGGTTGTGCTGTTCTTCATATGGACTTCGAGCGTATCGCCCACGCGCACACGGATGAAAGGTCCTGGGACTGCGCCGTTGAAGGTCCAATAAGTAAAGGTGGTCCCATCACCAAGTTGACCTTCCACTTCGACGGCTTCCAGATCAATTCGGACGGTCTTCGGTTCACGCACTTCGAGTGGACCTGGCAGGTCGGTGGGGTCGCGCACAATATCTGCGCCGGTAGTGGGAGCCTGGGTTGCCGTCAGTGCAACAGTTGAGTCGCTGTATGCGCCAGCCGGTAAACCGCCAAGATATTTGACGATGGAGTTGATCTCGTCCGTGTTTAACGTGGTGGATAAATTGGCGGGCATAACATTTGGTACACATGCTCCAGTGGGGCAGGTGGGGGCGACGAACAAATTCGGGTCAAGAATGGACTCGTGAATGTATTCTTCAGCCGTAGTTGCTTTGCCGGTATAACTTCCGCTTTTGAAGTGCTCTTCAGCAGCCATGCTTACATCGGAAAGATTTGGCGCGACCACACCTGCGGCATTGGGAATGCCCGGGATGGTGTGACAACTTCCGCATGCGCCTTTTTGGAAGGCGGCCAACACTTGCGGATCACCGGAACTTGCTTCCGGCATAATTGCGGCACCGACGAGCAGCGCGCCGCGCATGCCCAATTTAGCATGGTTGCCGACGCCATCATAATATTCCACAATCCCATCTTTATTGGGGACAGTAAACGTGATGGAAGTTTCCTGACCTTTTTCCTTCACGATCTCTGTGCTGGCTTTGAGGGATGGGAAAGTAATATCATGCTCGCCCATACCGCCGTTGATCAGTGTAACTGTAATTGTTTCACCTAGGTTGGCGCTTAAGGTCGGGTTTGGCAAGCCATTGATCTCATCGCTGACGCCTAGAAAGATCAGGTTCCCATCTTTCAGTTCGGTGGTCAGTACATATTCCTTATTACTGATCTGGGATTTCGCACCGCCGCAGGCTGCGATCAATGCAGCCAGAACAATGGTGACGCCGATAAAAGTGACGAATTTTTTCATTTTCTACTCCTTATGGAATTTTGTGAACATTGAGTTTGGCAAGTTCTTCCAGGAATGTGTTTTCGTCAAGGTGATAGGTCGTGACGACATCCTTCAGCGTGCAAAAGCGGGCGAGTGAACAACCCGCGCAGGTAGTGCCACGGTCAATGAAAAACCGGACTGCCTTGGGCGTGGCTTTCAACAAGTCCGCCACGCTGGTTTCTGAAATTGCCAAAATATCGTTCATGCTGAACATAGAATAGTACTTTTCCCCCGGATTGTCTTTGCGCTGGCGCAAATAAGAACTACAAAGATTACTTTTCTAAACCATCTGCAATTCGTACCAGATCGTGAGGTTTCAGGATCTTGATCCGCTCCCGACCTGTTTCAAGGATGCCCTGGCGTTCCCATTCGCTAAGCAGACGACTGATCGTATACAGCGTGGACCCCGTCATTTCGGCGACATCCTGCCGCGAGAAAAATAACTCAATGCCCGCCTCTTTGCTGGACTTTATGCCTGCTTGCCCTGCCAGGCGGATCAGTGCGTTGGCGACTCTCTGCTCAACCCGTTCGGTTGCGAGTTCGCGGTAGCGCGCCTGCATTTCCTGAATATAAGACGTCATCAGATTCATCAAGTCAAGTGAGAGATACGGACGGGTAGTGATCATCTCATGTAGAAATTCACTCTTGATGGCTAGGGCGGTGCTGTCTTCCAGTGCCTGTGCGCTGGCGGGATAGGTCGCCTCTGCGCGGACAGCGCCCAGCGCACCGAACATCTGCCACGGATAGATCACGCGCAAGCTGACCTGCTGCCCCGCGGATGAGGTCTGCATAAGTTTGGCTTGTCCGCTGGTGAGCACATACAGAAAATGCGCCGCGTCGCCCTGGAAAAAGAAAAAACCGCCTTCTTCGATCGAGCGGGTAATGCTATTTTCTAGGATAAGTTGCAGATCATCATCCGTCGCGTTTTGGAATACGACAACCTGCTTCAAATCCTTCGGCGAAATATCCATATCGTCATTTTACACCCTAAGTTGGTGACATTTGTCGCTTGACGCATAGTGGGGGAATGTCTTATATTCAGGCTATCCCTACCCCCCTGGGGGGGGTAAGAGAAAAACGCAGAACTGCATCTGGATACCAGAGGTAAATATGGAAAACGATAACACATTGCGAAGATTGAAGACCGTTGAAGGTCACTTGCGCGGCGTCATCCGTATGGTGGAAGAGGACGCGTATTGTATCGATGTGATCCGCCAGATCCAGGCTGTGGAAGCCGCGTTAAACAAGGTCAGCTCGCGGATTCTTGAAGATCACTTGAATTCCTGCGTGATCACCGCGATTCAAGGGAATGACAAGAAAGAACGCGAACGCGTGTTGAAAGAAATTACTGAAGTGTTTGAAATGTCTACAAAAGTGTAGTAACGACTTGAGTCGTTACTACCAAAACAAAAAGGAGAAATAAATCATGACCACTGTAACCTATACCGTTCCCGCAATTTCCTGTTCGCACTGCACCCACACCATCGAGACTGAAGTGGGCGAACTGCAAGGCGTGCAATCTGTGAAGGCAGAAGAAGCCACCAAAAAAGTCGTCATCACCTTCGATGCGCCTGCTGATGAGACAAAGATCAAAGCTTTGTTGGCAGAGATCGATTATCCCGTTGAAGGTTTAATTACCATCTAAAGAATTTACGAAATACGTAATACGCAGTACATATTTCATACTGCGTAAGGAATTTGTATGGCTGCAACTAAACAACTAACTCTCCCCATCACCGGCATGACCTGTGCGAACTGTGTCGCCACCGTTGAACGCAACCTCAAGAAGCTCGACGGCGTCAATACTGCGGTTGTCAACCTCTCGTCTGAGCGCGCCACTGTGGATTTTGATTCAGCGAAGCTCGGTCTGACCGAGGTGATTGCGCGCGTACAACGTGCGGGCTATGGCGTTGCCACAGGCGAAGCAGAGCTTATCATCAAACGATTATCAGATGACAATGATGCTCGCCGCTTGGAGAAGGCTCTCGTCAAACTTGAAGGCGTTCTCGAAGCGCAAGTGACTTTCACAACCGAAAAAGCGCGTGTCAAATATGTTCCAACCATTGTCACACAAGCCGAGTTGCGCCGCGCAGTTTCATCAGCTGGATTTGAGGCGATGGAACTCGGTGGGGAAGCGGAAGATGCCGAAGCGTTGGCGCGCGAGCATGAGATCAATGAACAACGCCGCTTGCTGATCATTGGCTTGATCTTTACTGTTCCGCTCTTTCTGCTTTCGATGGGCAAAGATTTCGGCTTGCTCCCTGCGTTTTTCTACACAGGCAAAGCCATGGAAGGCATGCGCGAAGCCCAACCCTGGTTTGGATGGTTAATGCTGCTGCTGGCTTTGCCGGTTCAGTTTTATGTTGGCTGGCAATATTATGTCGGTGCATTCAAGGCGTTGCGGAACAAATCTGCCAACATGGATGTGTTGATCGTAATGGGTTCATCGGCCGCGTTCTTTTATTCGCTGCCAATTACATTTGGCTTGCTGATGGGGCATGTCTATTATGAAACAGCCGCGGTCATCATCACACTGATCAAACTTGGAAAATTCCTGGAAGCACGTGCCAAGGGACGCACCTCCGAAGCGATCAAAAAACTGATGGGACTCCGCGCCAAGACTGCCCGCGTCATTCGTGACGGGGTAGAGGCTGAGGTCTCGATCGACGATGTCCGTGTCGGAGACTTTGTCCTCGTGCGACCGGGCGAGACAATTCCTGTGGATGGCGTGGTGGTTGAAGGTCGCAGTGCCGTGGACGAATCCATGCTGACGGGTGAATCGTTACCCGTTGAGAAGAAGCAGGGCGATACAGTCATTGGCGCGACGATGAACAAGCTTGGTTTGTTGAAATTTGAAGCAACCAAGGTTGGCAAGGAGACGGCACTTGCGCGGATTATCAAATTGGTTGAAGACGCGCAGGGCAGTAAGGCGCCCATCCAAAAACTTGCGGATCAGGTCTCGGCTGTGTTCGTACCGGCTGTAATTACACTTGCGGCGCTTACGTTCGCAGGCTGGTATTTCTTTGGACCGGCGTTACCTGTGAATGCGGATACCGATAACTTCACCCGCGCCTTGATCAACATGGTTGCGGTGTTGGTAATTGCCTGCCCGTGTGCGATGGGGCTCGCCACGCCGACCGCCGTGATGGTGGGGACCGGCAAAGGCGCCGAGTTGGGCGTTTTATTCAAGAGCAGTGAAGCCCTGGAGCGTGCGGGTAAGGTCAATGTGGTTGTTCTTGATAAGACTGGCACAATCACAAAAGGTCAGCCCGCTGTTACCGATATAGTTACCAACCCCCAATCTCCAATTACTGATAACGAATTGCTCCGCCTCGCTGCCTCAGTCGAGAAGGGGAGTGAACATCCCCTCGGCGAATCGATCTGGGCAGAAGCAACGTCTCGCGGGTTAACTTTAGTGGAACCGGCTGGGTTTAAAGCAGAGGCTGGGCATGGCGTGCAGGCTGAGGTCGAAGGCAGAAGCGTTGCCGTAGGCAATATCCGCATGATGAACGCGAATAACTATCCCATGAGCGGACTTGAATCCGAAGTAGAACGTTTGCAATCGGAAGCGAAGACTGCCATGTTGGTTGCGATTGACGGTGTGGTTGCCGGCATTATCGCGGTGGCTGATACGGTGAAGGATGGTTCGAAGGAAGCGATCGCGGAGCTGCACCGCATGGGCATCAAGGTTGCAATGATCACTGGCGATAACCAAAAGACCGCCGAAGCGATTGCAAAACAAGTTGGTATTGATACTGTTCTTGCTGAAGTGTTGCCCGAAGGAAAGTCGAACGAAGTCAAGAAGCTTCAAATCGAAAATCGTCAATCGTCAATCGTAAATGTAATTGCCATGGTTGGTGATGGCGTGAACGACGCGCCCGCGCTGGCGCAAGCCGATGTGGGTATTGCGATCGGCACCGGCACTGATGTTGCGATGGCGGCCGCGCCTGTGACCTTGATGAGCGGCGACCTGCGCGGCGTGGCGCGTGCGATCAATCTTTCGCGCAAGACACTGGGTACGATCAAACAAAATTTGTTCTGGGCTTTCTTCTATAACGTAGTGCTGATCCCCGCCGCCGCGCTGGGATATTTGAACCCGATGCTCGCCGCAGGCGCGATGGCGTTCAGCAGTGTGTTTGTTGTGACAAATAGTTTGCGGTTGCGAAGAGTGAAAATTTAATTTTGCAAGGATGGAATGTTTCCACCCGATTGAGGCTGCATGTCTAAAGAAAAAAAGACCACGTTCGACCCCGTCATTTTTGTAGCACTGGGTATTGGCTTGATCACCATGGCGATCGTGATAGTCGCTTTCCAAAACCAGGGCGCCCAGGCATTGGATATTGGCGCAGGCACAGGTCTTTCTGGGCGCATTATGGTCGCATTCATCACCGGGTTGACCACGGGTGGCTTAAGTTGCCTCGCAGTACAGGGCGGCTTATTGGCGAGCTCGCTCGCGCATCAGATCGAAACGGATTACCTCGAACAATCTACACAGCATGGTAAGCGCGGTAAAAAAGTTCAAGCCCAAAAGCGTTCAAGTGCAGCGCTGCCGATCTTGTTGTTTCTGGTCGCGAAACTGGTTGCGTACACGTTATTGGGAGTCTTACTGGGTTGGATCGGAAAATTCCTCACCTTGAGTCCGCTCACGCGCGCCTTTCTCATGATCGCCATCGGCATCTTCATGATCGGTAACGCGTTGCGCATGTTCAACGTGCATCCCATCTTTCGCTACTTTTCGGTCGAACCGCCAAAATTCATCACGCGTTATATTCGCCGTACCGCAAAAGGCACTGATACCTTCACGCCAATTTTTCTCGGCGCACTCACGGTCTTCATTCCCTGCGGAGTGACACAAGCCATGATGGCAGCAGCGCTTGCCACCGGCAGTCCTGTCACTGGCGCGGCAATGATGTTTGCCTTCATACTCGGCACCAGCCCGGTCTTCTTCATTGTTGCTTACCTCACCACTGAACTTGGTTCACGACTTGAGAAATTCTTTATGCGCTTTGTTGCTGTTGCTGTTTTGATCTTGGGACTTGTGACCTTAGACGGCGGACTTAATGTAATGGGATCCCCGCTCTCGTTTCAAAACCTAAGCCGGAGCCTGCTTCAGCCCAAGAGCGTTTCCTTAGCTCCCCAATCTTCGGTAACGGATGGTCAGATTACGCTTCAAGTACAAAATAAGGGCTATTTCCCACAGACCTTGAAAGCTAACGCAAACACAGCTTTAACTTTGAATCTTGTAACAAACAAAACTTATTCCTGCGCCCGTGATTTTGTCATCCCATCGCTGAACGTGTATCAACTGCTTCCCGATACGGGCACTGTTCAAGTGAACATCCCGGCGCAACCTTCCGGTACGCGCATGTTCTTTACTTGTTCCATGGGCATGTACACAGGTATGATCGTGTTTGAATAATTTACAATAACCTTGTCATGCTGAGCGAAGCGAAGCATCTCTGAGATTATCGTAGAGACCCTTCGCTGTCGCTCAGGGAGACAATGAAAGTGAGTGCTCATGCTAAAGAAAACCTTCAAAATCCCCGATATGACCTGCACCAACTGCGCCATGAAACTCGAAAGCCTCGAAGATGTGCTCGAGGGTGTCAAAGAGATCAACGCCAGCTATCACCGCCTGGAAATGGTCATTGAGTTTGACGAATCAAAACTGACCGATGAACAGATCATCGCGGCTGTAAAGAAAAAAGGCTATCACGCTTCTCTGGCTTAATAGTTGTACACAAGTGAGACAGGTACACAGGTAAACACAATTACGCGTTTACCTGTGTACCTGTCTTCGTGTATACTACCAATCATGCCTAGATTTTTTACCCTGTCCGAAGCCAACGCAGCATTAAAGTCCATCCACCCGTGGATGGACGAGATCCAGTCCATTCGCAGCGAGATCCTTGTACATCAGCCTGAAATATGGAGTGTCATGGAAAAGTCCGCTGGCAATGGCGGGAACCCGACCATGAGTAAAATGGTCAAAAGCTTTGACCGGCTGGATGCTTTGATGCACAACATCCAAGACATGGGCGTATTGATCAAAGATATCAACACGGGCTTGCTCGATTTTCCCGCGTTGAAAGACGAACATGAAGTCTATTTGTGCTGGAAACATGGTGAGGGTGATATCGCCTTTTGGCATGAAATTGACGATGGCTTTGCTGGGCGTCAATCAATCGATAATTTTTAAACGTCCCATACAGGAGTGATATGAATAAAGGTATTTTATATGGCATTGGCGCCTACTTGCTGTGGGGTTTCTTTCCCATTTACTGGAAGTTCTTGCATCCGGTTCCCGCTTTACAAGTGATCGGGCACCGGATCGGTTGGTCCTTCATTTTGCTGGCACTTTATATCCTGGCCACGAAACAATGGCAGGATTTTCGTTCCGTCGCATTCAACTGGAAGACGATCGGAATCTATTCGATAGCGGCGGTCCTGCTGAGCATTAACTGGCTGATCTATGTTTGGGGAGTGAATGCCGGTTTCATTGTCGAAACCAGCCTTGGATATTTTATCAACCCGCTACTGAGCGTGATGCTGGGAGTCATCTTTTTACGCGAGCGTCTCCGACCCATGCAATGGATTCCTGTCGGGCTGGCAACTGTAGGCGTCATCTATCTGACCTTTGTCTATGGTCGCCTGCCATGGATCGCGCTTACGCTGGCTTTTTCATTCGGTTTTTATGGCTTCGTAAAAAAGCTTTCGCCGCTTGGTTCGCTTTACGGGCTGACGCTTGAAACGGGGATTGTCTTCCCGGTTGCATTGATCTATCTTGTAGTCGTTGGTGTAACCGGCTCGGGCGCATTCCTGCAGACCGGTACGCTCGTGGATGTTTTCCTGATCGGGGCCGGCATCGTCACCACGATTCCGCTTTTGATGTTTGCCTCCGCGGCGAAACAGATCCCGCTCACGATCGTGGGACTTTTGCAATATATCGCGCCGACGTTACAATTCCTGATCGGTGTCTTCGTTTATAAGGAAGCTTTTGATATGTCACATTTCATCGGCTTTGCCATTGTGTGGGCGGCACTGATCATCTTTGTGGTCGAGAGCTATATGGCGAACCGGGCGCTGGCACAACCCATCCCTGAATTGGGGGAAGGTTGACAAAACTACTCTTCCGTTTTTTTGATCTAGTGGTGTGATATATTCCCCAAAGTAGAGCAAAGGCATTAATGAAACCTGATTTCATTCGTCAGATGTTGAGACCGCTCTTTGGTTCGGATCGCCATGATCTGACCGCAGGGATCTTGAGAGCGATTTTTACAGGTTTGATTGTGGTCAGTTTATTGATCTTCGTTTTTCACCAATCGCGGGGTGGCGGGGTGTTCGATGGAACCTCCATGTTTCTCGTCGGTTTATTTGCATCCCAATTTCTCCTCTTATTCCTATTGAGGCGCGGCTACATTAACCAATCTGCAGTGATTTTGGTGATGGCAGCCTGGATCGGAATCACCTATCAAGCCTGGCGTGCTGATGGCATCCATGATGCGGCGATTTATGCTTACATGCTGCTTATTGGTATAGCAGCTTTTATCATAAGTTGGCGAGTCTCTTTGGCACTATCGGTCTTAAGCGTCGTGACGATTTGGATGTTTGCTGTCGCTGAAGCGCGCGGACTGCGGGCTGCCAGCCTTGATCTGCCTCTCAATATAGCCCGTGACTTGACTGCCATTTTTGCCCTATTTGTCCTTTTGATAATTTTGGTAGTCAATACTTTGCGCCAGACCCTCGAACAAATGCAGAATGAGTTTGCCGAGCGCTCGCGCGCCGAACAGGCATTGCGGGTGGGGGAGGAACGCTTTCGCAAAATATTCAATTTCAACCCGGTTGCGATCAATGTCACATCCCTGGTGGAAGGGAGGTTGATCGATGCCAATAATGCCTACTGGAATTTGACCGGTTTCGATCGGGAAACCTCCATTGGTCGTACAACTGTCGAATTGAAGGTCTGGGATAAGGAAGAAGAGCGCCAGAATTTCGTCTCAAAATTATTAAGATATAAATCCTTACATAACCCAGCCTATGAGTTTTTTAACGAAAGGGGCGAATACCGCGCCACCGTTGCTTTTTATGAATTAATTGACCTGGGTGATACGCCGACCATTTTATCCATGTTTTATGATGTCACAGACCAACGGGTTGCTCAACTGGCAGTGCAACAGAGCGAAGAACGCTTTCGCAAGGTTTTTCAAAACAGCCCGGTCGCCATTGTGATTACCACTCTGGCTGATGGGCGCCTCATAGACGCTAATCAAGCCTTTTGGAAACTTTCCGGTCATGACCCTGAAACTTCCGTCGGGCGCACCGCCTTCGAATTAAGGCAAGGTTTGCAAGCCGCAGAGCGCAACAAGTTTGTTGCTGAGTTGCTTGAAAAAAGATCCATACAGAAACCGACTTATGATTTTGTGAATGATAATGGGCAGCATCTAAAGACCGTTGCTTTTTACGAATTGATCGATGAGGGCGGCGTACCGGCTATTCTCTCCATGTTCTACGATATGACCGAGCAAAACAACGCCCGGGAGGCGTTAATCCATAGTGAAGCGCGTGTGCGTGCCCTGCTTGAAGCCACCCCAGATATGATCTTTGAACTTGCGCGTGATGGCACGATCGTTCAATTCATACCTTCTGCCGACCAGGAGCCGCTTCAACGACCTGGCGAGATCATCGGGAAAAATATTGCCCAAATATTTCCCGTCATGGCAGCCCAGGTGAACTTTGCAACTGGGCGCGCGCTGGATTCGGGCCAGGTCAATGCCTTCGAATATCAACTACCGGAAGACGCAGGCAAAATTTTTGAAGTGCGCATCACTCCCGCTGGACCTGATATGGTGTTAGCCACCATACGCGATGTATCCCTCCGTAAGTGGGCTGAATCTGAACGCGATAAACTGATCGACGAACTAGAGTCGAAAAATGCCGAACTCGAGCGCTTCACTTATACAGTCTCGCATGATCTAAAATCCCCCCTCATTACCATCAAAGGTTTTATAGGATATGTGCGGGAAGATGTCCAGAAGGGCAACATGGATCGCTTTGAATCTGACCTTCAGCGCATTAGTGACGCCACTGAGAAAATGCAGCACCTATTGGCCGACCTCCTGGAGCTCTCGCGCATCGGGCGCCTCACCAACGAGCCTGCCTATATCGTCATGCAAGATTTGATCACCCAGGTGTTGGAACTGCTGCATGGTCGCATCAGCGCCGGTAATATCATGGTCCACGTGGGTGAAGACCTCCCGGCAGTGTATGGCGATCGTCAGCGTTTATTTGAAGTGTTTCAAAACCTCATCGATAATGCCGCCAAATTCATGGGCGACCAGCCTGCACCGCGCATTGATATCGGTGTGCAAGGGAAATTAAATGGTAACGTCATCTTTTTTGTTCGCGATAATGGCATCGGTATTGCGCCTCAATTTAAAGACAAGATCTTTGGACTCTTCGATAAACTGAACGCCCAAAGCGACGGGACTGGCATCGGGCTGGCGTTGGTGAAACGGATCATCGAATTTCATAAAGGTCGGATCTGGGTGGAGTCTGAAGTGGGCGCTGGTGCAACCTTCTTCCTCGCGCTTCCCACTCAGCCGGAAACTGGTGACATGAACAAATGAATCGACTCTGGCTGATGATTTCGCTTCCGCACTTTGAAGATGACCCCGAAAAGACCCGCCATGCGCAACTGTTGCATGTGGTCTCTTTGGCATTATTAATTGTTTTTATCGTATCGATCATTGTTAACCTGGCTTTGGATACCCAATTCGGAAAGGCAATTAATGCCATATTAATTGCCTCAGCACTGCTTCAGGTTGTTATTCTGGTTTTGATCAAACGCGGGTATGTGCGCGCGGCTGGTTATATTCTACTGATCCTTTCGTGGATCAGTATTACCTGGATCGCTAGCAGGTTCGATGGTGTTCGCAGTGTCACGCTGTTTGCATACTTTACGATCATTCTTAGCGCAGGTTATATTTATGGCTGGCGTACCGTCACACTCTTTACCTCCTGGAGTATTCTGGGAGTTTGGGTCCTGGCTTTTTATGAAGACTGGGGCATTAGCAAGCCGGTGATGGATACGCCCATCAGCATCGCCATCAACTTGACCGGGCTATTTATATTCTCGTCGGTGCAGATCTATTTTATTATCAACTTTTTGAAAAAGTCTTTGCGGGATGCTGATCAGGAACTGCGCGAGCGTTTGCGGATTGAACAAGTATTGCGCAGCGAGCAGGAACGTTTGGCGCTGGCGCTTGATGCGTCAAAGATGGGGACGTGGAATTGGGATATCGAAACCGGAACAATTTCATGGTCCGATCAGATCGAGGCGTTATTCGGTATTGGGAAAGGCGAGTTTGACGGTAAATACGATACGTATCTGTCGCTGATCCATCCCGAAGATCTTCCCAATGTGCAGCAAGAGATTGGGCGCGCGCTAGTCACCCCGGAATATCATTATGTTATCGAACATCGTCTGATTTGGCACAACGGCGAGACGCGCTGGGTGGAAGGTCGTGGCAATGTCTATCCCAACGCAGCGGGGCGCCCGAACCGCATGGCTGGCACTGTGGTGGATGTGACGGAACGCAAGCGCGGCGAGGCGGAGCGTGAGCGCCTGATCCATGAGCTTGCGGCGAAGAACACCGAGCTCGAACAATTTACGTACACGGTTTCGCATGATCTGAAAGCGCCGATCATTACCATTAAAGGATTTCTTGGCTTTCTGGAACAGGATGCGGCGGCGGGTAATCAGGCACGTTTACAAAGGGATGTGGAGCGGATCAACGGCGCGGTCGAGAAGATGCAGGATCTATTGAACGACTTGCTTGAATTATCCCGTATTGGGCGTATGCTAAATTCACCTGAGCCGATTGCCTTTGGGACTTTGGTAAATGAAGCCATCGAACTTTTGCAGGGGCGCTTGCAGGCAAGTGTGCCACAGATCAAGGTTGATCAGAATTTTCCGGCTGTGCAGGGCGACCGCCGAAGATTGCTGGAAGTGGTTCAAAACCTGATCGATAATGCTGTGAAATTTTCCAGTAAACAAACCGAGCCTGTGATCGAAATAGGCACGCGCGGTTTGGATAATGGCATGCCGGTTTTCTTTGTGCGCGACAATGGGATCGGCATTGCCCCTGAACATCATGAACGGATATTTGGTTTATTCAATAAACTGGACCCTCTGGCTGAGGGCACCGGTATTGGACTTGCGATCGTGAAACGGATCATTGAATTTCACGGTGGTCGCATCTGGGTGGAAAGCGCAGTGTCCAAAGGTGCCACGTTTTATTTTGCTTTGCCGCAGTAATTTGATTTTTACCTGGAGGTAATTGGTGGATAGCTCGCATAGTGTGATAACAGCTCAGTCCCATGCCAAACCTAGTGCACTGACCTTGGGGATTCTGATCAGCTCGACGGATGACCCGTTCGAAAATGCGCTGCTGCGAGGTTTCTCCGATGCGGTTAGGAAGGCTGGCGCGAATTGGATGTGTTTTACCAGCGGTGCCATTCGGTCGTATCATGGGTTTGAATCGCAAAGGAATATGCTCTATAACCTTGTCAACATGCAGGTGGTGGACGGTCTCGTTGTGAGTGGAACACTTGGGCACGGTGTCAGCCATGCTGAATTACGGACGTTTTGCTTAAACTATCAGCCTTTGCCGGTGGTCACTGTGGCAGTTGACTTGGAAGGGATTCCCTGTGTGTTAAACAATAGCTATCAGGGCATCACAGATGTGGTGACGCATTTGTTGGATGTGCATGGTCATCGCAAGCTTGCATTTATTCGCGGACCGGTTGGACATCAGGAGGCGGATGAACGGTTCCGGGCGTTTCGCGATGTCATGCTGGCGCATGGCTGCTCTGAGGATGATTCAGAGGGTTGTGTGAGTGTTGGCGATTACACGATCGAATCTGGACGTGAAGCGATGCAGGCTTTGCTCAGTGGCAACAAGAAATTCGAAGCGGTTGTTAGTGCAAACGATTCGATGGCACTTGGCGCGCTGGAAGTGCTTCGCTCGAATGGGTATAACGTTCCGCAAGATATTGCTGTCACTGGGTTTGATGATTCGGAAGATGGACGCCATAACATCCCGCCGCTAACCACGATCCGCCAATCTGTCTATGATATGGGCTGGCAGGCCGGGTATATGTTACTTGCCAAATTGCGGCAGGAAAATGTTCCTGAAACGATTGTCGTATCTCCGGCATTGGTGATCAGGCAATCTTGCGGTTGCTCAAATCAGGAATTACAAAATGCAGCCTATCAAAATGAAATTAGATCAGACACTGGTCTTGATCTGCCTGATTTGCGCAAGATCACTTGTGACGCGATGACTCGAAGCGTGCCGAATAATCTTGTCGATACCTACACAGCTTGGACAGACGAATTATTTACCGCTTTTTGGGATGACCTGCAGGACGCTGAGGTGGGCGGTACATTCATAAAAAAATTGGAAGAAGTTGTCTTACAGGGATTTACCCTTCCGGGGGCAGATGATCTTTGGCATGATATGTTATCTAGCATGCGCAGGGTCGTGCTTCAGAATGTAAGCAACGAAGCGCTGGTTCAAAAAGCGGAAATGCTTTGGCAGCAGGCTCGCGTGGTGATCAGCGCAGAGACTCGCAAGTATGAGGCATATTCCCGTTTGCATGTTGAAAAACGGAGTGTGATTCTCCGCGAGATCAGCGAAATGCTCATGTCATCCCACAGCCTGGCGGATGTGTTGGATGTTGTTGGGTTGGAGTTTCCGAGACTCGGCATAAAAGCCTTTTACCTGTCCTTATTTGAAAATGTAAAGCAGTCTATCGAATGGTCACGGCTGATATTGGCGTATGATAGCCGTGGTCGCCTGGCCCTGACGCCGGGTGAGGTCCGCTTCGTTTCGCGACAATTGGTGCCGGGGAATATGTTGTCCCGCACTGGACCGTACGGCTTGGTGGCTGAAGCGCTCTATTCAAAAGAGGAAAAACTAGGCTTCATGTTGCTCGATGTAGATGCTGCTGAATCCGTTGTTTGTGGCGCTTTGCGCGGTTTATTGAGCAGTGCCTTGCAGGGTGTGATCTTGAATGAACAGCGCGAACAAGCTGAAGGTCAACTTCGGCATTATCAGAAAAATCTCGAACAATTGGTGGATGCCCGCACGCTTGAATTACGTCAGATCAACCAGCAGCTTGAACAGGAGGTTGCCGAACATCAGCGTACCCAATCAGAACGCGAGCGACTGATCCAGGAATTGGAGTCGAAGAATGCCGAGTTGGAACGCTTTGCCTATACTGTTTCTCATGATCTGAAAGCGCCCTTGATCACGATCAAAGGTTTCCTTGGGTTTGTGCGTGAAGACGCGCTGGCAGGTAATCTCGTACGCCTCGAAGCTGATATTCATCGCATCGGTGAAGCAGCCGACAAGATGCATGCTTTACTGAACGATCTGTTGGAACTTTCGCGGATTGGCCGCATGATGAATAACCCCGAACCAGTTCCTTTTGAAGCATTGGTCCAGGATGCGATCGAGCTGACAGACGGTCGCCTGCAAGAGCATGGCATACAGGTTCAGGTCGCATCGGGATTACCGGTTGTGCAGGGCGATCGTCAGCGTTTATTGGAAGTTGTTCAAAACCTGCTCGATAACGCCGCGAAATTCATGGGCACACAGTCCAAGCCGCAGATCGAAATCGGTGTGCAGGGCAGTGAAAACAATATGCCGGTCATATATGTGCGTGATAACGGCATTGGTATTGCCCCTCAATATCACGAGCGCATCTTCGGCTTATTCAATCGGCTCGATCAAAAAGTGGAAGGCACTGGGGTGGGGCTGACTTTAGTGAAACGGATCATTGAATTTCACGGCGGCCGCATCTGGGTCGAGAGCGCCGTAGGGCAGGGTGCAACCTTTTTCTTTACACTGCCGCGTAGCAATGACCCAAAAATAAATCAGGACGAATCTCCATAAATCCATCTGACAAATGTCAAACACTAATTGGAGCTATTCTGGATATAATTTATCCAAAACAATCCAAGGAGTAAAAATGAATTTTGCAATGTGGCGTAAAGCGCTCAATGTCATCCCTGAAGTTTCAAAGGAAGAGTGGGATGGATTGGACGTGATCTCAAAATGGCTGATCTCCACCCGCGCGGCGGTTCTCGTGATGACCTTTATCTCGGCGGCGCTTGCCGGACTTTTTGCCTGGCGCGATGGATCCTTTAGTTTTCTACCCTGGTTCGCTCTTACGCTGGGCTTGATCCTTGCTCATGCCAGCAATAACATCTTCAACGACTACACTGATTATGTGCGGGGCGTAGACAAGGACAATTATTTCCGTACGATCTATGGCGCCCAGCCGGTTGCCAGTGGACTCATGACCAAGCGCCAACACCTGACCTATTTTGCGGTAACTGGTCTGCTTGCTCTTGTGGCAGGGTTGTACCTGATCTTTATCAATGCGAACGACCCCATGATTTGGATGTTACTTGCGGCGGGTGCTTTCTTTGTTTTGTTCTATACCTGGCCCCTCAAATATATTGCGCTCGGCGAAGTAGCTGTATTGCTCGTATGGGGACCGTTGATGATCGGCGGCGGTTATTATGTAATGGCTCACCAATGGAATTGGAATGTCGTCATCGCCAGCCTGCCCTATGTTCTTGGCGTAACCACGGTTATCTTTGGCAAACATATTGATAAGATCAAGATTGACCAGGCGAAAAAGATTTTTACCCTGCCTGTGATCATCGGCGAAAAAATAGCACGTTACTCCGTGCTTGCCATGATGATCCTGCCATATCTTTTTACCTTCTACCTCATCGCGACAAAATTCTTTACGCCGGTGATGTTGATTGTGTTGTTTGCTCTCCCGATGTTCAAACAGGTTTACCCCGCACTCCTTAAACCAAAACCAGATACCCGTCCCGAAGGATTCCCCGATGGACAGGGCGGCTGGCCCCTGTACTTTGCCCCGCTTGCCTTTGGAAACAACCGTTCCTTTGGTTCGATGTTCATGTTCGGGCTGCTCATTGATGTAGCGTTACGCTTAATACCCTTCACTCATAACTTCTGGCGCTAAATTAAATCTCTGGAGTCGGACAGCTCCCTGTCCGCGTTATAAAAAGAACAGGAATTGCTCCTGTTCTTTTTGTTTACCTATATGGTCAAATTACGACCATTTGTATCCAATTTCACAAGGTGGTAGTATAATCCCGCTCAGTAAATATTGCATACACGGCAAATGTTGCCGTTAAAAACTGACTCAAAAGGAGAAAGAAATGCACATCAATTTTGCCATGTGGCGCAAAGCGTCATGGGAACTCATCAAGATGGACAGCAAGCAAGAGTGGGATGCACTGGATGTCATCTCGAAATGGCTGATCGCCACCCGTTCGGCCGTCACGGCGGTGACTGTCTATTCATGCATCATCGCCGGTATGTTAGCCTGGCGTGATGGTGTCTTTGCCTGGCTGCCGTGGATCGTCATCACGATCGGTTTGTTCATCGCACATGGCACGAACAATCTGCTCAACGATTACACCGATTTCTCGCGCGGCGTGGATAAAGACAATTACTTCCGCACGCAATATGGTGTTCATCCGCTTGTGCAAAACTTTTGGTCAAAGAGCAAGCAGATCCAATGGTTCATTGTGAGCGGCGTCCTTGCCACGCTCTCCGGCGTATTTGCGTTGTTCTATACGAGTTTCAATCCGGTCATCATCGGTTTGTTCGTTTTCGGCGCGGTTGTTCTGCTCGCGTACACCTATCCTTTCAAGTATTGGGGTTTGGGTGAATTCGCCATCTTCCTGATCTGGGGACCCATCATGGTTTCAGGTGTCTATCTGGTGTTGGCGTTTGGCAGCAATGGCGATATGAGCAATATTTGGAGAGTCGCTCTGGCGGGTGTGCCGTTTGGTTTGAGCGTTGCCAGTATCAACATCGGTAAACATATCGATAAGATGAAAGATGACAAAGTCAAAGGCGTTGGCACCTTCCCTGTGAGGGTGGGGCAGACCTTCGCCCGCTATACCGATATCTTCTCGATCGTCATGGCGTATGGCATTGTGATCTATCTTGTTGCCACCGGTTATTTCTCCACCTTCATGTTGTTGATCCTGTTTGCGATTCAGCGTGCCATGTATGCGGTCGCTGTCCTTGCCAAGCCGCGCCCCGATGCCGCACCGCAGGGCTTTGAAGCCTTCTGGCCCACGTGGTTCTCTGGCTTCTGTTTCTATCACAACCGCATGTTCGGCGGGCTCTTCGTTGTTGGAATTTTGCTCGATACTTTCTTCCGCAAAGTTTCGCTCAACCTGCCCATCTCGACCAACTGGCTTGGTGTCATCGTTATTGCCCTTGGTGTCGTATATGCCCTGATCAAACAGCAACAGGCAAAAGCCAAAACAAAAACTGCATAAGAAAAAATCAGCCCCGATCATTCGGGGCTGATTTTTATATCCATCACTTCAAGCCACGCCGCTTCATTTTGCAAGACCCCAAACGCGAGCCTGCCCTCCGGTGTGAACGCCGCATATTGATTATCGATCCAGATGACCAACCCCAACGGCGGATGCGGACTCACCGCCGACTCAAACACCTGCACCTCATCCACTTCGAACGACACCCGCTTCAGACTCCAATCGAGCCTGTATCGATGCCATTGAGTCGGATCCACGCTATGACTCTGATTCTGGAGTCCGACAGCTTGCTGTCGAATATTCCGGGAGCGAGCTCCCTCATTCCATAATTGGACTCCATCATCCGCAATCACTCGCCCCAGCAACCGACGCGCCACCTTGCGCGAAAAGGGGAGCGCCAGCCCCGCCAGAATCAACCATGGATGAAACTTCGGCGACCGAAAAGTTTGTGCAAGAAATCCATTTGCTGCTATTTCGCGCTGAGCGGAGGATGGAGCGTTCGTTGCTCCATTCGCAGACGAAGCGCCCTTCGACTGCGCCGCCAACAATCGGCGGCTCCGCTCAGGGCGAGAGTCCTTGAACGACAAATAATTTTCCTGCGACGCCCCAAAGAACCAGACCGCATTCGGTAACGTAGGCAACCGAAAAGGATTCCCTCCAAAGCCGAGCGATAGCCCGAACGGATCATTCCATAACCCGAATCCCCAAGTCCCAGCAATGGAGTCGCTTGAAGTGCGGGCAGATAGGCTCAGGCTTAGTGGGAAGCGCAGTGGAAATTTACTTCGTGAGAGTTGTGCATAATTATCCAGTTGCGCGAGTCGATATGAGTCAGCAAATCCAGATGGGATGGATAGTCGAAAGCCGCGTGGAATATCCTCCACACGTGCAGACGGTGTGAAGCGCGGAGTTAGTTGCGGTTGAGCCACTTGCGACCCAATGTGAAAAGACCAATGCAAACCCAGGTGGCGTTGAGTCCAGTAGTGGCGTAGGTTTTGAAATAGAGCGAGTAAACGACAAGCAATATCCCCGCAAAGATATTCATGCCCTGATAAAGCACCGAATCACCCTCGGCTTTCTTTAGCGAGGCAAGGGCATATGCAATCAGATAAGTGACCGTGCCGACCCAGCCGAGCGTTTCAATAATAAGTTTTGCAGACATCATATTATGTATACTCTCCAACCCGTTCCAATACTTTGTATGGATCGAACGCATCGCGCAAGCCATCGCCGATGTAGTTGACGGAAATAATGCTGAGAAAGATCATGATGCCGGGGAAGATCGCCAGCCACGGATACTTGGTGAAGTTTTCCTGTGCGTTGCTGAGCAGGTTGCCCCAGGAAGGTGTGGGTGGTTGAATGCCAAAACCCAGAAACGATAAACCTGATTCTTGCACGATGGCATATCCCATTTCAAGCGTAGCTTCTACAATGATGGGACCAATCGAGTTGGGTAAGACGTGCTTGATAATGATGCGCAAATCGGATGAGCCCAAACTGCGTGCGGCGGTGACATAATCGAGTTCGCGAATGGTCAGGAAAGCGGCGCGCACGAGACGAGCGAATGTCATCCACGAGAGAATGCCGATGACAAAGCCGATCGTCCATATGCTATTGCCTTTTAGAAAAGGAAGTGTCCCTTCGCTGATGATCGCGCCCAGCAAAATGACAACCAGAAAAGCGGGCAGCGAGAGAAACAGATCGGTGAAGCGCATCAGCATCGCATCAAGTCGCCCGCCATAATAACCTGCCAACGCACCGATCGGCACGCCAATGGCAAGCCCAATACCGACAACGATCAAGCCAACTGAAAGCGAAATGCGACCGCCATAGAGAACGCGCGTCAGCATATCGCGTCCGAGTGCATCCGTTCCCATGATGTGGGCAGCGGAGGGGGGCTGCAGGCGATTAACCATATCTGATTGGTCTGCCGGATAGGGCGAGAGAAAGGCAAACAGGGTAGCCAGCGTAAGAATCGCCAGCACAACCATTCCAGCCATAGCACCGGGGTGACGGCGAAAACGGCGCAATAAAATATTGCCGGGGTCCAGGGCAGTTGCGGGTTGCCTGCGAAATTCAGGATCGCCAGGTACGTCGATGTTGAGCGGGATATTTGAATCTTGATTTGTCATAGTCTATTCATAGCGAACGCGTGGATCGAGGTAGGCGTACAAAATATCCGCGATCAAATTAGACAGGATAATGAAGGCTGCGCCAATGATCAGCACAGCCAATAAGAGTGGATAGTCGCGGTCAATGGCGGCTTGATAATACAAGCGTCCCATGCCGGGCCACGCGAAGATCGTCTCAATGAAAACTGCACCCATAAAAATATACGGCAGGTCGAGCGCGATCAACGTCACCAGCGGGATCAAGGCATTGCTTAACGCATGGCGATACAAAACCTGATTTTTAGGCACACCTTTGGCACGCGCCGTGCGCAGGTAGTCCAGGGGCAGGATCTCTAGAATGCTGGAGCGTAGAAAGCGTGAGTACCACGCGATCCAGCCGAGCGCTCCGGTCGTTACCGGCAGAATGAGATGGATAATCCTGTCTGAAAGAACGAAGCCATCTGCCGAGGACATTCCGCCCGCTGGAAGCAATGGAGCGCCTGTAATGGGATTCTTTAGCCAGGCATAGAAAATCAAAATCATGATCAGCCCCAGCCAGAACTCGGGCAATGCCTGACCTGCAAATGAAAATGTAGTGGCAACAATATCGAAAATGGAATATTGCCGCGTAGCGGATAAAATCCCGATGGGGATCGCGAGCGCTAACGCAAGCACGAAAGTGATCGACATCAAGTAAATGGTATTCGGGAGACGCAGGTTAATTTCTTTCAGAACAGGCTGACGGGTCCGAAAAGAGAAGCCGAAGTCCCCGCGTAGAATCCCTTTACGAGTTCCAGGTCCATCGGGGGCGCCGTCCCCGTTCGTATCGACCTGCATCCAATCGTTGCCAGCCAGCCAGATCACATATTGAACCGGCAGGGGTTTATCCAACCCGAATTGACGTTTGAGAATGGCGGCTTTTTCCGGAGCGATGTGTCGGCTTTGTCCCTGCCCGGCGAGCGGACCGCCGGGGGCGAGGTTAACCATCCCGAAGAGCAGAATGCTGAGTAGGAAGAGCAGACCGACGGTTTGAAAGAGGCGTCTTAAGATATACGTTAACATGGTTTGTACTTGGCGGGCAATCGAGATAGCAGAGCGAAGTCAAATGTCATCCATTTGACTTCGCTGATTTCTACTGCATTATTTGAAAATTGACGTGTGTTATTTAACAACTTTCCAATCCGCGATGTTCCATGTGACCACATCGTTGACCGTGGACTGTACGCCCTCAAGGCGGGTTGAGTAAGCATCGGCATCAATGGTGGTGAACAGCAGGATCATGGGCACTTCTTTGTCTAGGATCTGCGCCATCTGACAAAAATCAGCCTGACGCTTGGTGGTATCGAGTGTAGAAGAATCTGCCAAAAGATTATTGAAGTCAGCGTTATCCCAGCGCGCAATATTCCAACCATTATCGGGAGTAATGGATGCTTCGGAGTAATACTGAGATATAAAATCTGCCGGGTCGGTTCCAGCATAGCCATCGTCCCAGAGATCGATGTCAAAATTGCCGGTCTGCTCAATGCCGCCACCACTCGAATCAGCCCAGAGCACGCTGCCTTCGACGGTAGTGAGATCCAGTTTGATGCCGATCTTGGCTAATTCTTCAGCGATCAGTTGTTGGGTGAGCAAAATGGGTTCACCGTATTCCTTGTAGGTGATGAACTGCATTTCCATTTTATAGCCTTCGGGTGCGCCGGTCTTGCAGCCGTGACACTCACGTGTACCGGTATTGTTGGGGTCTGTCCAACCCGCTTGTTCGAGCAGGGCTTTGGCGGCTTCCACATCTAACTTTGGACGGGCGATGTTGCATTGGTTATAAGGCGGGCGGAAAAATTCCGTCCACACCGGTTTGCTGAAGCCTAAAAAGATCTGCTTTGAGATCGTATCTGCATCGATTGCCATGCGAATTGCCTGCCGCACATTCACATCGGAAAGGATGGGATGCGGTGTTGCCTGCGCGTCCGTAGTCCCTTTGGCGGCAGTGTTCAAGAATAATCGCATGACAAAGCGTTCATTTGGGCTGATGCTGACTTTGACATTGGTTTCTTTTTGCAGATCGGCAGTGATCGTTTCATTCGTCCACATGTTGATATCGGCATCGCCGTTGATCATCATTTGTTTGCGGACGGTCGCATCGGGTACGATCTTGACGGTCACCTTGTCAATATCCGGTTTCCCTTTTTGATAATAATTCATGTTCTTGGTGAAGGTGAGATGATCGCCTTGCAGCCATTCATCTAAAACGAAGGGTCCATCGCTTAAGGGCTTGCGTCCGCAATCCCAGGCTGAAAAGCCCTGAGCGGCATCACAATAATGCGCGGGCCAAATGGCAACTTGTTCGCCGCCGAACAAGGTTAAATAGGAAGTCGAGATCGTGTTGTAGCTCACCTTGAAGGTGTAGTCGTCAATTTTGTCCACACTATCTACCGAGTCGATGCCAGGAATCCAGTTGCCAGTGTTTGGATCAGTAATGGCTTTATAGGTAAAGATCACATCATCCGCCGTGACAGGTTTGCCGTCTGCCCATTGAATATCCTTACGCATTTTCCAGGTAACGGTCATGGTTTTCACAGTTTCATCTTGAACCACTCCGCCGTTCTCCAGCGTGGGTAATTCAGCCGCGAGTTCCGGATACACGTTCCCATCTGGATCGATGCCCGTCATCCCCAACAGCACCATTTTCATTGCCAGGGCATCATAACCCGTGTATGCGATCACCGCATTAAAGGATGGGGGATCTTCGGGGATAACGAGGGTGATATTTTTATTCTTGGGCGTAGCTGACGTTTCAGATGAAGCTGGTGGTGTGGTCTTTGCCCCGCAGGCATTGAATAGCAAACTGCCTATGATTACGGAAATCAGAAAGAACAACGAACGAGTTTTATTGAACATTGTTTCTCCAGTAAGTTTGTTGTATACAATGCGGCGTATTATTGTACGTTTTGCCTGCAATGTTAAGGTTTTTGAGTCATGAATTTATGGCGCCCATCGTTTCTAAAATGACAGGCTGAAAACTTTACAATCCAATCGGTGCATGATAAACTTTTGCTCGCTACTATCGGCGCACTCGTCAGAGTGCGCCTTTTACTGCGAATAGGATAAACATGGATATTCTTCTCACTGGCTCTGTGGCTTACGATTACCTGATGACCTTCCCTGGTCACTTCCACGAACAAATTCTGCCTGAACGCCTGGCTTCGATCAGCCTTTCGTTTTTGGTTGAATCAATGTCCAAGCAGCGTGGCGGCATTGCGCCCAATATCGCTTACTCAATGGCGTTGCTCGGCGAGAAGCCGCGCGTGATGGCAACTGTGGGTGAAGATTTTTCGGATTATCGCAACTGGCTCGAATCCAAAGGCGTGGACACTGCGTTGATGAAGGTGA
>JBDTWO010000051.1:0-27137 GCA_040006635.1 Chloroflexota bacterium
AAGAGTATCTACTCAAAGTCCTTGCTGCTGCCAATTAAGATGCAATCGCCCTGGCGGGATAGGGCTAGTATTTGGGTTCTGTTTATGCTACAGTAATTATGTGGGAAGATTTTCTTCTGATAGGTATGGAAAGGAGTACCCCTATGGAAGTTGAAATTGGCAGGATCACACACTACTACAACCATCTCAATGTTGCCAGCATGCGACTCATGGACAGCCTGAAACTCGGCGATAAGATCCACATCTTCGGGCATGGCACTGACTTCACCCAAAGAGTTGCCTCCATGGAAGTCAATCATCATACGGTCGTATGGGTGAAACCCGGTGACGATATGGCGATCAAGGTCATCGAACCGGTACATGAACACGATGCGGTCTACCGCGTCGTGGAAGAATTGTTTGAGCCGGAATTTGCGTGATGTATGTTTTGGCAAAAGAATGGAAGAGGGGAGTTTTGTGATTCTCAAACTGAACTTGAATCAAAGAATGCGACTCGTGAGCGGGTCGCGTTCTTTGATTTATTGCCTGGGGTGTAAACGATAAAAATGTATAGAAACGTTCATGCTCCCAGTGCGCGTCGAATCGTCCACATATCCCCAGCAAGTTGAGGATTTGTCAGGTAATTATAGGGCATCGTAAAATAACCCTGTTGTCCCCAACCTGGACCCCAGGAGTTACGCACGATGAAGCGTTTTGTCTTGTCGTTGTACCCAACTGCTACAACGGCATGACCACCCAATACTGCTTCGCTTTTCGCAGGCATGGGCACAATGCCTGTGGATGCGACTTGGTCTGACTCGAATGAAGCATACACTGTGAACCCGAACACAAATGGAAAACCAGAAGCCAGGCAGGAACGCATATCATCCAGTGTTTGCACACGTTGATAAGATGTGATCATATGGGTGGCAGCTTCGGTATAGCAGACCTTCGTCGGTTTGCTTTTGAATTTTGAAACCGTGTAGGGCCATTTCTTTTCAGAGCAAACACCCTGCTTCGCCAGGGTCTTGATGCCATCGCGCAGCATCGCGCCTGAGTCGGATGCGACAGTATGTTCGATCACCCGTTCATTGTAATAAACAAAGAGTCGACTTAAATCGGCGTATGGCGCGCCGTCTTTGCGTTCCAGAAACTCAAGTGCGCCGACAAGCGCATTGGCTGTACATGAGCCGAGCGTCTTCTGATCCTCCACAGGGGAGCAGGTGGCTCGTAAGTCAACGGACGTTGGCAGTTTCGGAATGGCTTTGTAGACCGCTGAGAACAGAAAGTCGCGATGATCGGGTACATCGGGGATCCATCCAAAATGATGCTTGCTCATAACTTTTCTCCTTTGACGAATTGTGACTTGCTTTTGCCCCACAGCAGATTTGCTCAACGATCAACAATTCTGCGAAATGGGATTTGCTGAGGCTGTTGTTATTATTGCATCCAATTATGTGGAGTGCATTAAATATTTACTGAATTTTTTGATAATATGTGTGTTCTTTGTGAAGAAATGAAAATTATTCTGATCTACAGCGCAGAATTAGATCGAATCAAAAGTGCGACCCATCTACCGGGTCGCACTGTGTTTTATGGTGTTGTAATGCCTACCGTGCAGGGACGACAAAATTATATTGACCCTGCCATTCGGCATCTGTCTGCTGAATGGATAAGAGCAGGCTTGCAGCATAGATCCCATCGGAGTCGTTTTGTTGTACGCCGGGGAAGAATAATTGTGACGTGATCAACTTGCCGTTGGGAGCCTGCACCTTGAAGTGGATGTGTTCGGTGCGCCCCGGATACAACCCAGGGACAACCGTGGTCAATTCGTAATGACCGTTGGCATCGGTGAACTGGTGTCCGCGTAACGTGTAGCCACTATTATCATAGACGCCGTTCGCATCCGCCTGCCAGAAATCTAATGAGGCGTTCGCTATCGGTTGACAGTTCGTATCGTATACATAACCGGTGATGACAAGTTTTGTCCCAGCCATGCCAGCATCCAGCAGGGAGGCGCGTTCTGGTGAGCCCGCAGTGAAATACGGACCTTCCGTCAATGCGACTGTCTCACTGGCTGAAGTTTTGCCGCCGCTACATGCAAGACTGGGATCCATGCTAACACTGGTGTTACTGGATGCGGCTGGCGTAGTCGCATTTGTGTTTGTGTTACTGGTCGCGGTAGGGATTGCATTACTGTTTGATGTAGTTGCGGTGGGTGTGGCAGTGGCACAGGCAGCCAGGGCGATCATACAGATTACGATCACGCTACTAAAGATTGTTTTTCGGCTCATTGCTATACTCCATGAATAAAGTTTTCATGGAGTATATCTGGTGTCTGTTTAAATGATATGAAGAAGATGTGAGTGTTTTGTGGAGATGAATTTGAAGCACCTTGATTATTCGTCAATAGCGTTTCCCTTTTCACTTCTTTCTTCAAGGAATTCCAGTATCTTGGTTTGTTGCTGGGCGATCTCATGGACTTCTACGGTCAGGGTATGGATGGCGACCAGCGTTTTGTGATCGCTCTCGGCGCGGGCATCACTGGCGGCGGCTTGTACATTTTGACCAACAATGATGATGGGTAGTAATACCAACTGTAAAAAAGTTTGTGCGACCCAGGCAACAATGATGATGGGACTGTGTGAACTGATCGCCGCCGGAAGCGAGATGAGGGCGAGCAGGGCAAAGGCATACGCACACCACATCGAGCCAACTGCCTTGGTAATGATCAATGCCAGGCGGGTATTGATGTTGCCCATCATGCCCGCGCCATGGATTTCCTTGTGCATCTGGCTATTCAGGACCAACTGGGGGGTATGGGCTCTGGCATCAGCAGATGATAATTTGATTGACATGGTTAACTCCTTATCCTAAATTTGTTATTAAACAATGAGGTGTGTTGCATCGATGCAGTATAGCACTTTGCGTTAGCCCTTTGGATAGGGCAGGACATAAAAAAGCATGACCAAAAACATGAATGCATTGCCAGCCAGCACGCAAAGATGCCAGATCTCATGATTGCCAAAATAGGGCGGGAAGGGATTGGGTCTGCCATTCGCGAAGATCAATGCGCCGATGGTGTAGCACAGTCCGCCCGCGATGAGCAGGGACATGGCTCCCATGCCGAGTTGGTTGTAAATGGGACCGATCAGGAAGACAATGATCCAGCCCATCAGGAGGAAGGATGCGTTCGACATCCAGACGGGGATCTTGCTGAAGAAGATCGATTTCAAGGTGATGAAGAAAACTGCCAGGCTCCAGATAATTCCGAATAAGACCCAGCCTGTAGCGCCGCTGAGAACCACCAAACAAAAGGGTGTGTAGGTGCCAGCGATGAGGATGTAGATGGCGTCGTGGTCGAGTATACCGAAGACGCGCAGGTATTTCTTGAAGAGTAAAAAGAAATGCAGCAGGCAACTAAATAGAAAGGACAAGAACAGGCTGGTGCCATAGATGGCAAAGCCGATGATGTGGGCGGGCTTGTGCTGCGTGGCTGCCAGCGTGACCAAGACTGCCAATGCCGAGATGGATAAGATCGCGCCGATCAGATGACTGATGGCGTTGAAGTATTCGTTGCTATCGGGTGCGGAGATGAGTGGGTCGAGTGGTGGTTTAGGGATGGACATGGGCGCGAGTATAACGTATCTCGCGAGTAAGACCTGACAGGTTTTAGCGTGGCGCAAGCCCGTCACAATGATTGTGGGGACATGGATATATGCTTGAAGTGGATTCCCGAAAACCTGTCAGGTCTACTACTTTGATCAGGGTAAGGCGTCTAAGACCTTTTGCGCCAGGGACTGGAGACCGTCCTGGTAATCATCGGGGGCGCTGATATTGCCGCCAACTGCCAAGCCGAAGACATAGGGGTATTTGGCAACCCATAAGCCAACTGCAGGTGCGGGGGTGATCACCCAATAAGCCAGTTCTCCAATGCCAGCGGCGGGAGTGATGACTGCATCCGGGTCCGATGACTGAACCATTTGGAGTAGTTGATCCTGCCAGGTTGGTGAATCTTTGGAAGCACTTGATTTTACAAGCGATATCAGCAGGGCAACATCCTCGCCGCGGTAGGTGCAGTATTCCAGTGTGCCGCCGGTGATTTCGTCAGCTTCACTGCCGGGGGTGATGTTGATTTCAACAGTGCCGACCAGAGGCTGGGCATCGATGGATGTAAAGAACGAGCAGATATCAATATTCTTTGCAGGTGGGGCGGATGGGATCAGTATTACGGCGGATGTGGCAACCACGCTATTCAGGGTGGGTCCTGAAGAGACAGTCGATGTGGGTGTTGACGCAACGCTGGTGGCGTTGATGGGTGTGTTGGTGGAACAGGCTGGGAGTAATAAGGCTGCCGTAAGGATCAAAAGAATGAAGCGGTTCGGACGAACTTGCTTTTGCATGGGTACCTCTACTACTCTGAATGTTGATGAAGGCATGCAGAATGGTTATGGTACAGGTTCGGCGGTTGGAATTCAAGCCCCTTATGAACTAGACATGTCGTTGCGACGAGCCTCAAACGGCGAGTGTGTTCTTCCGCCCGAAGCAATCTCCTGTTGAGTGGGGGATTGCTCACTTGCACCTGGCGCAAGTGCAGGTGTCGTCGCGAAGAACAAGAGCGCTCCTCGCAACGACAAACGTTAGAACGCAATCGGTAGTTTTTCCAGCCCGCGGATGACGAAGCCTTTGGCGAATTGGGCAGCGCCTGCGGGGTGGATATTGGGCAGACGTTGGAACAGCACGCTGAACAGTACTTGTAATTCGAGGCGGGCAAGGGGTGCGCCGAGGCAGTAGTGCGTGCCGAGACCAAACGTCAGCAGGGGATTATCTTGTCGAGACAGGAGCAGTTCATCGGGGCGTTCGAAGCGCGCGGCATCGCGATTTCCAGAGATATAAAATAGTCCGACTTCGGAGCCGCGTTGGAGCGGGATGCCGTTGATGTCCATATCTTCGAGCACGTAACGTTCGAACATGGGCAGCGGGGTCTCGTAGCGCAGGAGTTCATCGACGGCGGTCTTGAGCAGGGACGTATTGTGATGACGAACCGCCTCTTGCATTGTTTCAAGCTGACTCTGGTTCTGGAACAGGGCACGCAACCCGAGCGACGAGCCGTTGACCGTGGCTTCGTGACCGGCGTTCAACAGAAAGATGCAGGTGGCGCGCAGTTCATTTTCGGTGAGGGTCTCGCCGCGTTCATTGACTTGCACGAGGTCGGTGATGAGATCGTCCTGCGGGTGGACGCGGCGTTCTTCGGCAAGCGCGCCGATCATATCCATGAAAGCGGTGGCGGCATGGTTGGCTGCGTTGACCTGTTCAGCGGTGTAGCCCAGCTCATACATCTTGACGATGGCATTCGACCACGGTCGCAAATTCTGACGTTGTGCTTCAGGGATGCCCAGCAGGTCGGCGATCATCACAACGGGCAATGGCTCGGCGATGGCGTGGACAAAGTCACAGGTGCCGTCTGCCTGCACCGCATCGATGAGGGTGTGTGTCGTTTGTTCGAGTTTGGCGCGCATGCTTTCCACCCGTTTGGGGGTGAAGACCTTGGTCACCAGCGCACGGATGCGGGCATGCGCTGTGCCTTCCATATCCATGAAGACATTATCCTGATAGCTTCTGAAGCCCACGTGGCGCGGATCAGGTGGGGGCCAGCCGATCTCGTCCCTTGAATACAAGTGCAGCAGGGTGCGCCCGAGGCGTTTATCTTTCAGCAGGGCGGAAATATCGGCATGGCGCGTGAAGAAGATCTTGTTCCAAAGCGGGTCATGATAGACCGGCATATCGTGACGCAACGCTGCAAGTTGGGCGTAGGGATCGGCAATGAAATCAGGGGTGTTGATATCGATGTGGTGGGTGGGGATGGTCATGGACTGATTTTACTAGGATATTTGCCGGGTTGTTTTGTCGGTTGATACTGAATCAAGCAGCCCCTGACAAATCAGGGGCTGCTTGATCATTGAAGCGGTTTCAATTGAATTTAGAACAAGGTTAGGATGCCTGTTTCATCATCGTTATCAAGAGTTTTTATTACTTCGTAGTTGTCACGCAAAATAGCTTCGATTTCCTGGGTGGAACAATTTCCTCTGCGTATCCAAATGACCTTTGGAGGAAAGCCTTTAACAACTCCTAGTTCGCTAAAGTCAGCATCCTTGGTGACAATCATGTAATCATGGTCATGTGCATATTGCCAGATTTCACTGTCCATTGCATTGCCCAATCCTAGTGTAGAAACATGGACAGAGCCAGGATAAATATCAGCGAGATGTTCTACAAGGCGTGGGGAAATATTCTGGTCAAATAACAATAACTTCATGGTTGAACAGCCACCATGATTCGTTCACGAGTTGCAGCAAAGCTCAGGCTGGCGAGAATATCCTCTTTGGTCAGGTAGGGGAAATCACTTAAGATTTCCTGCTCAGACATGCCTGAGGCAAGATATTCCAATACGTCATATACAGTGATGCGCATCCCGCGAATGCACGGCTTGCCGCCGCGCTTACCTGGTTCCATGGTGATAATATCTTTGAATTGCATTGTTTACGCTCCAATCCAGTGGCTGCTTGTGCTTTATGAATATCAGTAGATCACGAAAGCGTAGTAACCGCTTCGCGTCAGTCGTTCGAGTAAAAAGCGACTAAAGTCGCCACTACGAAGACTTTTCGTGAAGTACTGAATATGTTAATTATACCCTTGAGTACAGCATATATTTATTGCTTAGGCAAAGATAAACCGATCTGGTTTAGCTTGCCGCTGGTAACTTTTTATGCGCTGCGTGTGAGCAGAATCACGGGAATGATGCGTGCCGTCTTGCGCTGATATTCAGCGTAGCCCTTGGTGACGGCTGCCATTTGGTCATAGAGGCGGGTGCGCTCGGGTTCGGTGGCAAGGGTGGCGAGAGCCGGGAACTTTTCGGTGCCCACTTCCACGGTGACTTGCGGGTGGGCGAGGAGGTTGTGATACCAATCAGGGTTGTTCGCCATGCCACCCTTGGCAGCCACGATGACGAAGCGCTCGCCATCTTTGATGTATGCTACGGGGTTGATGCGTGGCTGTCCGCTTTTGGCGCCGAGGGTGTGCAGTAACAGCAACTGCCGATTACCGACGATGCCGCCCCGGATGCGAAATTCATTAATGATCTGTTGATTCCAGCTATTCACATCACTCATAAGTATTTGCCTCATTCTTATGGATGCAGGTTGGAGATGGAAATGTACGTGGTTAATCTTCCAGCGGGTGCTTAGAGGTGTTTTTGAGATCGTCAACCACCGGTGAAATTAGCGCATAGGCAATTAGATGCCTGTTATATGCTGTTCGGGGTACCCCCCAGATATGGGGGTCTGAAAAGGGACAAATAAGGCACCCGCTAATGAGTGCCTGTATAGTGCCTATACACTGCCTGTACAATGCCCTATAAAAGATGCCCCCCATATATGGATAGAGGGGTTAAGACCTGACGGGTTTTAATTAAAGAAAAGTGACAGTCACCTCTGAAGAGCAGGTGACTGTCACTTGGGTTGCAGGGAAGGCGATCAGCAGGTTATGGGGTGGTAGCTTTTTTAGTTTGCCCGGATTGCAGCCAACTCATTAATTCAGGGAAATAGCTCAATTTGCTGGCAGTGATCCAGGCAAACCCGAAGAGCACCAATGCTATCGTTTCGATAATGAATGTGATTTTTGATGTGGCGATCAAGCCCGGCGCGCTGACCGCCAGCACGAGGTAGACCAGCAGGGTCACCGTGATGAAGGCTCCGCAAGCCACATAGATCTTGCCGCGCTTTATTTCCGCTTTAAAAACTTCTGCCACCTTGAAGGTGATCTCAGCCTCTTTTTCCGGGTCAAGTTTTGTAAACTTTTCCCCGGCTATGGCGAGAAAGGTCTGCGCTTCAAGCGACAGGAAAGTCCAGAATTTTCGAAACGGGTTCCAGCCCGTTTGTAATTTGTTTTTCCGAAGCGTTCTAATCCGTGCCCTGAAGTTTTTATCTTTGCGCAAGTCGGCATGTTTCAGCAGCTTTTGGTTCAAACTTCGCAGAAAGGCGATCAGGCAAAAATAGACCACCATGGAAAACAAGATAAACGCACCGGTCATGTGGATTTTTGCCCTGGTATCCATCGGGCAGCCATCGCAGGCGGTGGGGTAGAGCGCGGTAAAAATCGCTGCCGACCCGCCCAGCGTGCTGATCAGATCTTCCTGATATGTTTTCAGCCATTTGAAAGAAAGCAGCCAGTGCCAGAATTTATCAGATTTCTGCCTGGGTTCGCCCAGTAAGTGGCCCTTATAGGAGATCAGCAGTCCGCCGATAATGAACAGAAAGCCAACAAAAATATTCCGGCTCGCCGGTTCATAGTACGAGGCGCTGATCGAGGTGGTGACCTTGCCCGAAAGGACCAGCACCAGCGAGGGAAAAGCAAATGCCAGCGCGCCGATGATCAGGCGCAGGGTTTGGTAGTCAAATACCAGGTCATCGCTTGATTTTGAAGTAGCCATAGAACACTCCTTTCCATGCTGAAAAACGATCGCTATTTGGTTATGAGGAAACCCAAGCAAGACAGAAGAAATCGAGGCTAAGGATGGAACAACGTCTCAATCGCGGGGCAATCCCAATAATCCGCTTTCTAATCAGTATAATGATTTTGAAGCGTTATACAAGTACCAAAAACGAATTCCCGCCATGGAAAGAACAAGTGCATTGCGAAAATGAGTGTGTATAAAAGTGACAGTCACCTTTACCCACTCCGCTACACTGCGGGGTGCTACGCAAAGGTGACTGTCACTTATGTTGCGTGGCGGTGGGGTCAAGCCCATTGCGAAAATGAAAAGCGCAGCTAACATAAACGTTAGCGATTTGCCCTTTTCAAAATAAAATGATTTTGTATAATAGCAAAATTCCGAACGGGGAATTGCTCGTTGCAAGAAACCCTTCGTACGCCATCGTCATACTTTTCAGGTACTCATTCAGTGCGCCATGTCTGCGGCGTTGTGAGCTCTGGTTCAGCCTTGTTTTGAACCGTTCACGCTGTGAGCGCCATAGAACCCCATCGGAATAGTTCTTATCGGCTTCGGCTCTTGTGTTGAGGGTCGTCGTATCAACCCAAATTATTTGTTATAGGAGAATGTAAAATGAAAGTCAAGTTAAACCCCATGTTCGAGCAAGTCAGCGGTCAATTAGGCGATGTGGTCTTCCGTGAATTACGCGGCAAGACCATTGCCTCCCGTAAGGCAACGCTGAGCGCCGCCGCCAGCGCCAATCAGGTTGCGCACCGCGAACGCTTCAAGCTCGCCGCCGCGTATGGCAAGTCCGCTTTGGCAGATGAAACCGTCCGCGCCCAGTATGAAGAGCTCGCGAAGACCAAGAACATGCCCGTGTTCGCCGCCACCATTGCCGATTTCTTCAACGCGCCCATCATCAGCGCTGTGGATCTCTCCGCCTACACCGGCAACGTCGGTGATGTGATCAAGGTCAACGCGCTGGATGATTTCGGCGTGGCGGGCGTCCACGTGACGATTTCCAATGCCGATACGGATGCGCTGATCGAGAACGGCGCGGCCTTCGAAGCCGTGGCTGGTTCTGGTTTATGGGTCTTTACTGCCACTGCTGCGGCTGGTGAAGCCAATAACGTCAAGGTCAACGTGGTCGCGACCGATCGTCCCGGCGGTACCGTGGTCTCTGCGAAGAGCAAGTCGCTGTAGGGCTTGAATCGTAAGACCCTGTGAGGCTTTGGTATCCACTGGAATGGAAAGCCTCACAGGGTCTAGTACTGTAATTATAATGCCAGTTTCTCTACCGTATATTTCAGAATTGGGACGCAGATGAACGCAGAAAACGCAGATTTTCTCTTATTTTAATCAGCGAAATCAGCGTCCAAATAGATTTTGAGGCTCTACCGTTTTTAACGGGAAAACCATTTTAAACACAAAGTCCACGAAGATCACGAAGAAAGAACGCTCGTAAAGTTAACACTTTTTTTCCCTTTGTGTACTTCCCTGGCACCGCCCGCCAGGGCAGGTGTGTGCCCTTCGTGGTAAGGCTCTTTCCTTCAATTACGGGAGAGCCGATTTTGAAAAATAGAGAAATGCCAGTTCAAAGTTAAAAAGTTACTGTTTTCATCCACCTTACGGGTAGTGCTTTTGTGGGCAATCAGGCTTGGGCTTTTGCTAACATCTATGCGTTTGTCATTGAACGTCCATCCTATCTACTTCGTTTTGCTTTATACTTGCAGGGATGAAGTCTTCCACTCCAAACATGGATATTCAAACCGTTGGATTTGTCAACTTTCTGCTTGCCGTTCTCAAAAGACGGGTCTTCCTGCTCTTTTTGTTTTTGGGCATTCTCACCGGCAGTCTTGCCTGGGTGCTCGTTGGCTCCGCTCTGTTGATGGCGGTCACGGGTCTGGGACTGGTGTTTGCTGGTTTCGTTTGGGCAGCGTTTCTCGTGCATCGTGACCTATCCCTGGCTTATCAACAGGCGCTCACGCCGAAACCTTTTGAGAAGAACCGGCGGGTGGGACTATCCATCACATTTGTGCCGGGGCATGAGTTTGCCTATTCGATGTCTGATCCCTATGCCGGGCAGGAAGCTCACATCAACCGCATGCAAAAAACGAAGGGCATGAATTGTCATTTTGATGAGCGCGGCATTTTTTTCATCAACGACCAGGTCTATTACATGATGGGCAAGGGCAGGCTGGAGATCAACCTCCAGCTCCAAAACACTGGGGATCATCCGCTCGAGGTGGCGTCCATGCATGTGGAAGATAACCTGGACCTGAACCACTTGCGTATTTATAACGATGGTGTCTTAGTCAGTGGCATCAAAGTCCGCCTGCCCATTCGGTTAGAAAGCAAAGAGACCATCACCCTGCAAGCACAGCATAAAATCTCATTAGCGATGGGTTCCAACGATGCCTTGTTCGCGGCTGATATCCGGGCATTGCCACGCTTGATCCTGCATGAGGTCTTTGTGGAAGCAACCGATATGGATGGCAAACATCTGACGTACGTTGCGGAACTCAAGACGCCTTCGAAGTCCCTGATCGATCTGTATGTAAAACAATGGCAGGAATATGGGCAGGCAGAATACCTGATGTTGGCGGGTCATGCCCCGGTGGGTGAACCCTAGATATTCTTTTGACTCCCGAATACAGCTCGTCACGTTGTGTTGGGAATTTTAAATAGAGTAGCTTCCTGATCAACGTTGCCCTGATATATTTTGGCGGGTATGGATATTCAACACATTGGGAGCAGAGAAGTAAGGTAATTGCCAATCCATTACGGTGAAGTAATCTTCCAGAATCCTTTGTTTTTTAGAAAAATATTCATTCAAATGGTGCTGGTCTTTCGTCAAGCCCAGCAGGTGATTGCCCTTTTTCTCCAATTCTCCAAAGAACAATTGGCGCAGCCTGTTCATCATTTCATACCATTCTTCCAAGGTCTTTTGTTTGGCAATAAAAAGTTTCGCTTTGCCGCGCGTATCAATGAACAGATCTGCCCAATCGCTATCACTCATCGGTGTATCCAGGATCGGGAACATGAACTCTGATGCATACGGGAAGGAACGGTAGCGCAGAATGGGCAGATACCCTTCATACTGAACCGTCTTGAATAGTTTTTTGGATACCGAAGGTATGACAGGTGTGCTTGACCAGGTGGCACTGGGTTGAAAGTTTTCATCAAGCCCCATGTAGATCAAATTACCCTCATCATCGATCAGACGGCTTTGAATAAAGTAATTCGAGTAGATCAGCTTGAGCTTGCCTTCATCCAGCACCAGGGTTCCGCCTCTTTCGGTGGTGAGCGGGTCACCATCTGGATAGGAGTCTTTGAGCGGGAAGCCATCTTCGCGTAAAAACTTTGGAAAGTTTGAATTGCGGGTATTCGCAGAAGCTGAATTCGTGTCGATCTCAAGCGCGCGAATCATTTCATACTGATGCGCTGAAAGCTGCGCTCGTAAACGATAGCTCCAACCTGGGTAACTCTGGATCAGCGGCGCTCGCGCGCCATGGTTGATCAGCACACTTTGAAATTGGGCGTTGAAGAATGTGGTGGGGTGGATGATCGCCGCCCGCTGGATGGGGATCTGATACATCGAATTATACGTATCTGTCTCGGGCGTGATCAAGCCCAGACGCCACTGTTCATGCCCCTTGATGTGATGGATCTTTTCCAGATCCTTTCTGATGGCGTTGACCACGCTCTCTTCTGCCAGCAGTTCCTGGATCAATTCAGGGGTGACGGTTTTTGTCGCTCTCGGAAACAATGGCAAAGTGACGGACGCATCCGCATGCACCGGGTGATGATCTCGCACCAATGACACCGGCTTCCGAATGGATACAAGCCCTACGATGATGAGTACGATCCCCAGTGGCAAAGAAAATGTTCCGATCCATGTACTGTACAGCGCCACGATCAACATGTACGCATAAAACAAGGTATGGAACAATCCAAACCGGAAGCTTTCTTTGGCAGTCATGCTGGGATTGGGGCTGCTCAATGGATCCTGCCGAATTTTTTTGATCCGATAGGCTAAATAGCCTTGCAAAATAGCTGACAATCCTAAAAAGATACCCAAGCCAATGAAAAGTGCCTTATCGAGTGACATGTGATGATCCTTTGCCAATAGCCACTTACATCATATATCGAATCCACGCCTGTTTCACGTGTCATATGTCATGTAAACGGCGTAGATGAGATCGATGCCCATCGAAGCTGTACCAAATTCCGGCTTAGGATGAAGCGCGGCAACTCATCTGCCTGTGTATATTTCAAGAGTGATATAATGTCGTCCATGCAACCGAAGATGAAATCCCAGCCAGTCTCTGCTTTAGCTCAAGCCGCCGCCGTTGACGCGTGCGTGTGCTCTGAACCTGTGTGAGCTTGAGACTGAATTTTGTGATACCAGTCCCGAACCAACAGGTTCGGGATTTTTTGTTGGGTGCTGCCGCAGGTGATAGTCACCTTCAAGGTGACTGTCACCTCAATGGCAAATTGGTATAATTCGCCAGTCATTATTTCAATGTGGAGATCGTATGAGCAAAAAACTAACCGGCAATGAAATCCGCCAGACCTTCATAGACTTCTTCGTCGAGCACGGACATACCGCCGTGCCGTCCATGTCGCTTGTCCCGGGCGGGGATAGCACGCTGCTGTTCACCAACTCGGGCATGGTGCAATTCAAGGATGTGTTCATCGGCACCGATACAAAACCCTACAAGCGCGCTGTTGATTCGCAGAAGTGTATGCGCGTGGCGGGCAAGCACAACGACCTCGAAGACGTGGGGCGCGACGATACGCATCACACTTTCTTTGAGATGCTCGGCAACTGGTCCTTTGGTGATTACTATAAAAAGGAAGCCATTGCCTGGTCGTGGCAGCTACTAACCGACGTGTGGGGCTTGCCCAAAGATAAACTCTACGCCACTTGTTTTCAAGACGATAAGGGCAACATCCCGCAAGATGATGAAGCCGCTGATATTTGGAAGTCGCAACCCGGCTTCGACCCATCGCATGTCTTGTTCTTCGGACGCAAGGAGAACCTCTGGCAAATGGCAGAGTTCGGTCCGTGTGGTCCGTGCTCCGAGATTCACATTGACCTCGGCGAAGAGCGCGATAACCTGCGCGGCACCGACCACGTCTGCGGCGTGAACGGCGAATGTACGCGCTACCTCGAACTCTGGAACAACGTCTTCATTCAATACAATCTTTTTGAAGATGGTCGCCTCGAGCCGTTGCCTGCCAAGCATGTCGATACCGGCATGGGCTTCGAGCGTATCGTCTCTGTTTTGCAGGGCGTCGACTCGAACTACAAGACCGATCTCTTCAGCGGCTCGCTCGATGTGCTACGCTCGCTCACCGGTCACACCGAGAAAGAAATGGACGCGAACTTCACACCGTATCGCGTTATCTGCGATCATGCCCGGTCTGCGGCGTTTCTCATTGCCGACGGCGTTGTCCCTGGCAACGGCGGACGCAACTACATCACCCGCATGATCATTCGCCGCGGCGCGCGCTTCGGTACCAAGATCGGACTCAAAGAACCGTTCCTCGCCAAAGTTGCCGAGTCTGTGATCAATTATTACGGCGACTTCTATCCCGAACTGGAAAAGAACAAAGCGACCATCTTGGATAATTTGACTCGGGAAGAGATCCGCTTCGCACGCACGGTGGAAGCTGGTACGGCTCATTTAGAGAATCTACTCTCAGAGCTTCACGCTTCGAATCAAACCACCCTCGACGGTCACAAAGCCTTTGATCTTTACGCCACCTACGGCTTGCCCTTTGAAATCTCCCGCGACATCGCTCGCGAACAGGGACTCGATGTTGATGAAGTTGGCTTCAACGCCGCAAAGAACGAACACAGCAAAGCCTCTGGCGGCGGCAAAGCCATGGGCAAAATGGGCGGCGAAGATGCTGAATTCTTTGCAGGCGTTTTGCGAGATTTACAACAAGCCAAAAAACTTGGCAAAGACGGCGTTGAGTATGACCCATACAATAGTCCTAAAGTGGAAGGTGAAGTCTTGGCGTTGGTTGTCAACGGCCAGTCAGTCCAGTCTGCTGCATTGGATGATCAAGTTGAAGTGATCTTGCCGAAGACCGGTTTTTATATCGAGTCCGGTGGTCAGGTGAATGATGAAGGTTATATCCGCTTTTCACCCTCTCCCTCTGGGAGAGGGCAGGGTGAGGGCTGGGAGATCGAAGTCACTGCCATTCGCCGTGCTTCGGCTGGTGTCATTGTCCATATGGGGACAGTGATCTCTGGTCAACCCAAAGTCGGTGATAAAGCCGTTGCCGAAGTGGATCTGACTCGCCGTCATAACATCATGCGCAACCACACCGCGACTCACTTGCTGCATAAGGCGTTGCATGAAGTGTTGGGTGACCATGCTCGTCAGGCGGGTTCACTGGTTGCGCCTACGCATCTCCGCTTTGACTTCACCCAACCCGATGCGATGACTCCTGAACAGATCGAACGCGTCGAGAAGATGGTCAATGATGCGATCGCGGCAGATATGCCCGTGGTCAAACAAACCAAGTCACAGGATGAAGCTAAAAAAGAAGGCGCGATGGCTTTATTCGGTGAGAAATACGGTGAGATCGTGAGAACCATTTCCATTCTGGAGTCGGACAGCTTGCTGTCCGAAAAACCACAGCAGCAAGCTGCTGGACTCCAGAATAAATATTCGTACGAACTTTGCGGCGGTACACATCTCGACCGCACGTCTGATATCGGTTCGTTCATTATTGTGAGTGAAGGTTCTGCCGCGGCGGGGATTCGCCGTATCGAAGCAGTGACGGGTCGGGGCGCGTATGAGTTGATTCAGAAGCGCTTCAAGACCCTCAAGCAAACGGCGGGTGCGTTGAAGTCCGCGCTTGAGGAAGTGCCTTTGAAAGTGGAAATGCTGCAGGACGAAGTCTCTGACCTCAAGAAAGAACTTGCGAACCTGCGCGCACAACAAGCGCTCTCAACCTTCAACCTGCAACTTGCCAACGTTCAAACCGTGAAAGATGTCAACGTGCTGGCAGTGGAAATCCCGGATGCGAATGTGGATACCTTGCGCATGCTCGCGGACAAGTTCCGTGAGAAATATCCCACAGCAGGAGCAGCGGTCCTCGTAACGGGAGCAACTGTCATCGGAGTCCTGACCGAAGATCTCGTCAAACGCGGACTCAAAGCGGGCGATCTCATCACCGGCATCGGCGGCAAAGGCGGTGGACGTCCCAACTTGGCGCAGGGCAGTTTAGCTGGCGATGCCAAAGATGCGTTGAGTCGCCTCGTCAATGTAGTTGAAGCGAAGCTAGGTTGATTTTTTGGGCTTGGGAGTTACCTCCCAAGCCCAAAATTATTTTGAGCATTTCCTATTATGAAAGAAAAAATTTCCAAGATAACTTTGAATGATAAAGCGGTGCCGGTCATTTTGCTGGTGGCTGTGTTTCTGTCGTTTGGGTTATTGATTCCGTGGTTGGGGTTTTATTGGGATGATTGGCCCGTTGTTTATTTGACGAAGACCCAGGGCATTAAGGGGTTTTGGGATTTCTATCAATATGACCGTCCATTTTCGGCATGGACCTATATCGTTCTGACGCCATTATTAGGAGTGAACCCGATCCTTTGGAAGTTATTTGTATTGGGGTTGCGCTGGCTTGCGAGTGTTGTCTTGTGGTTGTGTTTAAAAACGATCTGGCCCGCGAAGCGCGATCAGGCGCTATGGACCGCGTTGTTGTTTGCAGTCTGCCCAGTCTTTTACCAACAACAGGTCGCGATTGCCTACAGTCAGCATTGGATCTGTTATCTGTTTTATTTTTTGTCCATTTATTTGATGTTGAAAGCCATTGGAAGCGGGAAGTATCGAGTGCCCTTGACCATGTTAGCGGTGTCTTTGAGTTTGATTCAAATGTTCACGATGGAATATTTCCTCGGCTTGGAACTGTTGAGACCTGTGGTCTTGTGGATCTATCAACGTGAGCACAACCCTCAAGCCTCGCAGCGGGACACATTTCGAACCGTTCTACGATCCAGCCTGATCTATATCCTGGCATTATGTGTCTTTGTTTTTTGGCGCCTCTTCATTCTCGAATTTCCGAAGGGTAGTGCCAACGACCCGATCGTACTGGCGGAATTCCTGCATGCCCCTGTGCAGGCTGTTGTAAGCCTGGCGGAAAGAATCCTTCAGGATGTTTTTTATATCCTTGCCTCCTGGGTCGTTTCGGTAAACCCTCTCAATTTCTCGCTCAGCCGGCCGTTCTCGCTGGTTACGCTGGCGGCGGCGATCCTTGGCGGGGCAGGGATTGGCGTGTTGCTACATCGGTTTGCTGAAACAGATATCCCAAAGAATGAACGGCGTAATTCATATCCCATGGCATTTGGTTTTTTGGCTTTGGTATTGGGTGTGTTGCCAGTCTGGGCGATCGGACGACAGGTCACGCTGGGCGGCGACCGCTTTATTTTCTCAGCGATGTTCGGTCTTTGCCTGATCCTTGTAAGCGGATTGGATTGGTTTTCCTCACAGCGTTCATCGAAGATCATCCTAATTTCCGTGCTGGTTGCCCTGGCGGTGCATACAAATCTGTTCACGGCCAAGGCTTATCAGCAATCCTGGGAAAAACAACGCGATTTCTATTGGCAATTGTTTTGGCGCGCGCCGGATATTGAACCCAATACCGCGTTCATTTCGAACGGTGAGATCTTCCCGTTCGTGGGGGGGTATCCCACCTCGATGGGTATCTCTGTTCTGTATCCGCCAGTTGAACACCCGCAACAAATGCCTTATTGGTTTTTTAATTACCAAGAAGGGGTCTATAAAAAAGGTGACTTACTGCTTCAAGGCACGCCGTTACGGGATGCCATTCGGAATTACAAGTTCCAAGGCAACAGCACCGATGCCTTATTGATCGAATATGCTCCAGAAAACGGACATTGTTTACAAATATTTTCTGCGGCTGATGAGAGAGTAAAGGAAATACCCGCAGAATTTCGCAAACTTCTGCCCATGTCCAATCTCGCTCGTATTCAGCGCTCCCCACAGACGGCAGGTTGGACACCGCCGATGGGCATCTTTGGCAGTGAACCAAAACATGATTGGTGTTTTTATTATCAAGAGGCTGATCTGGCTCGGCAGTTTGGGGATTGGAAGGAAGTTTCTCTATTATTCAAAAATGCTCAGGCACTGGGTTTAGCCCCTGTGAACGAGATCGAATATCTGTTGTTCATCGATTCTTTTATAAAACAAAACCAATTCGATAAGGCATTTGACCTTACTTTAAAAGTGAAGCAAATTTCAAAACGGAATAACGATAGTCTGTGCGGGCTGTGGAGCGGGTATACCAATTTAAGTGCCGTACCTGAATTTGTTATATATCACGGTCGTGTTATCAATGAACTGGGTTGTGTACCGTAAACTCGACGCGCCAGCCCGTAATTTACTCGATCATAAGATAGTACATGCTTCCCATCCATGCCAGCCTATAAAAGGGTATGATTGTCCTGAAAAGGAGATTTATCCATGTCACGCTTATCAAAATTTCTACTGTTAATTCTGTTGGTCGTTTTTATTCTGGCTTGCAATACTGTCACCAAGCCCATTAAGGATGTGCAGAACGTTTCCAGTACCGTTGAATCGTTCGCCTCTGCGCTGCCGATCGAAACTTTGCAGTCCTTTGCAACCAATCTGCCGGTTTCAACATTGGAAGCTGTGGCTTCTCAACTTCCCGATTTTGGCAATATGTTCAACCCGCAAGGCGAACCGGTCAAAGAGTGGAATAGTATTCCCGTCATGCCGCAGGCAACCGCTGGGCAGGAAAATGACAAGTCGAATTACAGTTTCAAGTTCACTGGTACCGCCAAGGAAGCCTCAGACTTTTATAGCGCCGAAATGGTAAAGCTGGGGTGGACTTCCCTGTTCTCCATGCCGGGGCAGGCGAATGGCGCTATTTTGGCATTTCAAAAGGACAGCCAAATTCTGACCATCACAATTGTGACAACCGATAAAGATACGGTTGTGCTTTTGACACTGGCTTAAGAGACACTCAAACAAAACGGACAGCGCAAGCTGTCCGTTTTTGGTTTAAGAGATTGCGATGTTCACTGCATTGATGTGGCTTTCGACTTTGGTGATCGTTGAGCCCAATGCGACATTCCATAGTTTTGCTGGTCCACGCCGTTGAACATGGATGGTATTCCCTTTGCGTTCGATCTCAAACGTGGTTTCGATCTTGCCATCCACAGAAGGGATTTCTACTCTTGTAGAATACCCATCGTCAAATGAAAAGATTTGCAGTGTGACATCGTTGCTGAAATCGTAATCGGGTTTATCCGTGCGACTTCCAATTGGGATGACAGAATTCGGACGCACCAACAAAGGCAGACTTAAGAAATCATGCGTCTCCCGCTTCCAGCCCGGACCTTCGACCTGCTCGCCATTTAATAGGTTTATCCACACTCCATCCGGCACATAATAACTCACGCTGCCATCGTGATTGAACACCGGCGCGACAAGAAGTGAATCACCGAGCATATACTGCAAATCTAAATGTGCGCAGGTGGGGTCATCTGGAAATTCCAACAGCATCGAACGCAGCATGGGAGTCCCTTGTTCGTGGGCTTGAATTGCAGTGCGAAAAAGATAAGGCATTAGGCTGCATTTGAGTTTCGTGAATTTCGATAAAACGTTGACCGCTTCCTCATCATAATTCCACGGCACGCGGTAGGACGAACTGCCATGCAAGCGGCTGTGCGATGATAACAAACCGAACGCCGCCCAGCGTTTGTACACATCTGCGCTGGCGGTTTGTTCGAAGCCGCCGATGTCGTGACTCCAGAACCCGAAACCAGACATGCCCAGTGACAGTCCGCCACGCAGACTCTCCGCCATCGACTCAAACGTCGCTGTGCAATCGCCGCCCCAATGTACGGGGAACTGCTGTCCGCCTGCGGTGGCGGAGCGGGCAAAGACCAATGTGTCGCCTGCGCCGCGTTCATCTCGCAGTAGGTCAAAAACTGTTTTGTTATAAAGATAGGTGTAATAGTTGTGCATCTTGAACGGATCAGAACCATCGTGATAGATCACGTCCGTTGGGATGCGTTCGCCGAAGTCGGTCTTGAACGTATCTACGCCCATTTTCAATAAAGCACGGAGTTTTTCCGCGAACCATGCGCAGGCTTCTGGGTTGGTAAAGTCCACGATGCCCATGCCTGCCTGCCACATATCCGTTTGCCAGATGTCGCCGTTGGGCTTGCGGATGAGGTATCCGTTTTGCACGGCTTCATCGAAGAGGATCGAACGCTGCGCGATGTAGGGATTGATCCAGACGCAGATGCGTAAGCCACGACTCTTCAATCGAGACAGCATCAGCTGCGGGTCCGGGAAGAAGCGCGCGTCCCATTGCAAGTCGGTCCAGTTAAATTCCTTCATCCAAAAACAATCGAAGTGAAAGACATGCAGGGGAATATCGCGTTTTGCCATTTCATCAATGAAACCTGTGACGGTGGCTTCATCGTAATTGGTGGTGAAGGAGGTGGAGAGCCACAGCCCGAACGACCACGCAGGCGGCAGGGCGGGGCGACCGGTGAGGGCGGTGTAGCGTTCGAGAATTTGTTTGGGCGTGGGACCATAGATGACGAAATATTCAAGCGACTCGCCGGGGATGCTGAACTGCACACGCTCCACTTTTTCGGAGGCGACTTCGAACGAAACCTTTTCCGGCTGGCTGACGAAAACCCCGTAGCCGCGGTTGGTGAGATAGAAGGGGATGTTCTTATAGGATTGCTCACTGCTTGTGCCGCCGTCTTCGTTCCAAATATCCACGACCTGACCATTCTTGATGAATGAAGTGAAGCGCTCGCCGAGACCATAGACATTTTCGCCAACCCCGAGACTCAACTGCTCGTGGATGAAACGCCCGTTGGGAGTATCCACAAATCCCGCCGTGCGCCAACCGCTGGAGGTGATGACTTTCTCATTGCCGATGAATTCCACCAGCCAGTCTTCGCCTTTGTTTGCTCGTACACTTAGATCACCGCTGGTGAGGGCGGCAAACTTCTCATTATCAGATGTTTTGACTTGGAGATCGGGTTGTGCGTAAATCTCAAATTCTGGTTTGCGTGGCAGTCCGCCCTTATGATGGACGATCTTCACGCGAATGATATTCTCCAGCGGGGATGAGAATTGAACAGTTAGCAACGGCAGGTTGAGCGTATCGCCGCGCCCTTGCAGTTTTTTGGTGGGAGCGTAAACGGTCAATGTGTCTTTTTCAATTTCCATATCATGCACTTGTGCCGCGTAGTAGGGAGTAACATCCTTGCGCATTTGCCAGTAGCCATCAGTGAATTTCATCGGTGTGATTCCTTTCTTTCGCTATCATACCGCAACGGGGAACATTTATTACAGTGTTACGTCAGCTGAACGCCGGGTATCATGAAGCCCAGAGTATTTACGAATCCATGCCGCGCGAGAAGGATATGGAAGAATTCGTCAATCTGGTGGGAAGCGCTCTGCAATATTATGAGTAAAACAAATTTGAAGCCTCTCGAATAAAACAGAAGCCGACTCGTTGATTTGAGTCGGCTTCTGTTTTTGAGATATTCTCTTGTTTTAGATTGAGTCCGGATTCAATCCCGGGTTCCAATTGCGGAGTCCGTTTGTTTCGTGGCTGACCGAATATGTTTGCAGGTCTGCCACCGAATCGATGATCACATCTGCGTACTGGATCAAGTCATGGACATTGGATACACCTGACAGAACACCCACGACCAACCCTGCACCGGCCGCGCGTGCCATTTTTAGATCAGCGGTCGTGTCGCCCACTACCATCACCTTGGACGGGGCCACTTTCATTCTTTCGCAGATCGTCAACACCATATCGGGCGCGGGCTTGTCTTTGATGCCATCATCCGCACAGACCATGGTGGTGATGAAGCCCTCGATGTCAAAGGCTTCAATCATGGCTTGGGTGGGCGCGCGGTCATCGGTGGTGGCGATCCCGATCTGGATGTGTTGCTTATGCAAGCGATCGAACAAAGCCCAGGTGTCTGTAAACTGTTTTGCTAAAACTACCGGGTCTGGAATACACCAACCCTGCTCAACTGCGCGTTCTGCCTGTTCCGCACTTAAGCCAAGCGATTGCATGACCTCAACCGTCAGACGATAGAGTTGTGACATGGGTGTGGCTGCCAACTTGCCATGCGCCAACACTTTTTTGTTGGCATCGTCATAACCCATGGCAAGACACAACGCCTCGCGGACAGCAAGTCCGCTGATTGCATGTAACTGTTCCGCTAGAAAAACGACCCAGCCACCCCACATCGCGTCAAAATCAATGAGGGTGCCGTCCTTATCGAAAATGATCGCCTGCGCTTTGAAATGTTTCAAACCATCCATCAAAAATCATTACTCCTTTAATGCAGGTGACAGTCACTTTTAAAGTGACTGTCACCTTTGCTTACCTATATGCCGGTCTAGTGATTTGCTATTTTACTTGTATTTCCAGTTCTGCACATCCCAAGTCATGCTGCCCCAGGTGCTAACTGTATAATCTGTAAGTTTTGAACTGAAACCGTAACCATCCTGGAAGAGGTAGATGTAATTTTGCACGGCATCTTCCTGGATCAATTTGCCCAACTGGCAATAGGCGTCCCGCCGCACAGCCTGGTCGAATGTGCCGCCGGCCGTTGCGATCGCAGCATCGGCTTTGGGGTTATTCCAGCGGTACACATTCCCGCCATCTGGGTTATCGGCGCTGGGTACATTAGTGGAAGAGTACGTATCCTGAACGCTGCCTTGCGGCTCGAGACCGTAACCGCGGTCAAAGATCAACATATCAAAGTCGCCGAGCATCCGCGGTGATCCATCGGCAAACGAACCAAAGATGATCGAGAAGTCGTAGTTTTGAATGTTGGCTTGAATGCCGACCGCTTTGAGATTTTCCACGATGAATTGTTCTGTGCGATCAAGCGGATCGTAGTTGGTGTAGCCCTGTAATTCCAAAGATAGTTTTGTGCCATCTTCAGCATACATGGCGCCCTTTGCCACACGGATCCCATCAGGTCCTTCCACCCAGCCTGCATCGGTCAAAAGCTGTTTGGCTTTTTCCACATCATAGTTATACATGCGCGGGATATCGCATTTGTACCAGCCATAGGCAAATGGACTGGTGGATGCGGTTACCTGTCCATTCAACACATCGGTGATCAAGGTGTTGTAATCAATGGCAGAGGAAATTGCCTGCCGTACACGGATATCGCCCAGAATGGGGTGTGGCGCAGAACCAGATGGGTCTTTATCACCCGGCTTGCTCAGGTTGAAATCAATTGCCATGTTCCAAATTCCGGGCACCAGCACCTGTTCACCCGCACCGTTCAAGGCTTTGTCGTATTCGGCTTTATCTTCGCCGGGCCACAAATGGACTTGCGCCTCGCCTGAGATCATCAAGGCTGTTTGTGAGGCGGCTTCCGGCACAATGCGGAAGACCAACTTATCGAGCGCCGGTTTGCCGGCCTCGTAATAATTGGGGTTGCGATCCATCGTGATGCTTTCGCCGCTGCGCCAATCTGATACAACGAACGGACCGGCTGAAACGGGTTTCATATTCCATGCCCAGGTGGTCATTTCTTCAGGTTTGCCAGTGGCGTGGCGCGGTAATAATGCCGTAGCGAACTGCCCGAGATAACCAACATAGGGCTCGCTGTAATGGATCACAGCGGTCACGGCATCCGGCGCATCGATGCTTGTGATCAGATCAAATCCTGAAGTCCCATTGTAGGCGCCGCTGGTGGAATTTGAAACAGCTTCCCAGGTGAATTTGATATCGTCTGAAGTGAGCGGTTGACCATCGGACCACTTCAAGCCCTCACGCAATTTCCAGGTGACGGTTTTGTTATCGTCAGAGAGCGTGGGCAACGCTGCGGCGAGGCGCGGTTCATAGTCACCTTTTTCATTTGGAGTTGTCAACCCAATAACGGTTGCATCTGAAACCTGATATAGGATTGCCGCATCCGACAGATAACGATTGAGTCCAGCGGGCTCCTCAGGGATGATCAGGACGACCGTCCCGCCGCCTCCGCCCTTTGAGGCTGCTCCGCCGCCACAAGCCGTGATCAACAGCCCAAGCACGATCAACACAGCAAACAATTTGTTCTTCATTCTCTCTTCTCCTTTGGTTTTTCTCTGGAGTCCGCCAGCTCGTGTGCCCGATAGGGTATGCTGGCGTTAAATTCGAACAGCAAGCTGTTCGACTCCAGAGTTATTTTTCATGCACCACATATGGATCGAACGCATCCCGCAAACCGTCACCGATAAAGTTGATCGCCATCACGGTGACGAAGATCATCAAGCCGGGAAACACTGCCAGCCACGGCGCGCGGTAGACGTGGATCTGCGCGCTCTCCAAAATATTGCCCCAACTCGGTGTGGGTGGTTGCACACCAAAGCCCAAATAGCTCAAGCCTGATTCGGTGATGATGGCGTATGCCATTTGCAAAGTCGCGCTGACGAGTAACGGTCCGAGGCTGTTGGGCAGGATGCGTAAAAAGATCAGGCGTGAGTCGCTGGCGCCGAGCGCTCTCGAAGCGGAAACAAATTCCTTTTCGCGCAGGACCAGAAATAATCCACGTGCGATGCGGGCGGGCCACATCCAGGCAAAGGCGCTGATGGCGATGATCACGATCCAGACGCTGTTCCGAAATTCAGCCAAGCCCGGCAATTCGCGGAGCAGGGCGCTGAAGAGGATCAACACAAAAACGACCGGCATGATGAGGAAGGTATCGGTGATGCGCATCAACACGTTATCCACCCAGCCGCCGTAAAAGCCGGAAAGCGCGCCGACAATGACGCCGACAGATAAAGAGAACAACGTGGAGAAAATTCCTACCGCCAGCGAAACCTGACCGCCATACAAAATGCGGGTGAAGATATCGCGTCCCAATTCATCGGTGCCAAACCAATGTTCAGCGGAGGGGTTTGCAAATCCATTCTTTGGGCTTTGTTCAGTGGGTGAGTATCCGCTGAGGGGTGCAGCAATGACCAGTAGCACCATCAACAGCAGGACGATGGCTGATGAGAATGCGAAGCGATGTCGCTTAAAGCGCCGCCAAATTAACGCCGATAAACTTTCGGGTTGGACTGAGGCGGAGATCAACGATTCGGGAAGCGATAATTTATCAGTCATAGCGAATGCGCGGGTCGAGGAATCCATATAGGATATCAGCGAGCAGGTTGAAGGCAAGGATGAGCGCGGCTTCGATCATCACGACTGCCAGCAGCACGGGATAGTCACGCCCGCGAGCGGCGTCCCAAAAGAGACGTCCCATGCCGGGCCACGAAAAAATTGTTTCAATGAAAACCGCGCCGCCGAAAACGGATGGAAGGTCCAAAGCCATCATGGTGACGAGCGGCAACAAGGCGTTGCGTAAGCCATGCCGAAAATAGACAAGCCGAATTGGCAAGCCTTTGGCGCGGGCGGTGCGCATGTAATCTTCGTTCAACACATCGCGCATGGAGGAACGCAGGAAGCGCGAATACCACGCCACCCAACCAGCGCTGACCGCCACGATGGGTAGAACCAAATGCCAGATCAGATCCAACACATTGCCCTCTTTGCCGATCGTGTACATGCCGCCCGCCGGAAATAATGGACCCGCGCTGAAGGGATTTTTTATCAGGAGGTAAAAGACAATGATCAGCAAAAGACCCAACCAATAGACTGGTACGCTTTGCCCGGCAAAGCTTAGTGTGGTGACAAGGTTATCGAAAAAAGAGTAAGGCTTGATCGCCGAGTACACGCCGATGGGAATTGCGATCAGCAGTGTGACCAGAAAGCCGATACCAAATAAGAGCAGTGTAGCGGGCAAGCGTTCTGAGATCATATCTACCACCGGGCGACGGAACTTGATCGAATAGCCCCAGTCGCCTTCGAGCATAAAGGCTTTGACCCATTTCACATATTGAATGGGGAGGGGCTGGTCGAGTCCCAGCCGTACACGCAACGCTGCGAGTTGCGCTTGCGTGACATTAGGATTACGCTCAGCCTGAGCTAACGGACCACCCGGCATGAGACGCACGATGCCGAAGAGGAAGATGCTCAACATGAGGATGATGGGTATCGATTGCAGGATGCGTCGGGTGATGTAAGTGGTCAATGATTATGCCTCAAACACAACCCTTCCATCGATCATCGTCAACACCGCCTTCGCGGTCGTGATCTCTTCGGGCTGCACCTCGAACAGATCGTGCGAGAACAAGACCAGATCGGCGAGATAGCCGGCTTTGATCTGTCCTTTTTCATTTTCCTTGAACTCCACATACGCCGCATCGCGGGTGTAACCGATGATGCACTCTTCGAGAGTCAGCCGTTGATCAGGATTCTCGGGTGCAAGTTTCTTGCGGTTGAGCGCCACGTAAATATTGATCATTGGGTCGAACGGCGCCACCGTCCAATCACTGCCGAGCGAGAGATGGGCACCGGCGTTCTTCAAGTCGCGCCAGGGGAAAGAGATATGCCAGCGCTGCGGACCCGTGCGCTTTGTCCAAACAATATCGTCTTCCAGGCTGAAAGGTGAGTGACTCGTTTGCATGGAAGCGATAACACCCAATTCCTTGAAACGAGGCATGTCTTCCGGCTGACAAACTTCGATATGCTCGACGCGGTGACGACTATCCCGTTTCCCGTTCGCCTTTTGAATGGCTTCGTAGCCATCGAGCGTTTGCCGCACTGCGGCATCTCCGCAGGCATGGACAGCGATCTGCATCCCCAGCTTGTCGCACGCCGAAGCCATGCGCGTGAAATGTTCGAACGAGAAGATCGGCTCCACTTTGGTTTCTGGCACATCGGCATACGGATCGACGTTGAACGCCGTATAGGATTCCCAGACGCCGTCCATGAAGAACTTCGCCGCGCCGCCGCGCACATAATCCATTTGGATTTTTGCCATTTCGGCGGCTTCCTTGAGATTTTCCTCGGTCGCTTCCGGCTTGACGTGATACGGCACATACACCCGCATGTTCATCTCGCCCGAATCTTCGAGCGCGGCGTAGACCAGCATCTCTTCCATATCGCCGTTCATGTTGTGGACGCTGGTAATACCGGTCTTATTGAATTCCTGAATGCCAAGCTTGAGCAGTTCACGCTTGCGGTTGTTATCCGGGCGCGGGACCAAATCCATAACTGTATTCATCGCATCGCCTTCGCGGAGTTCACCCGCAGCGAGTCCGCTTTCATCGCGGACAATGATTCCATTCGTCAGCTCGCGTCCGTCATCTTTGAGTATGCCCGCCATTTCAAGTGCCTTGGTATTTGCCCAACCGGTGTGACCATCGAATGCGCCGATATACACGGGACGGTCAGCGATGATCTCATCCAACTCCTGCCGCGTGGAGACGATGCCGTAACGAATGCCGCGTCCCACCACCCAGGGACCGGTCTTGTTGCTGTCTGCGAAATCGAGCAGAACCTTTTTCAAGTCTTCTTTTGTGCGCACTTCCTGTAATTGCGCGTTGCCCATCCAGATCGAACCCCAGAGCAGATGCACGTGTGTGTCAATGAAGCCGGGCGTGAGTGTATGCCCTTGTCCGTCCATGACACGCGTGGATTGATCTTGAAACTCTTTTACGCCTGCGTTTGTCCCCACATAAACAATACGATTGCCTTTCACGGCAACCGCTTCGGCACGCGG
>JBDTWO010000052.1:0-27028 GCA_040006635.1 Chloroflexota bacterium
AAAATTGCATAACGAACTTGAAGGACACCCCGATCTTTTCTTTGCCGGATACACCCAGGATGCCCTCAAGGAATTTGTGGAGGCGAACGTCACCTGCGCCTTGATCCAGAACCAGCCGCTTCTGACTCCCGAGGAACTGAACGTTGAAGAATCGACCTATCTCAACGGGTTGGCAGAAGTCGTCGGCGAACTGCGCCGCCGCACACTCGATATCCTGCGGCATGGCTATTCACAAGAAGCTGAGCGTCTGCTCGGTTACATGGATGAAATTTATTCCGTGCTGGTAACCATCGATTACCCCGATGCGATCACCAACGGCTTGCGCCGCCAGACCGATCTCGCGCGCGGCATCATCGAGAAGACCCGCGGCGATGTCACCTTCAGCCTTCGCGGAGAAGACCTCACCCAAGCCATCAGCAAACTAAGCAGTCAACTGAACGGCGGACATCACGAGACCGATGCACAAGACCGGGTCTCCCTCCCCAGGGACGACGAGGAAGAATAATTCATGGCGCGCGGCGGAACAAAATTTCCACTGATCGTCTATAAACATCTTCTCAACCGCTGGTGGACACCCATGATCGCGATGGGCTTGGGTATGTTCGGAATCGCCTACGGACAATATATGGAACCACTGGGTCCCTTCCTGCCGATGCGTTGGATGCCATTGGCGGCGATCGGTGTGCTGGCGATCATGATCGGAATCTTTTTTCTGATCATCAGGCAGATCGCGTATGTGCAAGCCTGCCCGGGTTATTTGAAATTTGTCACACCATTTATGCGCTTGAATATTTCCTACAAACGCATCCACAAAACGACTACAGTTGAAATGCGCCAGTTGTTCCCGCCCCAAAGCATGTCGAGTTGGGTGCGGGATATTTTTTCTCCGCTGGCAAGCCAGACCGCATTGATCATCGAATTAAAGAGCTATCCCATTTCACCTGTGATCTTGCGCCTATTCCTTTCACGGTTCTTCTTCAAAGACAAGACGCCGCATTTTGTGATCCTGGTAAAAGATTGGATGAAGTTCAGCTCTGAATTAGACAGCATGAAATCAGGCATTGATCCAAATCCGCCGCGCGCCAAAAAACCACAAAGCAACTCTATTCTCTCCAGGTTACCAAAGAAATGAATATCTATTTTGCGTGCTCGATCACCGGCGGGCGTGAGTTTGAGTCTGTCTACCAGGAATTTGTCGCGGCGTTGGTGCAGGCTGGGCATCAGATACCGACTGCTCATTTGGTTGAATCAGGCGTCGGGGCGTTGGAAGCGGGTATTGATCCATCTACGGTATACACCCGCGATGTGGACTGGATCCGCGCGTGCGATGTGTTGATCGCGGAGGTTAGTGTCCCCTCGCATGGCGTGGGGTATGAGATCGCTTTTGCATTAGGGATTGGGAAGCCCGTGCTGGCTTTATACCAGCAGGGACGTAAGGTTTCCAAGATGATCACCGGCAACCCGGATATGAACTTACAGGTGCAGGCATATCAAGATTCGGCTGAGGGGGTGCGCGTGCTCAGGGAATTTTTAGCGCGTCATTTAAAATGAGCATTATCACGATTATTCTGTGACATTACACAATAGGTGAATTGAGGTGGGTCGGCTATGATGGACAGTGGAGACGGAACGAAGACACCTCCAAAATGCTCCTCTGTCTCCTCCTTTGGCGAAAGCTTCCGCTGGCGTAAACGCGCTGGCGGAAGCATTTTTAATGGGGTATATACTGCATACATGACTCACCCCGAATTTAATCTTTCGTGGACGGGTTTGTTTTTAAAGCCAAACGGGACGCTGATAAACGCAGAAAAACGCCGACTGTGCTTTTTATCAGCGCAAATCAGCGTTCATCTGCGTCCAAATTAAATTTGGGGGCAATTATGTTTCGCAAATTAAGTTTTGTTTTTGTACAGGAGGAAAATTATTTCTTGATCGGAACTGGTTCAGCCAATACAGGGAGAATGATGAAGAAGGTACTGCCCTTGCCCACCATGGATTCGACCCACATGCGTCCCTGATGCGCTTCCACAATGGTTTTCACGATTGCCAGCCCCAACCCAGACCCGGTATGCGCACTGATATTACTGCCCCGATAGAATTTGTCAAAAATGTGCGCCTGGTCTTTGGCCGGGATGCCCGGTCCGTTATCGGTTACCTGGACGATGATCTGCTCATCTTCAGCCCGCATGGTTACGATCACATCACCTTGATCATGTGAATATTTGATGGCATTGCCCACTACATTATCCAACACCTGCCGCAAGCGGACAGGGTTGGCACGCAAAGCCGGTAACGCCGGTGTAATTTCCGTTTTTAATTTGATGTGCTTGGCTTTGATCTGACCCTGCAACATCTCAAGTGTGTAATTCAAAATACCGTCTAATTGCACAACTTCGCGCCGTGTATCCAGCCCGGCTTCGATGCTCCCCAACTCCAGCAGGTCATTGATCAGGGAGGTGATGTGCTGAACACTTTCTTGAATCCGCTTCAGAAACTCACGCTGAACATCGTTTAGGGAGCCCGCGCGTTCGACCAATTCGGTATAACCGATCACTGAGGTCAACGGGGAACGCAGGTCGTGTGAAACGGTATGGATAAACTCGCTTCGCACGCGATCGATCTCTTTGAGGTCGGTAATATCCTGCATGGTCAGGGCAAACCCGATCTCAGGGATCGGTGTGATTTGAGCATTGCCCACTCTGCCATCCGCAAAACCGACTTCATGGTAGCGCAAAATATTTTGAACCTGCGGCTGTTTGATCAATGCGACTAGGTCAGGATGGGTCAATACTCCCAAAACCGGCATGCCAACTGATTCTTGGGCATTCAAACCGAATGTGCGGCACATGGCGGGGTTGATCAACACCACCAAATAATCTTCATCAAAGATCATGACACTGTCATTGATGCTATTAAAGACCGTTTCCAAACGGGAGCGTTCAGCTTCAGAGATCTGGGCGCGTTTCTTCAGTGAAGACGTGGTACGTTTCACCTCACGACGCAGCCAGTCCCCTATGCGGTGGGCATGTTTGAGGCTGTTCTCAACGGCATCGATGATGTCGTCTGTTCTGAGCGGAGGCGCCAGATAGCCATTGATCCCGATGCGGAAGATGCTCTTGATCAATTCAGGCTTGGCTTTATCGGTATAGATCAAAAAAGGCAATGTCGGAAAACGCTCGAGGACTTCTTCGGCGATCTGAATACCATCCCGCCCATCAAAGCGCTCCCCGATCAGTAAAAGCGCCGGGGTAGATTCCAATAACACACGATTTAACGACTTACTATCGTTGGCAACGGCAGTATCATATTTGACTCGCAATGCGCGCTCCATTAAATTTGCGGTAGAGGAGGCTTCAAGTGCGAGGAGGACGAGGTCTGTTTTAGGCATAGAGTGAGTGCTGGAATTTTACTTCTTTTTTAGGGTAATGGGTACGGCGCAATTCGCGAAATCCCGGTCGAATACTAACAGCATACGCCCATTTCAAGCATTACATTTTGTGGTTAAAGTTTAAAGGCTGGACGTGACTGACCGGTGAGAATGTTCTGATGATTCTTGATGGACTTCACGGGTCCGAACCCAGCCAGAGCCTGCTCCTGTTTCGAGGTGAGTGCTCCAAGCTGACGCAGGATCTCGATCGCCACCGCTGGGCGGACGCGGTTGCTGGTGGAGAGATCATCCGCCATGCGCGAGGCATCGCCATCTGAAACCTTGAACGCGATTCCCAATCCGGGAGAATCCGGTGAGATAACACCCGGCATCACACCCACGATCTGAAAGCCCTCCGCGCCACGTTTGGTGACGAGCTTGCCTTCACCCACTTTCATCAACTGCTCATCGAATTCGCCAAAGCCGCTGACCATTTCAGGGAAAGCCGTCATGGCAGCGGTGATCTTGCGGCAAGCCGTTGCACGTGCTTCACTCAATTCACGCGGATCGCAAAAACGCGCCATACCCAACGCCGCATTGAACAGCGGCACCGCAAAATTCGGCGCAGAACAGCCGTCAGTGCCGAGTTCGACATCAGCAACCGGGATCAGGCACATCTCGGCGAAAGAGGCGAGGATGTCCTGTTGGATGGGATGGTTGATATCCAGATAATTTTCGAGCGGCAGTCCACGCATCTTGGCATGTGCCAGCATCGCGGTATGTTTACCGGAGCAGTTGTTGTAATTCGGGGTCGGCTTGCGGTCATGCACAATCATGGACTTAAGTTCAGCTACATCATCCGGCATGTGTATGCCGCACTGCAAATGATGTTCTTCGATACCAACCTTTTTTTGCAGGGCTTCAACGGTTTGGACATGTAAGAGACTGCCGTTATGCGAGGCACATGATAAGGAAAGTTCGCGCGGTGTGAATCCGAAATGTTCCACGCCGCCGCGTTCGACGAAAGGCAACGCCTGGAATGGTTTGGCACTGGAGCGCAAAAAGGCGACCATTTGCGGGTCGCCATAAGCTGAAATTAATTTACCGTTTGAATCTACGACTGCGATCGAACCATAATGGATCGATTCAACGATGCGTCCACGGGTGGTTTCAAAAAGAGGTTGAACGCCCATGGTTACTCATCCACGGCATGCCGTGAAGACGGCTGGTAATGACTGATGAAGTAATGCCGCAAACCGTAGCTCAGCCGATGCGCGTACTGTTTCTGCCGCGCGGCGGGCGCTTTGTAATCTTTGAGCAGTTGTTCGGCGAGTTTATCGGTGGCAGTGATGGCGGCGCGCTTCTTGCCCAACCCTTCCAATTTTTCTTGAATATTTTGCAACGCTTCTGCCTGGCTGCGGACCGCCTGAGGTGTGACCACGCCGCCGCGCCCGCTGACGATCGTGAAGCCTTTGTAATCAGCACCCTGCAAGATTTCCAGTGATGCGATCCATGCGGGCAGATCGGCATGCGCCAGGAATGGAGGTTGACCCTTCATCACCGCATCGCCAACGAAGACCACTTTTTCATTCGGCAGGATCACCCAGATCGCACCCGCGGTAGGACCGGCATGACTTTCCAACACAACCGGCGACTCACTCCAATGCAAAGTGAGTTGCTGACCGAAGGAAATTTCAGGCGGCGCCCAACGGACACTGCCCAAACCGGGGATCGCTTCCCAATTGGCGCCGGTCTCATCGCCCTGCGCTTTGAATGTGTTGGGACGGTTATGGAACGCCTGCGCAGTTTTCTCATGCGCGATGACGGTGCAGTCCATGCCGCGCACACCCAGCGTGCGATCGGGATGTGAATCGAGATTGATCAACATGCGCTCGTGCCCGCCGCCCATGCCCATCAACGCCGCGCGCCATGAACGTCCATCCTCCGGCGCAGGCGGCGCATCGATTTGAATCAAGCCGCGCGATTGAGTGATGACACCCAACGTCACGCCGAGAAAGCGGTCTTCCACATACACATTCTTAGCAATTGCATCCATTAACTAGCGCTCCTGGTTTTTGTCTATAGCAGGTTATTAACCCGCCCTATGTCTTAATCTTATCAATCGCTGGCGTGCGCGATTTGTTCCTGCGTCGCCACCGGGAAGGTGAAGTGGAAGATAGCGCCCTTGCCTGAATCGCTTTCCACCCAAATGCGCCCGCCATGTCCCTGCACCGCGAGGCGGCAGAACGCGAGTCCGATTCCCAAGCCGCCGGGTTTGCCTTTACCACGTAGGCGCGTAAACTTATCGAAGATGCGGTCCTGTTCGGCGGGCGGAATGCCAGGACCGTTATCCTTGATCCAAATATGCAGCCAGTTATCTTCCGGCTGTGCGCCTACTTCCATGGTGCCACCAGTCGGTATGAACTTGCTCGAGTTCTCCATCAAATTGATCAGCACCCGCCGCGCCATATCTTCATCCACCCAGATCGCGGGCAGTTCATTCGGCAGATCAGCCTCGAGCGACTGGCGTCTGCTTTTCGAAACCGGTCGCACATCTTCCACGGCATTCTTGATCAATGCCAGCGCATCCACGACTTTCTGATCAACCACCGCCTGACCTGCTTCCAGCTTGTTTACATCGAGCAGGGAACTGACGAGGCGTTGGATCCGGTCGGTTGAGTTCTCAGCAATCTTGAGGATCATAAGAACCGTCTCACGGTCCTTGCCCTCCGGCAGCATATCCGCGATCACATCCAGGCTTGAAACAATGTTCGCCAGCGGCGAGCGCAGGTCATGATAGATCATCGAGGTCAGGTCTTCGCGCAGTCCATCCAGTTCCTTGCGCTCGGCAATATCGCGCATGATCCACTGCACCGAATCGGCTTCATCGAATTCCACACGCCGCGCATGCACTTCGATCGGGCTGTGGGTGTCATCTTTTTTATGCATCGAAGACTCGTAGGAAGAAGTGCGGTCATCGCGCAAGACTTCAAACTCTTCGCCGGTCTTAGCCCAGTTCACTTCATGCAGCTGATCAATGCTCAGCCCATGCAGTTCATCGCTCGTATAACCGCTCAAAATTTGCACCTGACGGTTGGCTTCCAGGATGTGCCCCTCCCAATCGGTGATCACCATGGGGTCAATATTATCTTCAAACAACTCGCGATAGCGTTGATGCGCAGCCTGCAAACGCTCGAACAACTGCGCGTTCTGGATCGTAGTGCCCGCCAAACCGCCGATGCCGGTCATCACCAACAAAGCATCGGGATCGAAAACCCGGGAGACCGGATTGATCGCTTCGAGTACGCCGATGACCTTGCCCTGTGCCTGGATCGGCGCCACAAGGACTGCCCGCATCTCGGCGCCCCCGAGCCGGTCTGCTTCACTAAAATTCTTTTCCTGGCTGACGTCTGCCACAACCACGCCGCGCCCCTCGCGTGCCACATGCCCCACAACCCCATCGTCAATTAAAATTTTTCTGCCGAGAATTAACTCCGCGTTATAACCTGCCACAGCGCGGAAGATCAAATGCTCGCCATCGATCATGCCCAACGCAACAGTTTCCACCTGCAGAACCTGCGTCATTTGCATCAAGATGCGTTGATATACATCTTCCATCCGCAGAGACGCGTTCATCGCAGCGGCGCCCTCCGCCAGTGCTGTCATCACGCGCGCCTGGCGTTGACTTTCGGTATACAAGCGTGCATTCAACACAGCCACACCCGCCTGATCGGCAATCGACTGCATCAGATCAAATTGCGCTTCTAAAAACGCATTCGGCGAAGGATGGACCAGTGTCAACACACCGACCAGTTTTTCGCGGGAAAGCAGCGGCACACAGATCGCCGACTTCGCGCCGGATTTATCCACCGCATCATCGGGTCTGAACAACCAGCGTTCATCCTTGCTAGTATCCAGAACGAGCGCCCCTTTGCGGTTGCGGATCACCCACCCAGCCAGCCCGCGCTCCATCGTATCGCGCATTTGCTGGGTGGTATGCTCATGCACCTGCGTACGATAGACAATGGTCGCATCCACGGCTTTACCGGCGTCATCCAACACCACAATACTGCAACGCTCCCCACCCACGTTCTGGATTGCCTCGTATAACACGCGTTGAAGCACCGTCCGCAGATCGAGCGCGGTCGCTAGTTCACGGCTAACGTGATATAGAAGTTCTAGTAGGGCTTTTGCCTGGGTTTCTTGGTTTTGAGTCATTCTGGTGTACGTGAATGCCTTCGTTTTATGTTTTGGATCGAGCCAACGCACAAACAACCAAAGTATAGCACAATCAACTCCCCTAAATAAACTCGCGGTAAAATAAACACCATGACACTCGACATCCCCCGTATCAAAGCCCTGTGCTTCGACGTAGACGGCACTCTCAGCGATACCGACGATCTGTATACGCAAAAGGTTATCCGGTTTTTTCCCAAATTCCTGTTCCGCGATCCTGAGCGAGCAGCACGCCGCTTCGTAATGTGGGCAGAAGCCCCCGGCAATGCCCTGCTCGGACTCACCGATACCATTGGACTGGATGATGAGATCGTCGCGCTCATTAACTGGATGTCCCTTCACCGCAAAATGTCATCGAAAAAGTTTCTGCTCATTCCGGGTGTGGCTGAATTGCTGACGTGCCTGAAAGGAAATTACCCCATGGCAGTCGTCACTGCCCGCGATGAAAAAGGGACGTTGCACTTCCTAAATCAATTCAACCTCACACAATATTTCGATGTGATCGTCACGGGTCAATCTGCCGAACACACCAAGCCCTACCCGGATCCCATCCTATTTGCTGCCAGGCAGATGAAAGTCAAGCCGGAGGAATGTCTCATGATCGGCGATACGACCGTCGACATGCGCGCAGGCAAATCTGCCGGGGCGCAGATAGTCGGAGTCCTATGCGGGTTTGGCGAGGAGCCGGAATTGCTCAATTTTGGGGCAGGTATGATCTTGAAAAACACCAGCGATCTTGCGGACGTACTACTCGAAAAAAAGTGACTGCCATCTTGAAGATGACAGTCACTTCAACTTACTACTTCGATCTGGGCAGAGCGTCGTAATACAGGTCCAGGTTGCGGTCCTGGGCAATGGCTTCCAGTTTTTTTCTATACTCCAATATGGCATGGTCACCCACCCACGGTCCGAACAATCTAAAGATTCCCACCGCAAAAAAGAATAACCGCTGAAGGAACGGGATGTAGCCTCTTTTGAGTTCTCCCGGATTTCGTTCCAGGAAACGAATATCGCCAATATGAATATAGCCCATTACCAGCAGCGGGATTATCGTGACAATATCGGTTGTATTCACCACGCGGTAAATAACGGATTTGAAGTCTCTGTCAAACTCGGAGTTCCCCACGCGCGGACTCCCATATGTATAACAAGCCGCGATCTGATCCCGAAAGACAGGGTTCTGTTCGAGACATTGTGTGGCATAGGTGGCAAGTGCCGCACCCAGCGAATGACCGGTAATGTAAAGCGGAATCCCGCTCAATTTCGCAACGCTCTTTACGATATCGCTTTCCACACTTTGATACGCCTTCCTAAATCCCGTGTGGACTCTGCCTTCGATCGTCTTCGTCATACTGGCTTTTGCATCCGTTAAGATGTCGGTCATTTTTGAGACCTCGGTCCCGCGAAAGGCCAGCACTGCATAGGACGAATCTTCCTTCACCACCAGAAATGCCTGCGTATCCGTCTCGTTTGCATTGAACCCATCAACCCATTTAAAGTTGCCGCCCTCAAGTTTTTTGAGCAACAGTGCCTTTGGCAAGCCGCCGTCTTCGAACCTGTCATACGCCAGGTGCGACATGGATGCCAGCACCCATGCCATACGGTCTGAATATGCAGCGCGGCTTACCGGTGGATTCGACAAAAGTTCATTCGCCCCAAAATAAGCTTTTGCATCGGCAAGTTCCTTTTGGCTTTCCAAGTCTTTCGTTTTTCCAGGTTGTTTCGCAGCCATGTTCACTCCTCTCAAGTTGGGTAACATCACTATACAAAAAAAACGGACAAAAGTCAACTTATTTTTTGATGCAAACGGACAGCGACGACTTCACACCAAATTAACACAGTCAGTAGGAAGATGTAAAACGCGGCTCCCTTCAACTCGAAAGCTGGTCCTGCAAAAAGGACTGTTAGCCACGTATAGCTTGAGAGGCTTCGCCAATACTCGTCGTGACGAAATGCAAAGCCAAGCATGATCATCGCGGACATCAGCGTGAGACCGAGCAACACGAAAGACAAGTCATGTAACTCGCCATGCCAGGTAGCAGGTGTGGAGCGGAGAGTTGGGTCGGTGGTGAAGGCTAAGCCTGCGAGAGCGAGTCCAGCGAGCGACAAGGTGAAGGTTGAGAAAAAAGTCAGTCGTGAGCGCGGCAGGCTCAGGCGTAGTCCTGAAGCGAAGATCGTCAGCATGAGTCCGCTAAGGATGAAGGTCAGAGTCATGATCCAACCGTAAGCGCCGAGGGCGAGTCCGCTGGGCCAATCGAAGGTTGGCTTGTAGAGTGGATGCCAGCCTAACGACAAAAGAAAATCATATTTTAGAATCGTCAGTGTGATGAGAACGAATCCAAAAAGCGCCGGACCGATCAGCCCGGCGCGTGCCGCAAGTTTGATCATCGAGCGAGATAAACAGCGATCAGCGCCAGCAGACCCGGCAAGGCTTGAATGTAGAGGATCGTCCGACGGGTGGTCAAGCCGCCATACACTCCGGCAACGACCACACAGATCAAAAAGAAAAGTTGAACAGGGTTGTTGGCTGTGACAAGCCCCCAAATTAAACCAGCCGAGAGAAAACCGTTATACAAACCCTGATTCGCGGCGAGAGATGCAGATGCCTTCGAATATTCAGGCGTCATCCCAAAACGTTTACGACCAAAGGGATGATCCCAGAAGAACATTTCGAGCGCGAGAAAACCAAGATGCAGTACAGCGACCAATACTACTAAAATATTTGCGATCAGATTCATGATGTTCTCCTTGATTGGGTGACACATTTTAATTATTTACCTACAGAGCTCACAAAGTCTCTTCTCAAAGACTCTGTGAACCCTGTGGCAAAAATAGGGCGGGGAGACCTCGCCCCTACGGTAACTTTGGAATTGCTTTCGGTGCGTACATCCACAAGATCAAAAGGATCGCCCCGCCCGCATAGAACGGAACAGGCGCACCGAACCATTGAAAGAGCGAACCATAAAAGAGCGGCGCAATGGCGTTCGCCGCGCTGTAGAACCCGGCTGAAATTCCCAACATACTACCCACTTCATTTTTATTGGCGGATTTGGTGATCAAGCTATTGATGGCTGGATGCAACACACCGCCGCCCAACGCCGCCGGGAAACTCGCTACAAGCAGCCAAATGATTCCGAACCAACCTTTGTTGGTTTCTTCAGGCAATGTCACTTTGATGGTTTGAGCCGAAATAGTCAACTCGCTCTGACCAGCCAAGCCTTCAACCACTTTCGCCTGGTTGTACCACGGCACAGGGATGCGTGGTGTAGACGCCGTGCCGATCAAGCCGATGGCTAACGTTGAAACTCCCAGAATGACCAGCCAGCGGTCGCCTTTGATACGCGACCAACGTCCGATAAGTCCGCCCTGTACGATGATGATGAAAACGCCCGCCAACGCAAAGAGACCCGCTGTATCGGTGGCGCTCATACCCAGTCGCGCGAGCGTGAACAGGGAGAAGAGTTGTTCGTAACCGCCAAACGCGATCTGATAAAAGAACATAATCACCAGTAAGAAGCCAACGGCAGGACGGCGTAACGCATCCAACATGCCATTGAAACTAAACGGCGACTTCAACTTTGTGATCGAGGGTGAATCATCGTGATGCGTTTCGTGGAACCAGAACGTTGTCAACAGGATGGAGCCGAGTGAGAAAGCGGCGGCAGTAAACGCAACTGCCTGATAATTCCCATGCGAAAGGAAGAGCACAAGGTAAGCGATCATGGGACCCAAAACGAATCCCACGCCAAACGCCGCGCCGAGCAGACCCAGTCCCTGCGTACGCGTCTTTTCGGTAGTGCTATCAGCAATCGCCGCTTGCGCCGTGGACATGTTCGCACCGGAGAGTCCATCAATGATGCGGGAGAGGAACAACAGCCAAAGCGTGTTCGAGAAGCCCAGCAAAATAAAACCGGCGAACGTCCCGATCTGACTGACGATGAGGATCGGTCTCCGCCCGAATCGATCAGAGAGGCGACCCAGGATCGGCGCGCCGATGAATTGCATCAACGGATATGTGGCTTGCAAGACACCAATGATGAGTGGCGTGGCACTGAATCGCGCCGCAAAGTACGGCATCAGCGGCACGATAATGGACAGCCCGATCAAGTCCACCAGCACAATCACAATGATGGGCAGGACGCGCTTGAAATCCAGTTTTTCGACAGGTTGTTCGGTTGTAGTCAAAGTATGCCTATCTGTTTAATCGAACGGTAAAAAGGAGAAGCCGATCAAAATCAGGACCAGTGATCCGAGTATGACAAAAAGATTGTTGCGGAAACGCGTCTTATCATCCGCATTCTTCCAACGCGTGGAGAGATGCGCCACCGCGGCGGCAATGATCATAGTCACGCCGTGTTCAATACGAAACGCGGGAAAGCCCTCGTCCGCAAGACCGTTCCATATCAAATAGATGATGCCCAGCGTGGCTTGCAGATCCATGAGACCGCTAAAGCCAGACATGAGTCCGCGGTCCATGCCTTTGAACTCTCCGCCGCGCAGCCAACCCAGCGCAAACTTGACAATGGCAATCACAGCCACCAACAAAATAAATACGGGCACGATCGTGTGCAGCATAAGCAAAATATTCATAATAGGTTCTCCATTTGGTCGATTATACAGCATGGATAATCGAGCGTATAATTTGCATATCTCTGGAGGCAACATGAACTACACATCCATTCTGGTTGAAACCCGCGGACGCGTTGGTCTCATCACGCTCAATCGCCCGCAGGCGTTGAATGCGCTCAATAATCAACTCATGACCGAGGTTATGGACGCGCTGGAAGTTTTCGATAAAGATGAGAACATCGGCGCGCTGGTCATCACCGGCAGTGAGAAAGCTTTTGCCGCCGGGGCGGATATCAAAGAGATGGCGGATAAAAACACGCTGCAAATGATGGATGCCGATCACGTTGCGGTCTTTAGTAGAATCCGCACGATCCAGAAACCGATCATCGCGGCCGTATCAGGCTGGGCGTTGGGCGCCGGATGCGAACTTCCGCTTTCGTGTGACATGATCATCGCGTCTGACTCAGCCAAATTTGGTCAGCCCGAAATTACCATTGGCGTCATCCCGGGCGCGGGCGGCACACAACGACTCGTCCGCGCGGTGGGCAAAGCCATCGCGATGGAAATGATCCTCAACAACCGCACGCTCACCGCGCACGAAGCCCTCGCATACGGATTGGTGAATCGTGTCGTCCCGGTTAGTGACTATCTTAACGTCGCCGTCCTGCTGGCGGATGAGATCGCTTCACGCGCCCCGGTAGCTGTTCGTGAAGCGAAGCGGCTGATCAATCACGCTTACGAAGCCTTCCTCGCCGATGGACTCGCTGAAGAGAAGCAGGTGTTCTACAATTTATTTAACAGTGAAGATCAAAAGGAAGGCATGCAGGCGTTCGTCGAAAAACGCAAACCCGAATGGAAAGGCAGGTAATGTTTAACGATCCGTTCGGATGGTTTCCGAACCAACTGTTTACCAATCTACTCCCCGTTTTATTATTTTTGGTTTATGCCGCTGATTATATTATGCCGCGCCTGACCAACCCACATGCGCAAAACAAACCGGCTGTGAAAAATGATCGTGGATCATATCTCGTAATTATGATCGTGACTTTTCTGGCGATCTTGCTAAGTATTTATTTCCGCATGCAGAACATCGGCACATTGACCGGCATATTTCAATGGCTAGGTTTATTGTCCATTGTGGCGGGTACTGCCTTTCGTCAGTGGGCGCTGATTAATTTGGGGCGCTTCTTCTCACGCAATGTACAAATTGAATCGGGACATCAAGTGATCACCACAGGACCGTATCGCTGGATTCGTCACCCATCGTATACAGGTATGATCTTGATCTACACAGGCCTGGTCATGGCTCTGGGTACCTGGCTCGGCGCCTTGTTGACCTTTGCCATGGCCACAGGCAGTTTGCTCTATCGTATTCGGGTGGAAGAGCAAACATTGGTCACTGCACTCGGCGATGAATATCGCAAATATATTTCACAGACCTGGCAATTATTCCCTGGCTGGTAACTCATTACAGAAACCGAAATGCTTAATACTGTTGATTTAAAATTCGCGCTTGAAGATCTCGACTTAATTGATAAACCCGTCATCGCCCACGCCTCGCTCCGATCGTTTGGATATATCAAGAGCGGCGTGGATGCGGTTTTGCGCGCCATGCTCTCCTCATTCAAAAGCGTGATGATGCCCGCGTTCACCTACAAGACCATGGTCACGCCCGAGGTGGGACCGCCCAACAACGGCATCACCTATGGCAGTGAAAAAGATCTCAACAAAATGGCGCAGTCGTTCAAACTGAATATGCGCGTGGACCCAATGATCGGCATTCTGGCAGAGACTTTGCAAGTCCGTCCCTTCGCCACGCGGACAAACCATCCCATCCTTTCGTTTACCGGCATACGTGCCGATGAATTCCTTATCACACAAACAATCGCTGAACCTCTCGCGCCGATTGGAGCACTGGCAAAAGCAGATGGCTGGGTGGTTTTGATCAACGTGGATCATTCCGTCAACACCAGCATTCATTACGCCGAGAAACTTGCCGGGCGTAAACAATTCGTCCGCTGGGCGATCAATGGCAACCGCATCGTGGAATGTCCCGGCTTCCCCGGTGACTCATCCGGTTTCAACGCCATCGCCGAACATCTCAAAGCCGATACCCGCCGCGTGGAAGTGGGTCACGGATTCATTCAAGCGGTGCCATTGAAACGGATCATCGATGTGACTCAGGATTTAATAAAAAAAGATCCGCTGGCGTTGCTTTGCCAGCGGAGTGATTGCGAACGATGTAATGCAGTGAGGGGAATATAACCAATCGAAATTCGATCCTTTTATTTTTAATTATTGGCTAAAAATCCAATTGGGCGTTTTCCTGCTTTTCCGTGTATCGCCTTCATTGACGGCTTCTCTCCCCAGGTGAAATCAAACCGATAAAAATGATATACCAGCTCTGAAGAAATCACACTTGTAGTTTCAGTAGAAACTACACCTTCATCTATAGGGCGTATTCCAGTTTGTGAGTACCATTGCATACGAAAACGATATGTCGCATCGTCGGTTTCAATAAAGGCAATCTCGACGACAGGCGTGTTACTATCACTACCGGCATGATATATAAACATTTTTCCTGCTAGGTGTTGGTTGTCAAGATCAAGATTGTATACCTCATCATTAGACACCAATACTAAATCCGTAGTATTAAGATTGAAAAAAACTTCAACTATTTCACTTGTGTCTTTATTCTTCCTAAATCTATTTGCACCCGGCAATTCTTCTCTTACTGCCATAGCAAAAAACTCTTCAAGATCATTAATAATAGCATTTCTAAAGGGTATAAATACCTGAAGAAGTTTTTGCTTTTGTATATTCAGTTTATTTTGTTTCTCTTTGATTGATTCAATATCAACTTTCGACATAACACTCTCCCTTCCTTGATAATCTGAATTACTTTTCTATTGAAATGTAATCTCTTCCACGCGCCAGCTTTCTTCGCCCATGAGCTTCTTCAGGCGTTCGAGCATTTCGGGGCAGACGCGCGTGGTGTCGTTGGGGAAATCGATCAGATGTCCTGAGCCATTTTCGAAAATTTGAAAACTGAACCGGTCGCGCCCGTGGAAGGAGATCAGCGTGCCGAAGATCGTTTTGATGCGGCGCTTGTCGCGTTCCTTGTCGCCGGTCGAGCGCAGCAGCACGGTGATCTGTTTGGGCGGATGCTTTTGATCTGCCTCTTTCGCCAGCGGAATATAAATCGATTTGAGGGATGTGACTACCGCTATGCGAGTCGCTTCGTCCTGTTCCTGTTCATCAGACATCGGCGCCACTGGAACTGTCTCAATGACCGGACGCGGCGGCGTAATCTCTTCGTTCTTCTTGAACTTCGGTTCTGGCTTGGATGCGATCGCGACCTCATCAAATGAGGGCTGCCATTCATTGTCCCAGCCATCGGGGAAGTTATCAGGTGGGGGCGGCATGCCATCGAGGTCCGTATTCACTTCAACATTTTGTTTTACTGCTGGCGCTGAATACACCGGCGCAGGCTCAGCGACTTTACTCGCAACCGACTTGACTTCCGGTTGCTTGATTTGAGGCTGTTGAGGCTTCGGCTGCGTTGAATTAATTTTGAGGTTGGTAACGTGGCTATCCGGCTTGGGTTGAGAAAATGCTTTTTGAACAGCAGCAGGTATCGGCTTGGAAAGAGGCGCGGCGTCCACTAATGGTTCGAGAATCTTGATCTCGGTCCGTACAGCGTCCACCAAAATTTTTGCCGGAGTCGAACCCGTATCCACTTTGCCTTCGACGATGATGATCTGTCCAACCGTGAGTTGCTCGCGGTATTGCGCCCAGGTGCGCGGGAAGAGCACGAGCTCGATGTTGCCTTGAATATCTTCGATGGTGACAAAGCCCATGGGCTTGCCGGTCTTGGTGGTGTAGGGACGCACCGCATTGACCAACCCAGCCACGCGGACCTTCTCTTCGTGCTGCGCTTCGTTGAGTTGACCGGAGAAGTAACTGACGATCTGCGTAAAGATCTGTTGATACGGCGTGAGCGGATGATCGGAGATGTAGAGCCCGATGAGTTCGCGCTCCCAGTTGAGCATCTCGCGTTTATCCACATTATTGACTTCGGGCAGGTTGATCTCTTCGACCACGCCGGTTGCCGCACCGAAGAGACTCATCTGCCCGGCATCTACCGCGCGGAAATGATTGTTGCTGATGGCAACGATACGATCCAACGAGGCAAGCAGTGCGGCGCGATTGCCGAAGTTATCCATCGCACCGACTTTGATAATGCACTCCAGTGCGCGTTTGCCAACGGCGCGCAGGTCAACACGGCGGGCAAAATCATTCAAGTCTTTGAACTTGCCGTTCGCTTTGCGTTCATCCGTGATGAGCTCCACCGCACCCTGACCAACGTTCTTCACCGCACCAAAACCAAAGCGGATGTTGGGTTTGCCCTCGATATCTTCGATCTCAAAATCCCAGCCGGAGGTATTGACCTCGGGAGCAAGAACCGGCACGCCCATACTGCGCGCATCGGCAACATACAGCGCAACCTTCTCGGTCTGACCTGCTGAAGCGGTCAAGGTCGCCGCCATGTATTCAGCGGGATAATGCGATTTGAGATAAGCCGTTTCAACGGCGATCACGCCATAATCAGCGGCGTGAGATTTGTTGAAGCCGTAGCGCGCAAATTCTTCCCAATCGCTGTAAATGGCTTCAGCGATATCTTTTTCAATGCCCTGCTTGACCGCACCGTTCACGAACTTATTGCGGTGCTTTTCGATATCTTCTTTTTTCTTCTTCGAAATCGCCTTGCGCAATTCATCGGATTCAGAAGGTGTGTAACCCGCCAGTTCCACGGCGGCGCGCATCAACTGTTCTTGATAAACGGGAATCCCATACGTGTCTTTGAAGATCGGCTCGAGCTTCGGGTGGCGGTATTCCACTTCGGCTTCGCCGCGCATACGCGCGATGTAATCAGGGATGAACGCCATCGGACCCGGGCGGTATAACGCCACCATCGCGATGATGTTATCGAGGGTCTTGGGCTTCATCTCCACGAGCCAGCGCGTCATGCCCCCACCTTCGACCTGAAAGACGCCTGCGGTTTGTCCACTGCCCATCAACTCAAATGACTTGGGATCATCAAGCGGAATATTATCCAAATCTAATTTAATGCCGTGCCGCTTCTCGATCAGATCGCAGGCTTTCGCCATGACGCTCAATGTGATCAGCCCGAGGAAGTCCACTTTCAACATGCCGAGCGAATCGAGAATGCCCATTTCGAATTGGGTCACGGTCTTGATCGGAGTATCTTCCGCGTTCGAGGTGGGACGATGCAATGGCAGATAATCCATGATCGGCTTATCAGAGATCACCACACCAGCGGCATGCGTCCCGGCATTGCGGACGGTGCCTTCCATTTTTGCGGCAGTATCGATCAACTCATGCAGATGCGGTTGTTCATCATAGAACTTTTTGAATTCAGGCACAGCCAGCGCATCGTCCATGGTGGTGTTGCGCCCTGAAACGAACGGCACCAACTTCGCAACACGGTCCACTTCCGGCAATGGGATATCCATCACACGCGCCACATCGCGCAGCGCGGCTTTCGTCCCCATCGTGCCGAACGTGATGATCTGTGCGACCTTGTCGCTGCCGTATTTGTTCGTTGTATATTCGAGCATCTCGCTGCGGCGGTCATCGCGGAAATCGAGATCAATATCGGGCATCGAGATACGTCCGGGGTTCAAGAAACGTTCGAACAACAGATCATGCTTGAGCGGATCGACCAGCGCGATCTCCAACACGTATGCAACGATCGATCCTGCCGCCGATCCGCGCGCGTTATACCAAATATTATTTTCTTTGGCGTGATGACACAGATCCCACACGATCAGGAAGTAGGCATCGAAGCCCATTTTGTGGACGACGCTCAACTCGTAATCGATTCTTTCCTGGACGTCGGGGCTGGTGGCGCGTTCCCCGTAGCGTTTCTTCGCCCCTTCATTACACAAGTAACGTAAATAGGATTCGGCTGTATAGCCTGCAGGGACAGGGAAATCAGGCAAGTGATAACCCTTGAAGCTCAAGTCCACGTTACAGCGTTCGGCAATTAACAAGGTATTGCTCAATGCTTCAGGGACTTCCGCGAACAACACGTTCATCTCATCCGGCGTGCGCAGATAATATGAATCATCCGTCATGCGCATGCGGTCAGGATCGGTAAGCAGGGTATTGGTTTGAATCGCAAGCAGGATATCCTGCAAACGCGAGTCGCCTTGATTGATGTAATGCACGTCGTTCGTGGCAATATAGTTCGCCGAATAACGCGCCCCCATCTCAAGCAGTTTTTTATTTAAGTCGGTGATCTCTTTGATGTTGTGCTGTTGGAGTTCAACGAAGAAGTTGTCTTTGCCAAAGACATCGTAATACCAGTTCATGCGTCTGACAGCTTCTTCAGGGTTGTCGTTCAACAACGCCCGCGGAATCTCTGCGGACATACATCCAGAGGTGGCAATGATCCCTTCGGAGTGAGCCGCTAAAAAGTCCCGATCGATGCGCGGATAGTAGTAGAAGCCTTCCAATTGCGCAGCGGACGAGATCTTGAGCAGGTTCTTATATCCGGTTTCATTTTCTGCGAGCAACAACAAATGCGACGATGTGCGATCCAGTTTCGAATCGCGGTCACTCATTGTGCGCGCCGCCATATAAGCTTCCACGCCAATGATCGGTTTGATGTCTGCGTCTGTCGCCGCTTTGTAAAAGTCCATCACGCCGAACATCGTGCCGTGATCCGTGATCGCCACGGCGGGCATATCCAATTCCTTGACGCGTTTGACCAGCTTCTTGATATTCGAGAAGCCATCAAGCAGGGAATATTCCGTGTGGACGTGAAGGTGGGCGAAGGACATGAGTGAGCCAGTTATCGGTGATCAGTGCTGGGGTTGATGGCATTATAGCACGTGTGTTCGAAGATAAAAGCAACGCTATGCTTAAAATATTTATGACTTAAAACAAAAATCCTCGTACGGAGGATTTTTTTGTGAGCGCGGAGGGGCTCGAACCCTCAACAAACGGCTTAAAAGGCCGCTGCTCTGCCATTGAGCTACGCGCCCATTGTTATGGGTAAAGCGGACTGCATTCTAACATGGGAAATATTCACCGTCAACGTAAGAGCCGCGCGCTATAATGCGTCCAAGCACCTGGAGGCACAAATGGCTGATTTAATCCACGTAGATGAAGGAACGTTTGAAACTGAAGTATTGAACTCCAGCGAACCCGTGCTGGTTGATTTTAGCGCGGTCTGGTGCCAGCCTTGCAAGATGCTCGACCCGGTCGTCAAACAACTGGCTGGTGAATGGGATGGCAAAGTGAAAGTCGTCAAGATCGATGCGGACGAGAACCCCAACCTGGTGATGAAGTACGGCGTGATGGGCATCCCCACCCTGCTGTTCATCAAGGGCGGCGAGGTCAAGGAACGCGTCACCGGCTTCATGCCCAAGGAAAAACTTTCCGCGAAGTTCAGTCCCCACTTCAATTAAGTTCTTCTCAACCACGAAGGACACAAAGTTCACAAAGGAAAACCTTGGTGCTCTGCGTGTCCTTTGTGGTTAATTTATTTCCTCAGCATCTTATCCAGCAATGCCAGATCGACGCGAGAACTAAGATCAAGGCTCAACGGCGAGACAGACACCCAGCGCTTCGTCCGCAGAACATACACATCCGTATCTTGTGGTTCATGTTTGAGCGCAGCTGATTCGCGATATCCCATTACACCTGGTTCATTCCACGAAGCGCGCTCGGGCGCAACCGGTTCATAATATCTCTGCCGCGAAACCCGCGTCAACTGCCAGGGTGTATCCTTCGTCGCATCCGAAGGCACATCCACTTTCAAAAGATGCACGTCCTGTAAGAGTTTCTTTTCCAACAACAAGCGGGCAATTTGCACAGTGAACCCGGCAGCAACAGAAAAATCCACTTCATCAGAATACGAAAGATGATATTTCGAATGGGCTTCCAATGAAACTGCCAAGGCGGGGATGCCCAGCGACGCCGCTTCCATCGCAGCGCCCACCGTCCCTGAAATGGTCACACCCGAGGCGACATTCTCGCCGTAATTGATTCCCGAAACGACCAAGTCCGGTTTAAATTTCAGGACTTCCAACACGCCGTGCAGGACCGCCTGCGCGGGACTTCCACTCACTGCGTACGCGCTCCATTCTTGACCATTGACCTGCACCTGCTCTTCAGAAATGATCCCATCTGACGTATTCGGCAAACTACGTCCCATCCCTGAAGATTGCTCGCGCGGCGCGGACACGGTCACATATCCCAGCTTAGCAAGCGCAGCGGCTGCCGCCCAAAGCCCGGGTGAACGGATCCCATCATCATTGGTCAAAAGAATGTGAGGTTTTTTCATATCCCCCGATGATACGTGAGAACTTCAACAACCCCGGCATCTGCAATGACATTCAAACAAAAAAAGGAACGGATCAATCCGCTCCTTTTTTTATTCTGGTGCCCTCGGCGCGACTCGAACGCGCGACCTGTTGCTCCGCAAGCAAACGCTCTAATCCACTGAGCTACGAGGGCAAGCAGGGCGATATTCTAATCCCGTTGGATACGATGGTCAAGAGCATTGACCACGATTGTAAACTGCTAGACGGCGCGGCTGTTCATGTAGGTCAAGAACTTCGGCACGATCACTGGGTCAAAATGCTGGCCCGCCTGGCTCTCAATGTATTGAAGCGTCTCCTGTTTCGACCAGGCCGTCCGATACGGGCGGTTGGACGTCAACGCATCGTATACATCCACCAGGGCAAACAATCTTGCCGCGAACGGGATCGCATCCCCGCGTAAGTGATCCGGATAGCCCGTGCCATCCCATTTTTCATGATGCCAATGCGGGATTTCCAAAGCTTGCGCAAGATAAGCTATGGAAGACAGCAGGTCAACCGCAATGCCGGGATGCCGACGCATAACCTGCCATTCATCCTCCGCCAGGGGTCCCGGTTTCAACAGGATGCGATCCGGAATCGCCACCTTGCCAATATCATGCAGGATCGCTCCGCGTCGGATGTGGATCAGGTCTGTTTCGCCAACCCCTAAATGTACAGCTAGTCTGACAGCTGTATCCGCAACCCGCCGGGTATGTTCCTCGGTTTCCTTGTCACGCAGATCCAAAGCCCGCGTCAACCCTTCGATAGTGGCATCATAAGCAACGCTTAATTCGATGTTCGATCTCTGTAATTCACGGAACATAATGGCGCTATCGATGGCGATCGCCGCCTGACCCGCAACCATATTGAGGAAGTTCAACCATTCAGCATCGGGCTGTAACAATGAACGCTGGAACATTTCGAGCACGCCCAAGACCCGGCCCTTGGCGATCAGGGGTACGCCATAATAGGCAACGAAACCCTCGACCGTAAATAACGGCGAGCGTCCAAACTCCATTTGATTCTCTTTGAGGTTGGGTACGTTCAGCAATTTTCTTTCCAATGCCACCCGCCCCGCATAGCCTTCCCCGATTTTCAAATGCGTATATTGCAAACTTGTGGAACGGAAGCCTTTGCCCGCTGTAAATTCCAACAGATGCGTTTGATGATTCTGCAAAAGGATCGCCACCGCATCGATCTGCATCAGCTCGGTCAGTTGATCCAGCAGCATGGCGAGCAGCAGGTTCAGGTCCAGACCCGAAGCGATCGCCAGGTCAATGGATCGGAGTACCGAAAGCTGATGCACGTGTTGCTTCATCCGGTTTTCAGTCTCTTTGCTTTTTGTAATATCGCGTGCTGTAAATATGATCCGCGCTTCTGAGACCGGTGCGAGACGCGCATCGAACCAATGCTCGCGGCCTGCAAGCATCACCTGATATTCAAAGGCTTGTACACGACCAGTTTGCCGGGTGACATTTAAAACCTGCTCGAACTTTTCAGTCAGTGCCGCTGAAAAGCCAGCTTGTATTTTTTGACCTGGTTCGATCTCGGGCCTATCCATGGGAAGGAAATAACCGGGTTTGTACTCCAAGATCACCCCGCTTGGATCAATGACCATGTTTAAATCGGCAAAAGCTTGAAGGATTCCTTCAAGCTCATCGCTGGAGTTCAATGCGTTTGCCGTTTTTCTTATCATATGAGTAAATTAAAAGGTCGACGCGGGGCACAGTGATTCCCTTCTCACCGCCCCCCCAATCCGCCGCGCCACCCAGTACGCGCATCAGCGCACGAATAATGTTTTGTTGCTGAGGCCGTCTTTTTTCTTTGGGCTTAAACGCTTTTAAGCGCTCGATTAACTTTTTGCGCCAGGTCGGTCAACGTATCAGCCCGGATGGATTTTATGAGCGTCTGCTCCTGATCGGTCAGCATAAAGGTCTGACCCAGGTAACCGTTTGCGAGGGCTTCGTCTGGTTTGCTAAGCAGGGTCTCGCGGAATTGATCGCTCACAATCGCCGCAGCAAACAAACGATGCAAGCCCGTGCGCGGACTGGTGGGTTTCCGCAAGCCCAAGGAGGACGCGGGATAACCGTTAAGTGTCAACATTGCCATAAGTCACTCTGCCTTGACCTAGCGTGTCCCGCCGCTGCCATCCTCGGGAACACGCAGGATAAACATTGCCAGCATGAACGCAAAGTAGGCATATTGCATATAACGACGATCGATGTTATTGATGTAGATGAAAAATTGAGTAAGCTTGGTTTTCATGGGTTGCCTCTTTCTTATTGATTTCGCCCATGATACCGCCCCCTAGGATGCAAAACAGACTGCAAATTTTTCCCAGCCAAATCGCCGGGCTTCGATCAAATGGTCAATTCACGAAATAGTGTTGCAGTTTCCAGAGACGGGGGCAAACCAAGTCCAGCCTCCAAAGCCGCCTTGCAAGCCTGAAATAACCGCGCAATGGCGGTACGATCGCCCATGGCAGCATAAGCGCGCATGGATAATTGATAGAGCACCTCGTTACAAGAATCCAGGTTAAGTCCCAACTGACAAACCGCGGTACATCTCTCAAGTTGATTGACGTTTAGATATCGGCGTGCCAGTTCTTCTAAAGCTACACCATAAGCCTGTCCCAGACGGGCGCGTTCCTGCACAACCCAATCGGCATCCACATCGGAAAGATAGGAGCCCTGAACCACATCAACAGCCTTTTGATACCATTCAATCTGTTCTGAAATATCCTTGGCTTTCTGGGCGCGCTTCAGATAGATCTCGAAGGCTTCTACATCATATTCATAGTCCTGCGCACGATTGAATAGATAATATTCTTCGTCAAAAACAATGACCGTTCTACCCACTGCGCGGCGCAGGCGATAAATTTCATTTTTAAAGCGCTTTTTCAGGGCTTGCGCATCAACTGTTTCGTGCCAGAGCGCTTCGCCAGCTTGTTCTTTTGTGATGGCATCCCGCCTATACAGAAAATAGAAGAATAGATCCCTTACAGACTGGGTTCGCCAATCAGGCATGCCCACAACTCTCCCATTGACAGTGACCTCGGGCCGCCCAAATGCCCGGATAGATAAACCTGCCACCGGAATTTGAATGGACTGCGCATGGTGCCTTAATACCCTGCGAATGGCTGGTAACCTTTCCTTCAGTTTTTTAGATTTCTCAAGTAACGTATTCAGCTGCCGCCCAACTTGCGGGTCATTTTTTAAATCTGCCAGATAGGGAGCAGCTTGAAGTATTGTGATCAATAAGGCATGATCAGGCACGCCAGCAGATTTGAGCACCTCATCAATTTCATCCCTGGCTTTTTGAATCTGCCCAGCCTGATTGTAGGCAACGGTCAACCAGATAGTGCTCCACAGAGTCTCTAGATCACGCCCATCCTGTGTGAAAGATCTTTTACACTCCTGCAGAAGTGGTATTGCCTTTCTTGGTTTTTTTTGTATAAGCTGCAAACGACCTTTTAACAAATTCCATAGGCCTTGTTCGTACACCGAATGGCTGGTCTTTATTGTTTTGTGCGCCGTCGTAAGTATTTGTGTTATAGCCTCCAGGTTTGCTTGCCGCAACGTCAGGCTCCCTCGCGCTAGTATCAGGTAATTGGATATAAAGAACCCGGGTAATTCATCAGCCAGCAATTCAGCCTGTTGGTAAGCCCGCAACGCGGCATCATACTCGTCAACTTCGCTGTATAAATCGCCCATACCCGCAAGCAAAACACACTCAGTACGCTGGTTGCGACTTTTACGTGCACAGGTAAGTCCGTTCTCAAATGTCTCGATGGCAAGTTCATATTCGCCGACAAGATGATAGAGAACCGCAAGGTTATTCAAAGTCTCAGCCTGATAATAAAGGTTCTTTTCAGATACCTGGATCTTCAATGCTGCCTGGTATGAATGCCGAGCAGATTCAATATCACCGATCGCCCGGTGCGCCATACCGGTCTCCATCAATACGGTGGGGATTCGACCTGTTTCGTTCATGGCGGTATAGAGTGAGAGCGAGTGTTCAAGCATATCAACCGCCTGACGCGATTCGCCGAGGCGATAAAGGTTCAAACCTTTCAGGCGCAAGGCTTCGGCATACAAAGGCTGAAACGTGGGGTTGGCTTCAGCCAGATGCAAAGCCTCATCAATATCATGCATCGATGCGTTGTAGCTTCCCAAAAGCCGTAGTGTATTGGCGCGGCGTGTTAAGGCAAGCGTAAGACCGGCTTTATCGCGTCCTTTCCGGTATACCGATACGGCTTTATCGAGCAACCTGCTGGATTCTTGCAAGTTGCCTTTCATTGCAGATAAAGGACCCAACAACGAGATCAGACCAGGGCGTTTCACCACCATAGATGGTGGCAGGACGTTAACCCAGCCTTCCAACGTAACCAATGCGGATTGCAGCATGGCTGTACCTGAATTTTCAACCACATCCGCAAGAGCGGCTGGGTCATTTAACTGTTTACAGGTTGCGTAGGCTTTTTCCCATTCACCGGCTTGCTCGTAGGTCTTGACCATACGTTCAAGCATGGCTCTGATCTCATGCGGGTGCTCTTCTTTTAATCGCGTTTGTAGAAATTCACGGAAAAGTGGATGATATCGAAGCCAGCGGCCGTCTTCGCCGAGCGGGAGTATGAAAAGATTCTTTTCGAGGATCAGGCCCATGAGGGCGAACCAGTTTTGGGGTCCAGGGTAGAGCGGGGCAAGGACGCTTTCACAATACTCGACGTTGAATTCATCCGGCAGGGAAGTCCGCAATAAAAATTCACGCACATGCTCAGGCTGTTGGTCAAGTACCTGGCGTCCCAGATAGGCGAACGTATCCACACCCGAGATACGCACGCCATTTAGATTCGAAAGCACCATGCCGGTGATCCAACCCCCGGTTTGCTCGGCAAGTTCTTTTGCCATTTCATCAGAAAGATGTTGATGATGGTTTTGGGCATACAACGCCTGGATCTCGCGCGGTATAAAAGCCAGTTCGGCATGGCTCAAGCCTGCCACCTGTTCGCGTGCCACCATCAACGTGACATCATCCAGATCGGGCAGGGAACGTGAGGAGATCAGAACGTGACAATTCTCATCCACCAGTTGGAGAAAACGATTGAGCAGGGACGAGATGACCGGCGTATCATCCAGCAAATGGTAATCATCGATGATAAGCAGATAATCATCTTCCACGCATTCATAAAGCTCATTGGTCAACGTGACCAATAATGTCTCAGAATCTTTTTCAATGGATTTCAATTGCTTCAGCAGGTTTTTGGAAGTTTCACCCACACCGGGGAAGCGCTCAGCCAGAGACGCGATCAAATAAGCCAGAAAGCGTTGAGGGTCACGGTCGAGCAGATCGAGCGCGAGCCAGCACACCGGCATCGTTACATGATGCGCCAGATCGATCATGAGGGAGGTCTTACCATAACCCGCCGGTGCGGAGAGCAATAACAACTTATTGCTCAACAACGTCTTCAGACTCTCCAGCAAACGTGAGCGGGAGAGCAATTCAGGGCGACGATGAGGCGCGATGATTTTGGTCTTACTGATCGGGATCGGTTTTACAGACATGGCTTCAGATGAACTCCATCTATTTTACATACATTTCGTGGAGCTTTTCCATCTGAATATCATTATAATTTTGACGAGCCGGTTTTCTTAGCTTTTGCCCAATTCTTCCAACATTCTGGCGTGGATTCCCGGCGCAGCGGCAAGGATCGATTGCGGCGCGGAAATAAAATCGGCTTTGCCTTGAATATTGGTGACGATTGCCCCCGCTTCCAAACAGACCAAACCACCCGCCGCCACATCCCAAGGTTTGAGTGAGAGTTCCCAAAAGCCATCGAAGCGACCGGCGCCCACGTACGAAAGATCCAGCGCAGCCGAACCAAGGCGACGCACACCTTGTGTCAGCTTGCCAAATTTTTCGAAGTTGGCAAAATTATCCAGTTTGGTATTCCAGGTGTCATACGGAAAACCCGTCACCAACAGGCTCCGCCTCAATTCAGAAGTAGCCGAGGCATGCAGACGTTTCCCATTTAAATAGGCACCCTTGCCGCGCTCAGCAGTGAACATCTCATCGCGCAAGGGATCGTACACTGCGCCCAACGTCAACTGACCTTGAAAGGCATACCCGATCGAAACACAAAAGACCGGGATATGGTGAGCGTAATTCACTGTCCCATCGAGCGGATCGATGTACCAGATGTTCTCGTCATTCCCCTGAATGATGCCGCTCTCCTCGGCGAAGATATGATGCGCGGGAAAATCCCGTTGCACCTCGCCCAGCAAATATTTCTCAGATTGATGATCGATCTCCGTCACCAGGTCGATCTCGCCTTTATAGCCCACTTGATGTTCAGTGTTATAGCCAGCCCGCAAAATCTCGCCTGATTTGCGTGCCAAATTTTCAATATAAGCCAATGTTGGTTGCATATTGATTTCCCTTAAATGGTTTGCGGCGGGCT